>RYWP01000024.1 GCA_003979135.1 Alistipes sp.
ATGTAGAACACGCTGTCGCGTTTGTCGCTGCCCGTATTTATCGGTTTTTCCGTGAGATAGGCATTGTCGACGACCTCGTAGACTTCGAATGTCTGCGTGGTCAGCGTATCCTTGCCGTATCCTGTGACGGAGAGCAGAATCTGTGCCGAGTCGAAGATAGGCATATAGCCGAAATAACCGTCATCTACCAGATAGTAGCTGGCGAATTGCGACAGCAATCCTGCCGTTCGCAAGCCGATTGTGTCATTGTGCATCGTCCCGATGTAGCCGGTCGTGAGATTCGATGTGACAATCGAATCGGTCTGATAAAGCCGTGTGAGGACGTATTGTTTCGGATTGTCCTGCCCGTGCCATTGCAGTACGGTGTAACCCGCTTTCATCTGTTGGTTATCGGGTACCAAGTTGGCACCCAGCGTATCGTCTTTCGTTGTGCAGCCAACGGCGAGCACGACCGCAAGGAGTGCGGTCAGCGCCAGTTGGCACGACGAATGACGGGTTTTATTCGTGAAGTGCATCATAGAATCGCATGTAATTGTCGAAAAAGTCCTCTTCGGCGGGCGACTGGTATTCGAGAACGGGTTTCCCGCTCGCGCGTACCATTTCGAGCGTCGGGGCATCGACCTGCTCCGAGCCGATCGCCACACCGTCGACATAGTTCATAACGAACCGATGGAGATTTTCGTATGAAGGAGTGTCGAGCAATGCGAGATTTTTGCTTTTGATGCTTTCACCTGCGATTTTTTCGCGCAGGCCGCTGTCGAGCGGGTCGGGGAACGCATCGTCGTAGAGCGAGACGACCACTTTCACATTGCGGAAGAGCGGTTCGTCGGCGAACATCGTCTTCAGGTAGACGGGCACCAGTGCCGAGAACCAGCCGTGGCAGTGGACGACCGTAGGCATCCAGCGCAGTTTCTTCACGGTTTCGATCACGCCGCGGGCGAAAAACAGGGCGCGTTCGTCGTTATCGGGAAAGTAGAGTCCCTCGGCATCGGTCAGTGCGGCCTTGCGGGCGAAATAGTCGTCGTTGTCGATGAAGTAGATTTGTACGCGGGCTGCGGGAATCGATGCGACCTTGATGATGAGTTGATGGTCGTTGTCATCGATGATGAGGTTCATTCCCGACAGCCGGATGACCTCGTGCAACTGGTGGCGACGTTCGTTGATGCAACCGTAGCGGGGCATGAACGTTCGGATTTCGTTGCCTCGTTCCTGCATTGCCTGCACTAACTGGCGGCACAGCAACGCTTCACCTTCTTCGGGGAAGTAGGGTGCGATTTGCTGACACACATACAGGATTTTGCTTGCCATATTCGAGGGGTTTATCTGTGCAAAGGTACGAAAATTTTTATTAGTGCGAAACCCGCATTCTTGCTTTTTGGCGTTATTTCCGCTTTCGGTGCGAAGTCAGAGAATCAGCATTGCGTCGCCGTAGGTGCCGAAGCGGTAACCTTCTTCCTTGGCGATTTTGTAGGCTTTCATCACGAGGTCGTAGCCGCCGAACGCTGCAACCATCATCAGTTGTGTGGAGTAGGGCAGATGGAGGTTGGTCACCATCGCGTCTGCAACCGTGAATTCGTAGGGGGCGAAGATGAACTTGTTCGTCCAGCCGTCGCCTGCATCGATCATGCCTTTGGTCGATACGACCGTCTCCAAGGTCCGCATTACCGTCGTGCCGATCGATACGACCTTGCGGCCTTCGTGTTTGGCCATGTTGACTGCTTCGGCCGCCTCTTCGGTTACGACGTATTGTTCCGAATCCATTTTGTGCTTCGAGAGGTCCTCGACATCCACCGTCCGGAAGTTGCCCAGCCCGACATGCAGTGTGATGAACGTTTGGTCAACACCTTTGATTTCCATGCGTTTCAGCAGGTGTTTCGAGAAGTGCATGCCTGCGGTCGGTGCTGCTACGGCTCCCTCTTTCGACGCGAAAATCGTTTGATAGCGTTCGGCATCTTCGGGTTCGACCTTTTCGCGCACCCATTTCGGCAGCGGGGTTTCGCCTAAGGCATAGAGCGCCTCCTTGAATTCCTCGTACGAGCCGTCGAAAAGGAATCGCAGCGTGCGGCCTCGCGAAGTGGTGTTGTCGATCACTTCGGCGACCAGCAGGTCGTCATCGCCGAAATAGAGTTTGTTGCCGATGCGGATTTTGCGGGCAGGGTCGACCAGTACGTCCCACAGCCGTTGTTCGCGGTTGAGTTCGCGCAGGAGGAAAATTTCGATTTCGGCACCGGTTTTCTCCTTGTTGCCGTAGAGACGTGCAGGAAAGACTTTCGTGTCGTTGAACACGAAGAGGTCCTTTTCTTCGAAATAGTCGAGAATGTCCTTGAAGATGCGGTGTTCGATCGTGCCTTTCTTGCGGTCGATGACCATCAGTCGCGAATCGTCCCGATTGCCGGTAGGATGTTTCGCTATCATTTCGGGTGCGAATTCGTACCCGTATTGCGATAATTTCATCGTACGTTATGATTTTTGCGTAGGGATAGTTCCAAATTAACGATTATACGCAGAAAAATCTATTTTGTTTCAAGAATTTGCAATTTTTGTAAAAAATCGTCCAGTTGCAGCGAGCGGGCGAGGGTGAAACCGCCGCTCCGCGTCCGGCAAAGCGAGGTTAGATGGGCTCCGCTGTCGAGTGCTTCGCCGATTTCGCGGGCCAGCGAACGGATGTAGGTGCCCTTGCTGCACCGCACCCGGATGCGGATGCGCGGCAGGTCGTATTCCAGCAGTTCCATTTCGTAGATCGTGATTTTCGCTTGGCGCAGTTCTACCGTCTCGCCTGCTCGCGCCAGTTCGTAGGCGCGTGTCCCTTCGACCTTTTTCGCCGAAAAGAGGGGCGGTGTCTGCATTCGTTCTCCCGTGAGCGATTGCAGCGCAGCGAGTACTTTTTCGCGCGTGATGTGCTCCCACGGATAGGTGCGGTCGACGGGGTGTTCGAGGTCGTAGCTCGGGGTCGTCGCGCCCAGCATCACATCGGCTTCGTACTCCTTTTCTTCGGCTTGCAGGCTGTCGACTAGTTTGGTCGCCCGTCCGATACAGACCAGCAGAATACCTGTCGCCAGCGGGTCGAGCGTGCCGGCGTGTCCCACCTTGATGCGGTGATAGCCCAATTTGCGGAGTGTGTATTTGATTTTCCGCACGACGTCGGTCGATGTCCACTCCAGCGGTTTGTCCAGTACGGCGATGTACCCCTCTTCGAAGTTGATGCCTCGCAAATCTTGGTGAGCTTCCATCAGCAGAAATAGCTAAACAGCGAGACGATACCTGCTGCCGCACAGTAGAGTGCGAACCAGATGAGTTTGCCCCGTTTGACGATTTCGAGCATGAATTTGCAGGCGGCGCATCCCGTCACGAATGCCGCTGCGAATCCAGCGGTCAGTTGTGCACCTCCGACACTCGCTGTCAGATCGCCGCTCGCTGTCTCGAGCATCATCTCGCCCAGTATGGGTGCCAGCACCATCAGAAACGAGAATCGGGCGACGGCCTCCTTGCGGTTGCCCAAGAGCAGACCTGTTGCGATGGTCGAGCCGGAGCGCGAAAGGCCGGGCAGCGCTGCCACGGCTTGCGCGATGCCGATGATGAACGCATCGCGGTAGGAGATTTGTTCCTTTTCGCGGGGACGGGCATAGTAGGCGAATGCGAGCAGCGCTGCCGTCAACAGCAGCATGCCGCCCACCAGTGCCAGAATCCACGGTGCGTTGAGCATGGCTTCGATGCGGTCCTTGAAACAGAATCCGACGATGCCGATGGGAATCATCGAAACGGCGATTTTCAGTACATAGGCTTGTTCGGATGTGAACCGGCGCGAAAAAAGTCCTTTCAGCAGGCGCCATACTTCGCTCCATAGCACGACGATCGTGCTGAGCACCGTGGCTGCGTGCAGCGTTACGTCGAACAACAGGTTGTCTTCGAGTTCGACGCCCAAGAGTGCTTTTGCGATTTGCAGGTGCCCGCTGCTCGATACGGGCAGAAATTCAGTGATTCCCTGCACGATGCCGAGCAGGATGGCTTGCAGTGTCTCCATGTGTCAGTCGGGGTGAGTGTCTGGAAGAAGTTGTGTGTGTCAGTAGCGCTTCATGATGGCGTAGATTTCGACGGCGAATCCGCCGATGACCAAGATGGGTGCCAGTGTGATGCGCCTCCACGAGAACATCGCGTAGTTGAATTCATCGGGAGAGTCGCTGCCGCCGCCCGCCATCAGCACGAAGCCGATCAGCACGATGCCGAATCCGGCGAGCAACCAGACGTAGTTGCGGCGTGTGAGCGGCAGATGCGGATTTTCGCTCGCCTTGCGGAGTGAGTTGTCGAGTTTTGCCATAGGTCAATAAAGATGGATCTTGTTCGATTTCATGTTGATGAACTTGTTCAGCGCCGATCGTGTGAAGAACAGCGACAACAGGATGCCTCCGGCAATCATTGCGCCGAGGATGATGCCGATCCGTTCGTTTTCGGCGACGGTCAGCATGCCGGGTACCGTCTCGTTGAGGCCGTATATCGAAGCGATGAAAAGTCCCGAGGCTCCCGTGCCCGCCAGAATTCCCTGTGTGATGCTGTTCCGCAGGAAGGGTTTCATGATGAACCACTTCGTTGCGCCGACGAGTTTCATCGTATTGATGAGGTAGCGCTTCGAGAAGATGGCCAGCCGGATGGTGTTGTTGAGCAGGATGAGCGAGATGACCAGCAGTGCGCCGCCGAACAGCAGCAGAATCAGCCGGATTTTGTTCACTGCGCCGTGGAGTTGTTCGGCCAGACGGGCCGGAAACGATACCTGTTTCACCCCGTCGAGGCGTTCTGCTTCGGCCAGAAACGCATCTACGGCCTCCCGTTCTTCAGAACGCGATGTGAGCGTCAATTCGAACGAATCGAGCAGCGGATTTTCATCGAACGACTCTTCGAATTGCGAGCCGAACAACTTGCGGAATTCGGTGTCTTCTATCTTTTCCTCTTTCGATACGAATGTCACCGTGCGGACGAGTTCGTGGGCCGAAAAACGTTGGGCGAGGCCGTCGCGTTGTTCGGGTGTCAACCCGTTGCGGAGTTCGACGGTCACGGCGATGCTCTCTTTGAGCGAGTCGGCCACCACCATCGCCACGAGCATCAGATAGCCTACCGATCCCAGCAAAAAAAGCACGAGCGTCATGCTGACGGTCGAGATGATGTAGGAATTGCGTACTTTGCGCTTCAGTCGGGTATCGTCTTTCATGGCGTATTGTTTGCGGTCGCTTGGCAAAGGTAGCAATTTTATTCGATACATCGTGCGTCCGGTGTGCGGAGTGATGTGACGGACAAAAATAAAGGCCGTTTTTTATTTCCGGAAAAAATTTGTAGATTTGTTCTACCTAAAACCAGCAAACCGAAAATGAATATGTTTGGAAAATTCCTGTTGATTGCGGGAATCGTATGCGCAGGTGCGTGCGCCACCGAACCGCAAACAACCCGTTCGGGCCTTGTCATCGATGATTTTACGACTGATATCGACGGCCGTCGCACCGGATTGTACACTCTTACGAATGCCAACGGCATGGAGGTCACTGTCACCGATTTCGGCGGACGCATCGTCTCCGTGATGGTGCCCGACCGTGTGGGCGAGTTGCGCGACGTCGTGTTGGGATTCGACAACATCGACGATTACATCCATGTCCCGTCCGACTTCGGCGCTGCCATCGGGCGTTATGCCAATCGCATCGGGCAGGGGCGTTTTACGCTCGACGGCAAGGTCTACGAACTGCCCAAGAACAATTTCGGGCATTGCCTTCACGGTGGGCCCGATGGTTGGCAGTATAAGGTCTACGATGTGGTCGAGGCCGACGATTCGCATATCGTCTTGGCGATGTACTCGCCCGACGGAGATGCGAATTTCCCGGGAGCTGTCGAGGCGACCGTAACTTATCGGTTGACCGACGACAACGCCTTGGACATCTCTTACGAGGCTGCGTCCGATGCGCCGACCATTATCAATCTGACGAATCACTCTTATTTCAATCTTTCGGGCGACCCGTCGACCTCGATTTGCGACGATTGGCTGTGGATTGCCGCCGATAGTTTCACGCCGGTCGACAGTACTTTCATGACGACGGGCGAGATCGTGCCGGTCGAGGGTACGCCGATGGATTTCCGTACGGTCAAGCGCATCGGCGACGACATCGACCGTTACGATTTCGTGCAGTTGAAGAACGGCAACGGTTACGACCATAACTGGGTGTTGGCTACGGCCGGCGACATCACGCGGAAAGCCGCCGAGGTGCGCAACGATGTCTCGGGTATCGTCTTGGAGGTCTACACCGACGAGCCCGGCGTGCAGGTCTATACGGGCAACTTCCTCGACGGTTCGGTGACCGGTAAGCATGGCATCGTCTACAATCAGCGGGCCGCCATCTGTCTCGAAACGCAGCATTATCCCGATTCGCCCAACAAGCCCGCTTGGCCGTCGGTCGTATTGCGCCCGGACGAGACCTATCGCAGTCATTGCATCTACCGTTTTTCGACGTATTGACGCGAATACGGCGGAACGCCGTAAGAACGACGGTCGAGAGCAAGAACGGAAAGAGATAACAGTACAAGGATATAATTACGTAAAATTAATAACATGCAGCTTTTAGATTGGATTGTCATTGCGTTGTTCGTGGGCGTGATGATTTGGATCGTGGTGACGGTCTTGCGTAAGAAGAATGAAAATTCTTCGGACTACTTTCTCGGCGGTCGCGATGCGACATGGATTGCCATCGGTACGTCGTTGTTCGCTTCGAACATCGGGTCGGAGCATCTGATCGGCCTTGCCGGTGCCGGCGCTTCGTCGGGTATGGCGATGGCCCATTGGGAGATTCAGGGGTGGATGATTCTGTTGTTGGGTTGGGTCTTCGTGCCTTTTTACTCCCGCAGCATGGTCTTGACGATGCCCGAGTTCTTGGAGCGGCGTTACAATTCGCAGTCGCGCACCATTCTGTCGATGATTTCGCTCATCAGTTACGTGATGACGAAGGTCGCCGTGACGGTCTACGCCGGCGGTCTGGTCTTCCAGCAGGTGTTCGGCATTCAAGAGTTGTGGGGCATCGACTTCTTTTGGATTGCGGCAATCGGACTGGTACTCATCACGGCGCTTTACACCATCGTCGGCGGTATGGAATCCGTCTTGAAGACCTCCGTACTGCAAACGCCTATCCTTTTGTTGGGGTCGGCGTTCATTCTCTTCTTCGGGTTCAAGGCACTCGGCGGCTGGGATCAGATGATGGAGATCTGTTCGGCCAAGACGGTCAACCAGTACGGCGATACGATGGCCAATCTGATTCGCAGCAACGAAGACCCCGATTTCCCGTGGTTGGGTGCTCTGCTCGGGTCGTCCATCATCGGTTTCTGGTATTGGTGTACAGACCAGTTCATCGTGCAGCGCGTGCTTTCGGGGCGTAACGAGCGCGAGTCGCGCCGCGGTACGATTTTCGGTGCTTATCTGAAACTGTTGCCTGTCTTCCTGTTCCTCATCCCGGGTATGATTGCCTATGCCATGCACGCCAAAGGCATCGCAATCGATGGCACGGTATTCGAATTGGTCGACACTGCCACCGGCGATTACGCTGCCGATGCCGCTTTCCCCGTGCTCGTTTCGAAACTGCTGCCTGCCGGATTGAAAGGTATCGTCGTTTGCGGTATTCTCGCGGCATTGATGTCCTCGTTGGCTTCGCTTTTCAACTCGTCGGCCATGTTGTTCACCATCGACTTCTACAAACGTTTCAAGCCCGAGACACCCGAGAAGCGGTTGGTCGTCATCGGGCAGATCGCTACGGTCGTCATCGTTTGTTTGGGTATTCTGTGGATTCCCGTCATGCGGTCGGTCGGCAACGTGTTGTACAATTATTTGCAGGACGTGCAGTCGGTGCTCGCTCCAGGTATCGCTTCGGCATTCCTTTTGGGCATCTGTTGGAAGCGCGCTTCGGCCAAAGGCGGTATGTGGGGCCTCCTGTCGGGTTTGATTATCGGTCTGACACGTTTGGGCGCCAAGGTCTATTACAGCAATGTGACGGACGTCACGGACAACCTTTTCAAGTATCTGTTCTATGACATGAACTGGTTGTTCTTCTGCGGTTGGATGATGTTGTTCTGCTGCCTCGTGGTGATCGTCGTCAGCCTTTGCACGAAAGCTCCCGATCCCGCCAAAATTCAGGGTCTCGTGTTCGGCACCTCGACGCCCGAACAGATCGCTGCGACCCGCAAGAGCTGGAACAAATGGGATATCATCCACACGTGCATTATTCTGGCGATTACGGCGGCGTTTTATTACTACTTCTGGTAAACGCAAATAATTAATGTTGACGATTATGAGTAGATTAAAATTTGTATTATTCAGCGTATTGATGGTTTTGTGTATTTCTTCTTGTAATGCACGAAAAAACAATACTCGACTGGTTAAAGAGATTGAACTTGAAGTTGAAAAAATGGGTAAACAATGCCCTATATCTTTTGGATTGGGAAATGATGTCGTCCTTAGAAAAATTTTTTTCGAAGACAATACGTTGGCATATTGTTATAGTGTGGCTGATATCAGAGACGAAATGAAGGATAATGAGGAAAACATCAAGATGTCGATGTTATATATGGCTAAATCCGATGCTTCTTTTATGAATTTATGCAGGAAGTTAATCGATGTGGGCGGTAAGTTGGTTTATACATACCAAGCGTCTACGGGAAAATCATTTTCATTGGAGTTTTCCAATAAAGAGTTGAAAGAGTTCTTCGATTAGGGAGTCCGGTCGATATGACCTTGTAAATGAAATGAAGATTGCTATGCTGGAGGAACTCAAAGAGCAGGTATTCCGCGCCAACCTCGATTTGGTGAGACACGGGTTGGTCATTTTCACGTGGGGAAATGTTTCGGCCATCGACCGAGCATCGGGATTGGTGGTCATCAAGCCCAGCGGGGTCGATTACGACCGGATGAAGGCGTCGGACATGGTTGTCGTCGACTTGGACGGTAAGGTCGTCGAAGGCGACCTACGGCCGTCGTCTGATACGCCGACGCACCTCGTCCTCTATCGGGCCTTTCCCGAGGTGGGAGGTGTCGTCCATACTCATTCGACCTACGCTACGGCTTGGGCACAGGCCGGGCGCGACATCCCGAATATCGGAACCACCCACGCCGATTACTTCCACGGAGCCATTCCTTGTACGCCCGACATGACCGAGACCGAGGTCGCGGGCGATTACGAGGCGGAGACAGGCAACGTCATCGTTCGCCGCTTCGAGGGGTTGAATCCCGCCCATACGCCCGGCGTGCTGGTCAAGAATCACGGGCCGTTCGCGTGGGGACGGGACGCTGCCGACGCCGTGCACAACGCCGTCGTGATGGAACAGGTGGCCAAGATGGCTTACATTGCTTATGGTGTCAATCCGCATTTGACCATGAATCCGTCGCTCATCGAGAAGCATTTCAGCCGCAAGCACGGGCCGAATGCCTACTACGGGCAGAAAAAGAAATAGCCGGTCGACCCGCTCTGCGAAGCGTGGCAAAAACGTGAATGTAAAGAAAAATTCAATCAAGAAATTATGTTCGAAAATATGGAAGTCTGGTTCGTCACCGGTGCACAGTTGCTTTACGGTGGCGATGCCGTTGTCGCTGTCGACGCGCACTCCACGGAGATGGTCGACGGCATGAATCGTTCGGGATTGTTGCCTGTCAAGGTGGTCTACAAGGGTACTGCCAATTCGTCGAAAGAGGTCTCCGACGTGATGAAAGCAGCCGAGAACGATGCTCGGTGTATCGGTGTCATCACGTGGATGCACACTTTCTCGCCTGCCAAAATGTGGATTCACGGTATGCAGGAGCTTCGCAAGCCGTTGTTGCATCTGCATACGCAGTTCAACAAGGAGATTCCGTGGGAGACGATGGACATGGACTTCATGAATCTGAATCAGAGTGCCCACGGCGACCGCGAGTTCGGCCATATCCTGACCCGTATGCGCAAGAATCGCAAGATGGTCGTCGGTCATTGGCAGGATCCCAAGACGCTCGGTCATATCGCTGTATGGGAGCGTGTTGCCGCCGCTTGGGCTGATGCACAGGATATGTTGATTCTCCGCTTCGGCGACCAGATGAACAACGTCGCCGTGACCGACGGCGACAAGGTCGAGGCCGAGGTGCGGTTGGGTTATCATGTCGATTATACGCCCGTCAGCGAGTTGATGGAGTATCATAAGCGCATCGACGACAAGGAGGTCGACCGTTTGGTGCAGACCTATTTCACGGAATACGAACATGATGCTGAGCTCGAAGACAAGACTTCCGAGGCTTATGCGAAAGTCTGGAACGCTGCGAAGGCCGAGTTGGCCCTCCGCGCCTGCTTGACGGACAAAGGGGCCAAGGGTTTCACTACCAACTTCGATGATCTCGGCGAGTTCGACCAGATTCCCGGGCTCGCTTCGCAGCGGCTGATGGCCGAGGGTTACGGCTTCGGTGCCGAGGGCGACTGGAAATCGGCCGCTTTGTCGCGTACCGTGTGGTTCATGGGGCAGGGACTCCCAGGCGGATCGTCGTTCTTGGAGGATTACACCTTGCACTTCAACGGGGAGCAGAGCGCCATTTTGCAGGCCCACATGTTGGAGGTCAGCCCCGCTATCGCCGAGAACCGGCCGCGGTTGGAGGTGCATTTCCTCGGCATCGGTATTCGCAAGACGCCGACGGCCCGTTTGGTCTTCAGGTCGAAATCCGCGGCCGGCATCACGGCCACGATCGTCGATTTGGGCAACCGTTTCCGCTTGATCGTCAACGAAGTGGATTGCATCCCGTCCAAACCTCTGCCGAAATTGCCTGTCGCATCGGCGCTGTGGATTCCGCGGCCGGATTTCGAGGTGGGTGCCGGTGCGTGGATGCTCGCCGGCGGTACGCACCATTCGTGTTTCTCCTACGACCTAACCGCGGAATACTGGGAGGATTACGCCGAAATCGCCGGTATCGAGGCCTTGTTTATCGACAAGAATACGACCCTCCGCGACTTCAAACTTGAAATGCGTGTCAACGAGGTTTACTACATGCTCAACAAGGCACTCTGTTAGTCTATGGAAAAGCAATTCGTCATCGGACTGGACTACGGGAGCGATTCGGCTCGGGCCGTCATCGTCAACGTACGTACGGGCGAGATCGTCGCCACGTCGGTACAGTATTATCCGCGTTGGCGCAAGGGGTTGTATTGC
Source organism: Alistipes sp. (assembly GCA_003979135.1). Lineage (GTDB taxonomy): Bacteria > Bacteroidota > Bacteroidia > Bacteroidales > Rikenellaceae > Alistipes. The sequence goes on from RYWP01000024.1 coordinate 11,176, forward strand.
GACCCTGCGACCAACCGTTACCGCCAGCATCCGTCGGATTACATCGAAGTGCTCGAAGCATCCGTCAAGGAGGCTTTGGCACAGGCTCCTGCCGGAACGGCCGAACAGGTTATCGGCATTGCTTTCGATACGACCGGTTCGACGCCTGCGTTTACCGATGCGGCGGGCGTGCCGCTGGCCTTGACGCCCGGGTTCGAGGAGAACCCCAATGCGATGTTCATTCTCTGGAAAGATCACACGGCCGTTCGTGAAGCTGCCGAAATCAATGAACGGAGCCACAGTTTCGCTACCGATTATACCGCTTACGAGGGCGGCATCTACTCTTCGGAGTGGTTCTGGGCTAAGGCGTTGCATGTATTGCGCGAGGATGTGCAGGTGCGGGCGCGCGCTTTCTCCATCATCGAGCATTGCGATTGGATGGCTGCTTTATTGACAGGTGTGAACAGCAGCGCCGATATCATCCGCAGTCGTTGTGCTGCCGGACACAAGGCCATGTGGCACGAGCGGTGGGATGGTTTGCCGTCCGAGGAATTCCTCACGTCGCTCGATCCGTTGTTGGCCGGATTCCGTGCGCGTTTGTTCGAAAATACGGCGACCGCCGAAAAACCCGTTGGCAAACTCTGCCCCGAATGGGCCGAGCGACTCGGACTTTCGACCGATGTCGTTGTCGCCGGCAGCGCGTTCGATTGCCACATGGGGGCGGTCGGTGCCGGTGTCAAGCCTCATACGTTCGTGCGTGTCATCGGTACTTCGACCTGCGATATCATGATTGCCGACTCGAAAGAGATCGGCAACAATCTGATTCGCGGTATTTGCGGGCAGGTCGACGGCTCGGTCATGCCCGGGTATATTGGTTTGGAAGCAGGACAGTCGGCTTTCGGCGATATCTACGCTTGGTTCAAACGGGTGTTGGAGTTTCCGTTGCGCGAAATCGTGGCAAAGAGCGATTTGCTCGATGATGCCACCAAAGAACGCTTGATTGCTGAGACTTGCGACCGTATGATTCCCGCCTTGACCACCGAGGCCGAGAAGATTCCTGCCGGTGCGGGGTGTCTGCTCGCCACCGACTTGATGAACGGTCGCCGTACGCCCGATGCGAACCAATTGTTGACCGGTATGATTTCGGGTATTACGCTCGGAACGACTGCGCCGATGATTTTCCGTGCTTTGGTCGAGGCTACGGCATTCGGCTCGCGGGCCATCGTCGAGCGGTTCCGTGCCGAGCATGTCCGTATTGACGAGGTTATCGGCATCGGTGGTATCGCTCTGAAATCGCCGTTCGTGATGCAGACGCTTTCCGATGTGTTGAATATGCCTATCAAGGTCTGCAATACCGACCAAGCGTGTGCTTTGGGCGCCGCCATGTTCGCAGCTACGGCTGCCGGAGCCTATGCTTCGGTCGAGGAAGCGCAAGCGGCTATGAACTCCGGTTTTGCCAAGGAGTATCATCCGCGTCCCGAACAAGTTGCCGTCTACGATGAACTTTATCAGAAGTATCTTGCGTTGGTTGCGTTTACCGAACAGCAAGTGCGGTAGTTCGAGGTTGAAATGAATGCGGAGCCGGTTGACAAATAACCGGCCCCGCTTCGTTATTCTTTACAGTTCAGCTTTTTACTTCTTTATGGAGGGCTGTGTTTTCGGACTGTAATCGGGCTCGTTTATTTAATCAGCCCGGCACTTCGGAACGAGAAATCGCCTTCGCGCGAGATAATGATGTGATCCAGCAGCCGGATGTCGAACAGTGCCGCTGCTCGGGCGATCCGGTCGGTAAGGATTTTGTCTTCGGAACTCGGTTCCGCCGTGCCCGAAGGATGGTTGTGAATCAGAATCAGTTGTGTGGAGAGCAGTTCGAGTGCTCGTTTGACGACCAGTCGTTGGTCGACGACGGTAGATTGCATACCGCCCTGACTGATGCGTTGCCGTTCGATGATGCGGTTCGAGTTTGTCAGATAAACAGCCCAGCATTCTTCGTGTGCAAGCCCTTCTAATTGCGGACGGAACAGCCGCAGGATATCTTCATTACTGCGGATAACGTCGTTTGGCTCAGATGCTTGGCTGATAGCCACGCGATGTCCGTATTCGACTGCCGCGGCCAGTTGGCGGGCACGACGCAACCCCAGTCCTCCGATCATCCGCAGGCGGGACAGGTCGAATTGGCTCAGTTTGGCGAACGAACCTCCAGCCGCTGTCAGCAGAGCTTCGGCTATAGTCTCGTCCTCCGTCAACACCGTCAGCAATTCTTTGTCCGAGAGTGCTTCGGCGCCGAGCAGCGCGATTTTGTCATGGAGCGAATTCATCTTTCGGTTCTGTGATTACAGCGCCTTTATTTTTCTTTTCGAGGTTCTCCCCGCTTTGGCGGATTTCGGAGCGGTCCGACAATCTTGAAAATCAGTACTCGAATATGTATCTTTATCGGGTGATTCGGTCGTAGTGGTCGAGCAGTGAGGCGCATTGTTCGTCGTTCATGGCGTGCGCAACCGAATAGGCGGCTTGTTGTTCGGCTTCTTTCTTCGATTCGCCCGAGCCGTAGCCGACTTTCATGCCGTCGATCTCCACTGTTGCACTGAATGACGGATGCGACGGCGAACTTTTTTCATCCCGACTCGAATGGAACTCGATGCGGTGTCGTCCTTTCTGACACCACTCGATCAGCCGGCTCTTGTAGTCGGGGTCGATTCGGGTCAGTTCGTCGATATTCAGATATCGGAAGAAAATATTGTTGATGAGCAACCGGTTGACGAATTCGTAGCCTTGATCCAAATAGACAGCCCCCATCATCGCTTCGAACGCATCGCCGAAGATATGTTTCTGGGCCAGTCCTGCTCCGGCGCCTGCGATGACCTGCTTGTCGAGCCCCAGTTTCACCGCCAACGCATTGAGCGACTGGCGCGACACGATGCGCGACCGCAGTTGGGTCATGAATCCTTCGTCCTGCTCCGGAAATTCGATGAAGACGTAATCGGACGTAACGGATTCGATGACGGCATCGCCCAGAAATTCAAGCCGTTCGTTGTTGATGGGGCGTCCGTCCTCCAAAATCAAAGAAGCTGACTTGTGAATCAAAGCCAGCTTGTAGAGTTCGATGTTGTGCGGAACGAATCCGAACATCGCATCGATGATTCTGTAATATGCCTTGTCCCGGCCGAAGTTCCTCCGCAGAGGGCGTAAGATGAAATCCAACACGACCGAGAACTCAGTTTCAGTATTTGCGGAAGATGACCGTGGCGTTGTGTCCGCCGAAACCGAACGTGTTGCTCAGCGCGCATTTCACCTCGCGTTTCTGGGCTGCGTTCAGCGTCAGATTCAACTTGCCGTCGATTTCCGGATCGAGGTTCTGGCAGTTGATGGTCGGGGGCACCGTGTCGTGGGTGATGGCATAGATGCAGGCCAGCGCTTCGACTGCTCCGGCCGCCCCCAGCAAGTGGCCCGTCATCGATTTCGTCGAAGAGATGTTCAACTTGTAGGCATGTTCGCCGAATACGCCTGCAACTGCTTTCAACTCAGCGATATCGCCCAACGGCGTCGATGTGCCGTGTACGTTGATGTAGTCGATCTCCTCGGGTGTCAGATGCGCGTCCTTAATCGCATCGCGCATGGCTTTCATGGCGCCCAATCCTTCCGGGTGGGGTGCTGTGAAGTGGTGGGCATCGGCCGATGCTCCGCCGCCTACGATTTCGCAGTAGATTTTCGCACCGCGGGCTTTGGCGTGCTCCAATTCTTCGAGCACCAAAGCGCCCGCACCTTCGCCGATGACGAATCCGTCACGGTCTTTGTCGAACGGACGCGAGGCGGTAGCCGGATCGTCGTTGCGGGTCGACAGGGCCTGCATGGAGTTGAAACCTCCGACGGCCGGTTCGTTGACGGCTGCTTCCGAACCGCCTGTCACCATCACGTCGGCCTTGCCGTAGCGGATGGCGTCGAATGCGGCGATCATGCCGTGGTTCGAAGATGCGCATGCCGAGACACAGCAGTAGTTCGGCCCCATGAAGCCGTACTTCATGGAGATGAATCCTGCGGCGATGTCGGAAATCATGCGGGGAATGAAGAACGGGCTGAACCGAGGGGTCATTCCACCCTCGGCATAGCCCAGACATTCGTCGAAAAACGATTTAAGACCTCCGATACCCGAACTCCAGATGACGCCGACCTGTTCCTTGTCGAGGCTGTCCATGTCGAATGCTGCATCTTCGACAGCCTGCGTAGCCGCCACGAGGGCGTATTGCGTAAAAAGGTCGTATTTGCGTACCTCCTTGCGGTCGAAGTGCTGAGCCGGATCGTAGTTCTTGACTTCACAAGCGAACTGCGTCTTGAATTTTTCGGCGTCGAAATGAGTAATGGCCGCAGCGCCGCTGACGCCCTTTTCCAAATTCGAAAAATACTCTTCAACGTTGTTGCCGAGCGGGTTGATGGTACCGATACCCGTCACTACTACTCTTCTTTCTGCCATATTCCGACTGCTTGTACTGTTGTGAAATGAAGAACCTCGACCGGAATATTGATATCCGAAGTCGGGGTTCTCGTTTTATCTGATGGTAAAATTATTTCTTGTGTTCTTCGATGTATTTGATAGCATCGCCAACGGTAGCGATCTTCTCAGCGTCCTCATCGGGAATCGTGATGTCGAAAGCTTTCTCGAACTCCATGATCAACTCGACGGTATCGAGCGAATCCGCACCGAGGTGGTTCGTGAAACTTGCTTCGGGAACTACTTCCGATTCCTTGACACCGAGTTTGTCGACGATGATCTCAACAACTTTGGATTGAACTTCTGACATGATTGTAAGATTTTAGTTAAACAATATTTTTATTAAAATTTACGTATCTATGCGATTTTTGCGTTGTTTCATTTCGCGATTTCCGGTTCGGACCATTCCGATTTTATAGAAATCTGCGCAAAAGTAACACTTTTTTTATTACTTTTGACAAAACGGATGCTTTTTTTGTTGACAATTTTTCGGATAATCAGAACAATTCGATGTGTAAACTGTTAAAAAATAAATAATTATGAAATTACTGCTTATCTCCAATTCGACCAATGCCGGTGAGGAATATCTGCGTTATCCGTTGCCTGCGATCGGGGATTTTCTGCGGGGTGTCCGCGAAATCGTTTTCGTACCTTATGCGGCTGTTTCCTTTTCCTACGCTGCTTACGAGCGGAAAGTGCAGGCGCGTTTCGACGAGTTGGGTATCCGTGTGCGGTCGGTGCACCGCGCTGAAAATCCTGCGCGGCTCGTGCGTGAAGCCGAGGCGATTTGCGTCGGCGGAGGCAACACTTTCGCGTTGACCAAAAAGATGCAGGAGCAGGGGTTGATGCAGGTGATTCTGCGGAAAATCAAGGCCGGAACGCCTTATGTCGGTTGGTCTGCCGGAAGCAATGTTTGTTGTCCGACGCTCTGTACGACGAACGACATGCCCATCGTCCAGCCCGAATCGTTCCGGACGATCGGTGCCGTGAAGTTCCAGATTAATCCCCATTATCTCGACGCGAACCCCGAGGGGCATGCCGGCGAGACCCGCGAACAGCGTATTTCGGAATATATCGAGGCCAATCCGCGCCGGTGGGTGGCCGGTCTGCGCGAGGGGTGTATGCTCCGTTACGAGAACGGCCGGCTTGAATTGATCGGCAAACGGTCGATGCGAATGTTCCGCAAGGGAGTCGATCCGTTCGAAGTACAGCCCGGCGATGATTTGTCGTTCCTTTTGTGACGAGGACGTTTGAGGCTGGACGGGCGGCTGCTCCCGCGGTTCGCTTTCGGTTTATTGGCTCACCAAAACGAGTGGATGATGACGATACCTATTATTAAAAAAGTGGCTTCGTTGCTTTTGTTCTGCTTCGGGGTGTGTCTGATTTTCGCGGGTTGTGGTTCGCGGGAGTCGGGCAGCGTGTTGTCGCAGGCGCAGTATATCGAACGTTTGCGGGCTGAAGGATTTCTTGCTCCGGACGATACGGTGCGGATGTTTACGCCTGAGCAGTATGCCGATTGCATGAGACAGGAGGGTTTTCTTGGCCCCGACAGTTTGATGACGCCCGAAATGCGGCAGCGTGGGATGGCCTTGCTCGATTTGCTTTTAGACAACGTGGTCGTCTGCGACAATTATTGGTTTTTGTCCTGCGACCGGAATGCGGTCATCGGACGCGGGCTTTCGGCCGTTTGTTACGACCTGCTTGTCTATAATTGTTGGTCGATGAGCGAATCGGTCAACCGGTGGGTCGAAGAAGGGCGTATGACTGCCGAAGAGGGTGATTTGGAACGATTGCTCGACGAAGCGAAACGAACGTTTTCGGAAGACAGGAGGCGTCTCTTTCATCCGGAAAACGGAAATCCGGCATTGCAATGACGGCGGCCGAAACCGGTCGAATGGGCGAGCGGGCCGCAGTCGACTATCTGCGCCGCGAGGGGTTCGAATTGTGCGACTTGAATTGGCGCAGCGGGCGTTACGAGCTGGACATCGTAGCACACAAGGCGGGGGAGTTGCACATCGTGGAGGTGAAAACCCGTCGGGCAGATGGCCTGACCGCACCCGAGGATGCGCTGGCGTTGCAGAAACAGCGGGCACTGCTCCATGCGGCCCGCGCTTACATCGCCCGGTCGCATTGGATGGGCGAAGTGCGGTTCGATTTGGCAGCGGTGGACTGTTATCCTGACGGTGCGATGGAGGTGCGTTTCATTCCCGATGCCTTTCAGTGTCATTGGTGATGACTTTTCCCTTTGCATTTCCGGCAAAATATGCTACCTTTGCGCAACTTGAAAAAATACGAATAAAACATACGCAGCACGATGTGGTTCTATGATATCGGTTTGATTGTTTACGCATGGGTCGTCCGGCTCGTGTCGTTTCGGAACCCGAAAGCGAAACTTTGGGTCGAGGGGCGTAAAAATTGGTTCCGTCGCATGACCGAGCGCATCGACCCCGCCGCCCGCATCATTTGGGTGCACGTCGCTTCGCTCGGCGAATTCGAGCAGGGGCGGCCCATCATCGAACAGCTTCGGCGGTCGCATCCCGAATACAAAATCCTGTTGACTTTCTATTCGCCCTCCGGCTTCGAAATCCGCAAGCATTACGAGGGAGCCGATTATATCTTCTATCTGCCGCTCGATACGCCGCGTAACGTCCGGCGTTTCCTCGACGTGGCCCATCCCGAAATCGCCGTCTTCGTCAAGTACGAATTTTGGTTGAACCTGTTGCGCGAATTGCGGCGGCGGCGGATTCGAACGTTCATCGTGTCTGCTATCTTCCGGCGCGATTCTGTCTTCTTTAAGTGGTATGGCAGTTGGTGGCGGCAGGCGCTGGAGACGTTCGAGGTGCTTTTCGTGCAGAACGAAGAGTCGAAAAAACTGCTTTCCGGATTGGGCTTCGACAATGTCTTCGTTGCCGGTGACACGCGCTTCGACCGCGTGGCGGAGATTGCGCGCAATGTTAAACGGATCGACGTCATCGAGCGATTCCGCGGTGATAGTCGGCTGTTCGTCGCTGGTTCGACTTGGGGCCCCGACGAGGAGTTGCTCATCCGGTTGATGACCGACAATCCCGATGTGAAGTTCGTCGTCGCTCCGCACGAAATGGACGAGGCTCGTATCGGCCGTCTGATGTCTGAGACCCGCGGCGGAGCGTTGCGTTTTACGGAGTGTTCGCCTCGTACCGGTTACGGTTCGCGGCAGTTGTTGGTGCTCGATACCGTCGGGTTGTTGGCTTCGGTCTACGGTTATGCGACTTGGGGTTATATCGGCGGTGGGTTTGGCGTGGGCATCCACAATACGCTCGAAGCTGCGACTTTCGGTCTGCCGATTGCATTCGGGCCCAATTATCGGAAGTTCAAGGAGGCTTGCGATTTGGAGACGCTCGGTGCCGCTTGCCCTGTCTCGGATTACGATGCTTTGAAAGCATGGTTCACTCCTTTGCGGGACAACGAAGATTTCTTGCAGAAGACCAGCCGCATCGCCAAGGATTACACTTCGCGTCATCAAGGGGCGACCGATATTTTTCTCAAGGCGGTTTTTCATTGACCGGCGGCCGGTTTCTGCGGCGACCGAAAAGATAAAAAACGGACGGAATTGAGATTCCGTCCGTTTTTACTTTTCAGAGAATTTCAGAGAATTCGTCGTTATTCGTGCTGCTTGCGAACGAGGCCGAGTTTACGACCCCATTTCGTCAGCAGATTCAGCGGTTTCGACCATGTACGTTGATAGTGCAGCGGTCCGCAGAGCACTTGTTCGAAAAATTCCGCATGACGGCGGTTCAGCAAGTCGATTGTTTCGCGTTTGCGTTTGCGGTCTGCGATGCGCTTCGAGCCGCTGCGAATGCGATAGTGAATGGCCGGACAAGATAATCGCACGACTCTGCCCCCCCCCTTGAAAATCGACAGCCAAAAATCCCAGTCTTCGTATCCGACCAGTTCTTCGCAATAGCCGCCGACCCGTTCCCAGTCGGTCCGACGGTAGAGTGCGCTGACGCATATCAGATTCCGGCGGGCCAGCAAGGTGCGTGAAAAACGGGGCAGTCGCCACGGCCCTTGTTTTTCGCCGAAAAACAGGTCTTCGCCGCAAACCGCTTTTACTTCGGGGTCGGTGTCGAGTATCTGTACGGCATGTTCCAAAAATCCTGCACCGAGCAGGTCATCCGCATCCAGTGGGAAAATATAACGTCCTGTTGCTTCGTTGATTGCACGATTGCGTGCTACCGATGGGCCAGCGTTCGGTTGTGTCAGTACGCGGATGTTCGCATGATGCGCGGCATAATTGCGGGCCAGCGCCAGCGACCCGTCGGTCGAACCGTCATCCATCACGATGACCTCCACTGCAAGGGATGTCGGTTTGATTGCCGCTTCGATGGAATCGAGCGTTTCGACCAGAAACCGCTCCATGTTGTATGCCGGAACGATGATGGATACGTCTGCCGCCATTCGTTTCAGATTTTGTCGCGACCTTTGAGGAACTTGTAGAGGTAGTATTTCAGCCGGTTCGAATATTTGAGCATCTTCCACGGACGGCTGCCGTGGGGGCGATGCAGCACCCGCAGGTCGCAGAACAGGTAGTTCCGGAAATTCTCGCGCAGAGCCATGTGTGAAATCGGTACGTCGAACCATTGTTTTTCGGCGTTCAGCTCATCGAAATCCGCCTTTTTCAGAAACGCATGCGTCAGCAGCGTGCAGCAGAAACTAAGGTGTCCGTCGGCTTCGACGACTCCCGTGCATTCTCGTTTCGATTCGTAGGGATAGTTCACTTCGCCCGCTT
>RYWP01000025.1 GCA_003979135.1 Alistipes sp.
CTTCGACGAGACTCTTTTTATCGCCCGTGCGGTTGACGGGACAGGTCGGCAGCGTCAGTGCATAGAATCCCAGCAGTACACCGATAAGAGCACTTTGGAGGAACTGCATGCAGGTGGTCTGGAATCCCGCCGTGTCGCACAGCAGCATGGAGCAGATGAAGCCTACGGTGCCCCATACGCGGATGGGCGGGAATGCCTTCACGGTGTCGAGCCCGTTCTGTTCCAAGACGCAGTAGGCTACGGAGTTGGAGAGTGCGATGGTCGGCATGTAGAATGCGACGCTGAACGAATAGAGTGTGAACAGCGTACCGAACTGCACGTCGCTGCCGGTCGCAAGGGCATAGTAGCCTGCGGCGCCCATGAAAAGGGCGGCGAGCAGGTGGCAGATGCCCAACAGCCGCTGGGCCGGAATCCACCGGTCGGCGACGATGCCGATGACGGCGGGCATGAAGAGCGAAACGATTCCCTGCATGGCGTAGAAGATGCCGATGTGCGCCGACAGTCCGACGCCCACCAAGTAGGAACCCATCGAGGTCAGATAGGCGCCCCACACGGCGTATTGCAAGAAATTCATGAGAATAAGGCGGAGTTTGATGCTCATAGGTATAGCGTTTTGTCGGTTTGTCCGGAGGTTGCGGGACGCGGGCGTTCGGCGGCGCGTCGCGGTCGTCGGGTCGAACAAATATAGAAATTTTTTCGTGATTTTCTTTGCAGTTGAAAAATAATGTTCTACTTTTGCACCGTCGCGAAAGGACATTGAGCTATGGTGTAATGGTAACACAACAGATTCTGGTCCTGTTATTCCAAGTTCGAATCTTGGTAGCTCAACATGAAAGGACGGTCTTCATCGAAGACCGTCCTTTGTTTATTGCGTACAGCGGTTTTTCGCAGGCGCGGGATGCTCCTCTTTTTTTATTCGATGATTAATTCCTTCGGCCGGATTTTCGGGACGCAGTGGACTCCCTCTTTTCGATAGTAGGTGCGGTCGTCTTCGGCGCCGATCTCCACTAACTCGATGCGTTCCGCGCCCTTGCCGATGGCGAGAATCAGCAACGGTTCCCACCGCAGCTCGAAAGCCTTGCGGATGGCGTCGCGGTCGAACGCCCCGATGCAGATGCCGTTCAACCCCATCTCGGTGGCGCGCAGCAACATGCTTTGCGCCGAAATTCCCAGATCCATATCGACGTAACGGTCTTCCGCGATGGTCGAACAGCAGATGATGTAGGCGTTCGGTTCGGTGCCCGGTGCGGGCAGATGCAACTCCGGCAGCGCTCCGCCCAACCGGATATGTTCCGTGACGGTAGGGGCTTCGTCGGCCAGCACGGGCCGGAAACGCAACACCTGCTGGTTGCGGGCCGAGGGGATGCGGGCATTTACGGCGATGATACGCCGCAACTGGTCTTCTCGCACGAGGTAGCGGCTATCGTAGGCGCGGTGGCTGCGGTTTTTCAGCAGCAGCCGTTCCAAAGTCGCGGCGGGTTTGCGAGGCGCGGCGGACGGACGTTCGCGATAAGCCTCCATTTTACGTTCCAGATAGTTGTCTGCCATAAACGGTTTTTTTCGTAACGGATTCTGCCGAGACGGAGTATCTTCGGCGAAGCCAAAGATAACGATTTTCGACGGATTCGGACGATGTGGTCTGCGGATTGTTCATTAGTGCACGTTTTTTATCCGGAATCGGGGAAATCGGCCCGCCGGATTTTTTCGTATTCCGAAAATTTGTCTAACTTTGTAGAGCAGATCGGAAAATTCAAAAAAATCATAATACCTATGGACAATAAGAAATTAGACCAGCTCACGCAGAAACTTTACGACGAAGGGCTGGAGAAGGGTCGTGCCGAGGCTGATCGGTTGGTGAGCGCTGCCAAAGAGCAGGCCGAAAAGGTGCTTGCCGAGGCGCGGGCGCAGGCCGCCGACATCGTGCGGCAGGCCGAAGCCAAAGCCGAGGATGTCAGCAAGAATACGATGACCGAAATCGCGCTTGCCGGCAAGCAGGCTGTGGCGAAGATCAAGTCCGAAATCGCTTCGGCGATCGTGGTCTGCGCTACCGGCGAGGGTGTGAAAGCGGCCGGTATGGATGCCGCGTTCATCAAGGAGATGCTGGTGGCTGTGGCGAAGAACTGGAACGGCGCTGATGCCGGAAAGGTTTCGTTGCAGGCGTTGCTGCCCGAGGGTGAGCGCGAGAAGCTCGATGCGGCGATGGCTGCCCAAGCGAAGGCGCTGCTCGATGCGGGCGTCGAGGTCGGCTACTCGAAAGAGGTCAAAACCGGATTCAAGGTCGGCGCGAAAGACGGCGGCTACTACATTTCGTTCTCCGATGCCGATGTCGAAGCGCTACTCGGCGAATACCTGCGCGAGAAAGTCTCCCAGCTCCTATTTAATGCCTGACGGAGATGTTCCGCACGAACTATTACAGTCTGGTTGCCGGACTGAAAGAATATGCGCTCGACGGTGAAAACAAGGGGTTCGATGCCGCTGCCATCGTTGCAGAGATTCTCGATGGCGTGACGGCCTCCGATGCCCGTCAGGTGCGGTTGCTCTATGCGTATTACGATTGCGAGAATCTGGCTGCGTTGCGTGCCGGACGTGCGGCGTTCAATCCGCTGGGCAACTTCACGCGCGAGGAACTGGAGACCGAACTCAAAGCACCGCAGCGGCTGCCCGAAGTGCTGGCGACGGTCGTTCGCGCATTCGCCGACCCCGAGGGCGAGGATGCCGAGACGGTCGATACGAGCGTGCGTTTTGAGACGGCGCTGTTCGATGCTTACTACCGGCTGTGCGAGCGGCGCGGGTGCGACTTCCTGCGTGCGTGGGCCGATTTCGACCGGACGTTGCGCAATGTCGCGGCTGCGGTCACCGCACGTGCGATGGGGCGCGCGGTTGAAGAAGTGACGGTCGGAGGCGGTGATGTCGTCGACCAACTGCAACGCAGCTCGGCGGCCGATTTCGGTCTGCGGGGCGAGCTGCCCTACATCGACGGTGTGATTGCGGCCGTCAACGAGGAGGGCAACCTCATCGAAAAGGAGCACAAAATCGACGCTATCCGCTGGAACCAAGCGGCGGAACTGGCCCAGTTCGACTATTTCGATTTGGATGCCATTCTTTCCTACTTGGTGCGGGTGAACATCGTGGCCCGCTGGACGCAACTCGATGCGGCGCGCGGTCGGGCGATGTTCGACCGGCTGATGGCCGAACTGGACGGCCGCAGGCTGATAACTGAAATGAACGAATAAAAACAGATACAGATGAAAACTACCGGACGAGTACACGGTATCATCTCGAATATCGTCATCGTGAAGGCCGACGGAGCCGTGGGCCAGAACGAAATCTGCTACGTGTATACGGGTGATACCAAGATGATGGCGGAGGTCATCAAGGTCATAGGCGACGACGCTTATGTGCAGGTCTTCGACAGCACCCGCGGGCTGAAAATCAGCGACCGCGTGGAGTTCGAGGGCCACATGCTCGAAGCGACGCTGGCCCCGGGCCTCCTGTCGCGCAATTACGACGGTCTGCAAAACGACCTCGAAAAGATGGACGGGCTCTTTATCGCCCGCGGTTCGATCACCGAACCGATCGATTACAACGCCGAATGGGAGTTCACGCCGCTGGCGCAGGCAGGCGACAAGGTGACGGCCGCAGGCTGGCTCGGTGAGGTGAAAGAGCAATGGGTGATGCACAAAATCATGGTGCCTTTCACGATGACCGACACCTATACGGTCAAGAGCGTTGCCGGAGCGGGCAAATACAAGGTGACGGACACCATCGCCGTGCTGACCGATGCCGAAGGGCACGACCACGAGGTCACGATGGTGCAGAAATGGCCCGTCAAGCAGGCCATCCGCTGCTATACGGAGAAACCCCGTCCGTCGCGCATCATGGAGACGGGCGTGCGGCCGATCGATACGTTCAATCCGCTGGCCGAAGGCGGTACGGGCTTTATCCCGGGGCCGTTCGGCGCCGGCAAGACGGTCTTGCAGCACGCCATTTCGAAGCAGGCCGAAGCCGATGTCATTATCATCGTTGCGTGTGGCGAGCGTGCCAACGAGGTGGTCGAAATCTTCAAGGAGTTCCCCGAACTGGTCGACCCCCGCACGGGCCACAAGTTGATGGAACGTACCATTATTATTTGCAATACGTCGAATATGCCTGTCGCTGCGCGTGAAGCGTCGGTCTACACGGGTATGACCATCGGCGAGTATTATCGTTCGATGGGGCTTAAAGTGCTGGTGATGGCCGACTCGACGTCGCGTTGGGCGCAGGCGCTGCGCGAGATGTCGAACCGTCTGGAGGAGCTGCCCGGACAGGATGCTTTCCCGATGGACTTGTCGGCGATCATCTCGAACTTCTATTCGCGTGCGGGCCTCGTGAAACTGGACAACGGCCAGACCGGTTCGGTAACTTTCCTCGGTACGGTATCGCCCGCTGGCGGTAACCTCAAAGAGCCCGTGACCGAATCGACCAAGAAAGCGGCCCGCTGTTTCTACGCGCTGTCGCAGGGACGTGCCGATTCGAAACGCTATCCGGCTATCGATCCGCTCGATTCCTATTCCAAATATTTGGAGTACCCCGAAATCCGTGCCTACCTCGACGACCATATCGAGAAGGATTGGGTTGACCTCGTTTATGCGGGCAAGACCATCGTGCAGCGCGGCAAAGAGGCCAACGATCAAATCAACATTCTGGGCGACGACGGCGTGCCGGTGGAATACCACGAACGTTTCTGGAAATCGGAGCTGATCGACTTCGTGATTTTGCAGCAGGATGCGTTCGATGCCATCGATGCCAACTGCCCGATGGAACGCCAGCGGATGATGTACAAGATGGTGCTCGAAATCTGCCGCCGCGATTTCGGATTCGCCGATTTCGAGGCCTGCTCGCAGTTCTTCAAGGGTCTCATCAACCTCTTCCGTCAGATGAACTACTCGGAGTGGCAGTCGGAGAAGTTCGAGAGCTACCGCAAGCAGATCGAACAGTATGTGAGTGAAAAATCGAAATAAGCAGCAGCCATGACAACACGCGCATTTCAGAAGATATACACCAAAATCGACAACATCACCAAAGCGACCGTCACGCTGCGGGCACAGGGCGTCGGCAACGACGAACTGGCCACTGTGGGCGGCAAACTGGCGCAGGTGGTGAAAATCATGGGCGAGCACGTTACGTTGCAAGTGTTCGCCGGAACCGAGGGACTTTCGACCGATTCGGAGGTCATTTTCCACGGCGAGCCTCCGAAGCTCCGTGTCTCGGACAACTTGGCCGGCCGCTTCTTCAACGCTTACGGTGAACCGCTCGAAGGCGGCGAAATCGTCGAAGGCGAGGAACGCGAAATCGGCGGCCCGACGGTCAATCCGTTCAAGCGTTTGCAGCCTTCGGAGCTCATCGCGACGGGTATCGCCGGTATCGACCTCAACAACACCATCGTGACGGGTCAGAAGATTCCGTTCTTCGCCGACCCCGACCAGCCCTACAACGCCGTGATGGCCAACGTGGCACTACGTGCGAAAGCCGACAAGATCATCTTGGGTGGTATGGGTCTGACAAACGACGACTTCCTCTATTTCAAGTCGGTGTTCGAGAATGCCGGTGCGTTGGACCGCATCGTGTCGTTCGTCAACACGACCGAGAATCCGCCCGTCGAGCGTCTGTTGGTACCCGACATGGCGCTGACCGCTGCCGAGTACTTCGCTGTCGACAAGGGCGAAAAGGTGCTCGTGCTGCTGACCGACATGACGCTGTATGCCGATGCGCTGGCCATCGTCTCGAATCGTATGGACCAGATTCCGTCGAAAGACTCGATGCCGGGTTCGCTCTATTCCGACTTGGCCAAGATTTACGAGAAGGCCGTGCAGTTGCCTAATGGCGGTTCGATTACCATCATCGCTGTGACGACCCTTTCGGGCGGCGACATCACGCACGCCATCCCTGACAACACAGGCTACATCACCGAGGGCCAGTTGTTCCTGCGCAACGACTCCGATACGGGCAAGGTCATCGTCGACCCGTTCCGCTCGTTGTCGCGTCTGAAACAGCTTGTCATCGGCAAGAAGACCCGTGAAGACCATCCGCAGGTGATGAATGCCTGCGTGCGCCTCTACGCCGATGCGGCTAATGCGAAGACTAAGTTGGAGAACGGTTTCGACTTGTCGGACTACGACGAACGTACGCTGAAGTTTGCCCACGACTATTCGGAAAAGCTGCTCGCCATCGACGTCAACATCGGCATCACCGAGATGCTCGACACGGCATGGACGCTCTTTGCTGAATATTTCTCCAAAGAGGAGGTCGCTATCAAGGCAGAACTGATTGCGAAATACTGGAAAAAAGCCTGACGGGTCATGGCTATCAAGTTCCAATATAACAAGACTTCGCTCGGAGAGCTGGACAAACAGCTCAAAATGCGGCAGAAGGCGCTCCCGACCATCAAAAGCAAGGAGTCGGCCCTGCGTTCCGAGGTGAAGAAAGCGCGCGATTCGGCCGGTGAATACGAGCGGCGCTTCGAAGCGCTGCGGGCCGAGTACGACTACATGACGGCGCTGTGGGGCGAGTTCGACAGCGATTTGGTTCGCATCGCCGATGTCGAGCTCGACCAGCAGAAGATCGCCGGCGTGCGTACGCCCGTTCTGCGCGATGTGCGTTTCGAACACAAGGCCTACGATCTCTTTTCGTCGCCCGTGTGGTTTGTTGCCGGTGTCGACATCTTAGAGCGGCTGGCACGGCTGGGACTCGAACAGGCGGTCTATGATCGGAAGATGGAGTTGCTGGATAAGGCCCGCCGCAAGACGACCCAAAAGGTCAATCTGTATGAAAAGGTGCAGATTCCGGGCTACGAGGATGCCATCCGCAAAATCAAACGCTTCATGGAGGACGAGGAAAACCTCTCGAAGTCGGCGCAGAAGATTGTGAAAACCAAACAACAACAGGCAGGGGAGGGCTCGATGCTATGATTGCTCCGATGATGCGATACGATTTTGTGCTGTTTGCAGCGCAGAGCGAGGATTTTATCGACCGGTTGCGGGAGCTCGGGCTGGTGGATATCACCACTGCCGGTTGGGAACCGTCGGAGGAGGAGCGGCAGCTGATGCTTGATATCGAGGGGCATGCCAAAGCCGCTGACTTCATCCGCGAGTTCCGCAAGGACGAAGCGCATGCAGATCTGAAAGCCGAGCCGTTTGCCACGGCTGCCGAGGCGTACGAACATTTCATCGCCGCCCAGCAGCAGGCCGCTGCATTGCGGGCCGAAATCGGACGGTTGGAGAAATCGGCCGATGAGTTGCGCCCGTGGGGCGGGTTCGACGTGCGGCGCACTGCGGCTTTGGCCGAGCGGGGCGTTATGCTGCATTACTTTGCGGCGCAGGCCGGTGTTTATGACGAGTCGTTGGACGAGTGGTCGGCGCAGTATACGCTTTCGGAGGTGGCCCGTACCGAGACGATGGTCTATTTCGTGGTCGTCACGGGTCCGAACGAGGAGGTTGCGCTGGATGCGCAGGAGATGAAAACGCCGACGATGGATATCCGTGAAACCGAACGGCTGATTGTCGAGAACGAGGCGAAACTCACGGCGCTGGATGCTGAATTCGCGCGCGTGGCCGCTTCGGAATCGTTGCTCAGTGCCGGTGCCGGTGCGTTGAAAGAACGCTTGCAGGGTGCCCGTGTCAAGGCGACTGCCCGCCGTGCTGCTGACGATACGCTGTTGGTGATGGAGGGCTGGGCTGAAAAGGAGACTTCCGATAAGGTCGATGCCTTGTTGGAGGAGTATCCCAACGTGGTCTATCTCAAACAGGCCCCGACGCCCGAGGACGAAACGCCCGTGAAACTTCGCAACGGCGCATTTGCCCGTACGTTCGAGATGGTCGGCGACATGTATGCCCGTCCGAAATACGGCACGCTCGACCTGACGCCCTATTTCGCTCCGTTCTACATGCTCTTTTTCGGTATCTGTCTGAACGATGCGGGTTATGGGTTGATTTTGCTGCTCGCCGGATTGTTCATGCTGTGGAAATATCGCACACCCGGGATGATGCGTCGTGCGGCATGGTTCTCGACTTTGTGCGCCGTGTCGACCGTTGTGTTCGGTCTGCTCTGCGGGTCGTTCTTCGGCATGAATCTCAAAGAATATTTCCCGTCGGTTCCTTTCCTCGATTTCCAAAAGCAGTTCTTCACTCTTTCGCTTGTTATCGGCGTGGTGCAGATTCTGTTCGGCATGGCGTTGAACCTTTGGACGAAAATCCGTTTGTTCGGATTCTCGAATGTGTTGGGCTCGTTGGGATGGTTCATCATCCTGCTGTCGTGCTGTTTGGCGATGGGCCTGCCGATGGCAGGGCTCGCTATCCCCGGATTTACCTCCGGTTCGGTGGCGTTTTATGTCGCATTGGGGGGCGGTGGCGCGTTGTTGCTGCTGTTGAACAACCCGCGGCGCAATCCGCTGGTCAATATCGGTTCCGGATTGTGGGAACTTTACAACAATCTGACAGGCCTGCTGAGCGATGTGCTTTCGTATATCCGTCTGTTCGCCATCGGCCTTTCTGGCGGTGTTCTGGCGCTGGTATTCAATACTCTGGCGAGCGGTTTCGTGCCCGAGGGCGCCAACTTCTTCGTGCGGCTGCTCATCATGATTCCCATCCTGTTGATCGGCCACGGCATCAATCTGTTCATGTCGACGATTTCGTCGTTCGTGCATCCGATGCGTCTGACTTTCGTGGAGTTTTTCAAGAATGCCGGATTCGAGATGGCACCGCGTGCGTTCGATCCGATTCGCAAAATGAATGAATAAAACAATAACAAATTAAAACACAACAAATTTATGGAAACAACAGCATTGGTTTTGGCTTACGTCGGCGTAGCGCTGATGGTGGGCCTTGCAGGTATCGCTTCGGCCGTCGGAACCTCCATCGCAGGGCAGGCTTCGGTCGGTGCCATGAAGAAAAACGGCAACGCATTCGGTAGCTACATGATTCTTTCGGCACTTCCGGGTTCGCAGGGTCTCTACGGTTTCGTCTGCTTCTTCTTGGTGCAGAAAGGGTTGACTGACCCGACGATGGTGCAGGGTGCCGCTATTTTCGGTGCCGGTCTGTTGGTAGGGCTGGTCAATCTGGCCGCTTCCATCTATCAGGCGAAAGTCTGCGCCAACGGTATCGCCGCTATCGGCAACGGCCACGACGTGATGGGTAAGACCTTGATTTTGGCGGCTTTTCCGGAGCTGTACGCCATTCTGACGGTGGCTGCGACGTTCCTCATCGCCACCCTGCCCGGCATTGACCTCTTCTAACGAAGAGCGATTCGCAACAGCCGAAAGAGCTTTTCGGAGCTCTTTCGTGCTTTTTTGCGTTTGGGCGACCGAAAAAATAGTCCTATCTTTGCAGCGTAAGCATCGGACGAAGGGAAGAGGCTTGGCGGAACCGTACCGCGGTCGGTTTTTTCGCTGGTCCGCTTCGAGTGCCCGATGCGGATTGGTCGGTGTTACCGAAGACATATTTTTCTATAAAGGGTAACAATTCTTTATACCTTGTTACGAACTTTGGGCCCCTCTTCGGAGGTTGTTTGGTTGGGTATAATGGTTGTCGAATCCCGGGTATGTTCTGCTCTTTTTACGGGCAGGGCTGTCCGAGGTGCAGGACGGCTTCCCAGCCAAGGTTCCCAAAGACCTGTAACAAGGGGCCGACACCGCGCCCTTTTTTTATCATTATTAAAAAACTGAAGTTATGGACTATACGAAAAAAGACATCGTGATTCATGTCGATCCTCGGTTCGCCGCGTATGCGATGGTGATGACGACGATTTCGTTTCGGAGTCTCGTTGATTTCATCGAAACGGAGAGCGGAATCCTCTTTCCTCCATCGGAAGTCGATCAGATGCAGGACGCACTCGAAGATTTGTTCGAAGGTTGCGCCCATCATGTCGACCCTCAAGAGATCGACAAATATATGTCCGTGTTGGCTCAATTGGAAAAACCATCCTGAAGATCAGGATGTTCTTAGTTGCACGGTGTGCCCTTGTATCCATATATGAGGGTACACCGTGTATTGTGATATACGGGTTGCCGAATTTTCGCTATCTTTGCCGGAAACCGGCTCGGGTGTTCGATATCTCGTTGCGATGCGGATGCGCTTCGAAGGTCGTATGGTATTTTGGAGTCGATGAATCTTTATGAGAAAGCTATGGAATCGTTGAAAGACTTATACAAAGTGGGCAACGGCCCGTCGAGCAGCCATACGATGGGGCCTAAACGTGCTGCCGAGGAATTTGCGGCCCGTTGTCCGCAGGTCGATGCCTATCGTGTGACGCTTTACGGTTCGTTGGCTGCAACCGGTAAGGGCCACTTGACCGATGTGGCCATCCGCTCGGTGCTGGAACTGATTGCACCGACCGAAATCGTTTGGAAATCTGATGTGACGCTGCCGTTTCATCCGAACGGGATGCTCTACGAGGGATTGCGTGGCGGCGAGGTTGTCGACAACTGGACGATTTACAGTGTTGGTGGCGGTGCGCTGGCGAACGAGACGACACGATCGGAGCTCCCGCGCAGTGTTTATCCGATGTCTACCATTGCTGAAATCAAGCAGTGGTGCTACGACGAGGGAAAAACCTACTGGGAGTATGTCGATGCTTGCGAAGGTCCCGAAATCTGGGACTATCTCGATCACATCTGGACAGTGATGTGCGAAACGATAGAGCGCGGACTGAACAATGATGGCGTGTTGCCGGGCGGGCTGAAAGTGGCGCGCAAGGCCAGTACTTACTGGGTCAAATCGAAAAGTTATACCGATTCGTTGAGTTCACGGGCCAAGATTTACGCCTATGCGTTGGCGACGGCCGAGGAGAATGCCTCGGGCGGTGTGGTCGTGACGGCTCCGACATGCGGATCGAGCGGGGTTGTTCCGGCCGTTATCTATCATTTGGCCACGTCGCGCGATTTTTTGCGCGTTCGCATTTTGCGAGCACTGGCGACTGCGGGACTGTTCGGCAACGTGGCCAAGACAAATTCTTCTATCTCGGGTGCCGAGGTCGGGTGTCAGGGCGAGGTCGGCGTAGCCTGTGCAATGGCGGCAGCGGCAGCCTGCCAACTGTTCGGCGGCACACCTGCCCAAATCGAATATGCGGCGGAGATGGCACTCGAACACCATTTGGGATTGACCTGCGATCCGGTATGCGGATTAGTGCAAGTGCCTTGTATCGAACGCAATGCTGTGGCAGCTGCGCGGGCTTTCGATGCAAATGCCTATGCGACGCTTTCGGACGGTTCGCATCTGGTTAGCTACGACCGCGTTGTCGCGGTGATGAATGAGACGGGCCACAATCTGCCGAGCCTTTACCGGGAGACCTCCGAAGGCGGTCTTGCACGTCATTACGATTTGGATCGTCGATAACCGGTTCGGTGCGGGATAGCCATTTTGTCCGCGAACGGTGGCACTCCACAGATGCTGATGACGGGGGTTGTTCGTGCAGCACATATATCGTACAATAAAGCAACATCCGGATCTCCAATCGGAAATCCGGACATTTTACCGTTTGAAACCCTCGGCGGATTACAATGCGTTTACATGCAACTGCATGGCGCTTTTCAGATTCGCAGCCTTGTTCTTGTGCATGATGTTGTGCTTTGCGAGCTTGTCCAACATCGAAGTCACTTTCGGAAGCAATGCTTCGGCAGCGCTCTTCTCGGTGGTTGCACGCAAGGCTTTCACCGCATTGCGCGTCGTCTTGTGGAACAGACGGTTGTGCGCACGCTTGGTCAAGGTCTGACGAATTCTTTTTTTCGATGACTTATGGTTTGCCATAATTCCGTTTGATTTTTATTTTTTACTTTTTCTGCTTCGCTTGTAGAGCGGTGAAAGGTAGCCCATAGCAGAATCGAACTGCTCTTTCAAGAATGAAAATCTTGCGTCCTAACCGATAGACGAATGGGCCTTACCGCTATTGCCCTTGTCCGTAATCGGGGGCTTTAGCGGTGCAAAGGTAAATAAAAAAAGTTACCCGTACAAGTGTTTGCGAAAAAAACTTTTTGCGATATGCTCTTTTCCGAATGCTACACCGGTCGTCGGAGCGGGGCGAATGAAGTGTCCGGTGTTTCCGAGGTTGAGAATTCCGTAAAAAAACGGTTTCGAATTATTCGAAACCGTTTTTTTTCATATGCGATGCGAAAGTCCGATGGACCTATACGCATGAGGCGCTGATTTACAACTTCGGACCGGCAGCAACCAGCGATTTGCCTTCGTCGTTGCCGCAGAACTTCGTGAAGTTCTTGATGAAGCGGCCTGCCAGATCTTGGGCTTTCTTGTCCCACTCGGCGGCATTCTTGTAGGTGTCGCGCGGGTCGAGAATCTTCGGATCCACACCGGGCAGTTGCGTCGGAACCTTGAAGTCGAATACCGGAATGTTCTTGGTCGGAGCCTTGTCGATCGAACCGTCGAGGATGGCGTCGATGATACCGCGCGTATCCTTGATGGAGATACGTTTACCCGTGCCGTTCCAGCCCGTGTTGACCAAGTAGGCCGTTGCGCCCGACTGTTTCATGCGTTTTACCAGTTCTTCGCCGTACTTCGTGGGGTGCAGCGACAGGAATGCAGCGCCGAAGCAAGCCGAGAAAGTCGGCGTCGGCTCGGTGATGCCGCGTTCGGTGCCGGCCAACTTGGCCGTGAAGCCGGAGAGGAAGTAGTATTTCGTCTGCTCGGGCGTCAGAATCGAAACCGGAGGCAGCACACCGAATGCGTCGGCCGAAAGGAAGATGACCTTCTTGGCAGCCGGAGCTTTCGATACGGGCTTCACGATGTTGTCGATGTGGAAAATCGGGTAGGAAACGCGGGTGTTCTCCGTTACCGACTTGTCTGCATAGTCGATTTGGCCTTTCTTGTCGACCGTCACGTTCTCCAGCAGTGCGTTGCGGCGGATCGCGTTCCAGATGTCGGGCTCGTTCTCTTTCGAAAGGTTGATGACTTTGGCATAGCAGCCGCCCTCGAAGTTGAACACGCCGTCATCGTCCCAGCCGTGCTCGTCGTCGCCGATCAACTGACGTTTCGGGTCGGTCGAAAGGGTCGTTTTGCCCGTACCCGACAGACCGAAGAAGATGGCCGTTTCGCCCTTCTCGTTGGTGTTGGCCGAGCAGTGCATCGATGCGATGCCCTTCAGCGGCAGGAGATAGTTCATGTAGGAGAACATGCCTTTCTTCATCTCACCGCCGTACCACGTGTTGAGGATGATCTGCATCTTCTCGGTGAGGTTGAACACCACGGCCGTTTCGGAGTTCAGACCCAGTTTTTTGTAGTTCTTGACTTTGGCTTTCGAAGCGTTGAGCACGACGAAATCGGGCTCGCCATAGTTTTCCAGCTCGGCGTCGGTCGGTCGGATGAACATGTTCTTTACGAAATGAGCCTGCCATGCGACCTCCATGATGAAGCGGATTTTCAGACGGGTATTCTCGTTTGCACCGCAGAACGTATCGACCACATAGAGTTTCTTGTTCGACAACTCGTTGGCTGCGATTTTGCGCAACTCTTTCCATGCGGCTTTCGTCACTGGCTTGTTGTCGTTCTTGTATTCATCGGAGGTCCACCAGATGGTGTCGCGAGTGGTTTCGTCCATCACGAAGAACTTGTCTTTGGGCGAACGACCCGTGTAGACGCCGGTCATCACGTTCACGGCACCGGTTTCGGTCAACTGACCTTTGTCGTAGCCGCGCAAACCTTTCTTCGTCTCCTCGCGGAACAATTCGTCGTACGAGGGGTTGTACACGATTTCGGTCGCACCCGTAATCCCGTACTTTTTCAGATCCTGTTTGTCCATAGTTTTAACTTATTTAATTTGAACCGATTTCAGTAATATATCGACTTTGTGCGACGCCCGATTCAGCTGCATTTTCGCGGTCGCTTTTTTCTGCGTCGTCGTCTTGTTTTCCGTCTGCAAAAAGCGGGCATCTTTTACGGCGCAAAGTTAGAAAAAGTTTCGGGATTGTGAAATGATTAACAATATTTTTATTCGTCCGGCGGAGCGTTTCGGTTGCGAGGCGGACGGAGCTCGTTTCGGAAGCGGAACGAGGTTGTTTGGCCGTTTGAAAATCATTTCATTGCGGGCAGTTGCTGTTTCAGCATCGTTTGAAGAGAAAGAGCCGTCCGAAATCATCGGACGGCTCTTTCCTTTATAGATCTATGTAGTGAAACGTCATTCTTCTGCTTTGGCGAACTCCTTGAACTTGTATTCGCCTTTTGCCACGACATCGAATACGAAGTTGTAGTATACCGTGGCAGCACCGTCATAAACACCGCACTGTACCGTGAGCGTAACATCGACGCCTTCCATCGGTGCGAAATCGGGATGGAAATGCGGCAGTACTTCCGTGAATACTTCAGCCGTGCGTTCCTGCAACATCTTCGTCACCTCTTCGTCGGTTTTACCCTCGAATGCTGCGGCGTATTGTCCGCGGGCAGCACTGACGCGCCAGTCGAGGTTGCCGTTGTAAGCCGAAGCTCCCGAATAGTAATCGTTGTTGCCGTAGGACGAGATGTATTGGGTTCCGTTCTCGACATTCGCTTTCACCCAGTCGACGCAAGCTTGGAAGAACTTTGTTGCAGGATGTTTGTTTTTGCCGTATTCGATGACCCAAACGATACTCGGATCGAACTTCCATAAGTTGTTCTTTCTGGTGAACTGTTCGGTTCTTTCAACGATTCCTTCTTCCTCCTCGCTTGCGGCATCTGCAATCTTGATGTCGTCGATCTGTACAGTCGTTGTTTGGTTTGCACCATCTGTACCATCGCCGTCGTAGCGGAATGCGATACGCACTTGTTTGCCAGCGAAATCGTCCATTTTGTAGGAACAAACCTCTTCGAGGGTGCCGTATTGGCCGCTCGGAACGGGAATGTTCACTTGGTCGGTGATGTCTTTCCACGTGGCTGCTTTGATCGATTCTTTAGTTACCTCGCCCTTGAGATCGTCGGAAATCAATACGGTAATTCTGCCGCCTTCTGTTTTGTAGTTGCCGTAGCAGGCTTTGAACGAGAAAGTCGTATTGGGTTCGACTTCGATGGCCGGCGAGACAAGATAAACCTCGGTTGCGTAGTTCTTGTCCGGATTTTTTACAAAAGCGCTGCACTGGACATAACTATTGCCGGAATAGGTTTTCCCGACCCATTTCAGCGAATTGGGATTGTCGTTCGTTACGACATTAGCCCAATTGTCGGGTACCTTGTTGGCAGAGGTTTCGAAATCCTCTTTGAAACAAGTGACGGCTTCATTGTAGAAGTTGTAGGTCACGTTGATAGACGAACGGTCGTCGGCGGTGGGATAGGTCGCAGCCAAGAAATTGGGAATGTAGTCCCGACCCGAGACTTGCTTGGTGAAGAATTTATCGGTTTCGACTTTTTTCAGTTGGTTGGAAACACCGTTCGCACTCGCCAGCGTCTTGTTGTCGGAGTTCGTGGCGATGGTCTTGTAATCGGCATCAAGCAACGTGTAGTCGAATTTCTTGACGTCGGTGGCTACCGTACCGTTCTGCAACCCTTCGAAATTATCTTCGTTGTAGTCGCACCCCCCCCCCGGCAAAAATCAGGGCGAGAGCTGTTGCAAAGGTTAAAATATGCTTGTTCATAATCTGTTACGATTGTTGGTTTAGAAGTTGACTTTGAGTTTGACGGAGAACGTACGGCCGAATGCGTAGAACACACGGTAGACATTCTGCCATGAGGGAGCGATATTCGCCGTATTGTAGGCGTCGACGATGTATTCCTGGTTGAATACGTTGTTCAGGTTGGCGTAAACCGTAGCGCGAACCGTGCCGATCTTGAACCGGTAGCTTGCCGACAGGTCGAACTGGTTGCCCCACGGAATCGTCCACGGATTGACGACATTGTAATCTGCGTTCTGGGTCAGAGCGCCTGCATTGACTTGATAGTCGGAGTAGTTGCGGGCATAGACATTCCAGTCCAAGCCGACGCGCAGACCGGTGATCGGACGCAACGTGATGCCGAGTGCCGCCGTGGTCTGTGCCGAACCGCCGACCTTGATGCCTTTCTGTTTCAGATTGACCCATGCGTGGTCTTCGGCCATGACACCCGAAGCAATCTCACCGGTCGAAGTGCTCTTCAACGGTTGGCCCGACATGTCGTAGAAATAGCCTTTGGCGTTGCTGGCCCACTCCCAGTCGCCCCACGAGAACATACCGTTGATCTCCAACCAACGGGCCGGATTGGCGACGAAATCCAACTCGATACCCATGTGGCGTGCGTCTACGCCGGAGAGGTTCAGGTAGTAACGTTCGTTCGGACGCGGACTGTCATCGCGGAAAGTACCGGTACGACTCATCGTCTTGTCCATCCACTTCGTGTAGTAGGCGTTCACGTTGGCCGTGAAGAAGCGCGAACGGAAACCGTAGCCCAATTCGGCCGAGAATGCTTTCTCGTTGGTTGCGCTCGGGTTGATGGCGTGGCTGTTCTGGCTGTTGAGGAATACACCGTAGTTGAACATCGGTGCACGGCTGATGAGGCCGACATTGGCGAATACGTTGGAGCGTTCGGAGATGTTCCAGTTGGCACCGCCTTTGACGTTGCCGCCGAGGTAGTTGCTGTGTTCCGATTCGGCATGTTCCGCATCGTAGTAGAAGCGGTCGTAGCGCCAGTAGCCGGCATTCGAAATCGAACCCGAGATGAACGCATTCACTTTGTCTTTCGACCATTCGAGCTGTGCGAAGACACCTTCTTGGTGTACGTGACCGTCGTAGTCACGATAAATGACATCGCCGATACCCAGTTTCTCGTACTGCCAGTTCGGGTCGGCCGCCGCCGCATTGTTCTCGGGCGAAACTTGGCTGCGGTAACGGACGTCGGTATAGTAGGCACCGTTGAAGAGGTCGCAGAGCTCGGCCGTGTGGTGACCGACGTAGTAACGGACGTCGACACCGGCGGTCAGCTCCAGACTTTTGGTGAGCTGGTTCGTGTAGGTCGAGAGCAGACCGTACCATTCGTGGTTGTTCTTGTTCTTGGCCAAGACCATTTCCGAACCGTGGTCGCTCTGTTCGTTCAGCTCCTGAATCTGATCGTAGGCGAACGTACCGTCGGCATTGCGGAACGTGGTGTTCAGCACGCCGTTGTTCGAACCGTACCATTGGTTGGCGAGCGTGCTGGTGAGACCCTCGCCACGGTAACCGGAACCGCGACCGATCGACATGTAGACTGCTGTGGAGAGCGACGACTTGTGGTCGATCTGCCACTGGTGGTTCAACGAGATCTGCGGTTTGTGATATTCGTTGTAGGATGACGATTTGCGTTCGCCGTTCTTACCGAAACCGTAGGTCGGGTTGTAGCGATAGGGGCTCTTGCCTTTCATGTAGTTGTTTACCTGCTGCCAGCCGGCGATCGTCAGACCGTCCATGTTGCTGCGCTGGTAGTGTTCCTGCGGCGAGCCGAATGCGGTCAACGACAACTGATGGCGGTCGTTGATGCGCTTTGAAATGTTGACGAACCAGTTATAGGCCGTGTAGTCGGTGCCTTGCACGTAGCCATTGGCCCAGCGTTTGGCTCCCATTACGGTCATAGCCCAACCGCTTTTGGTCAGACCCGACGATACGCTGAACGATACGTTGTAGAGACCGTCATTGCCCATGCCGATCGAGGCCGTACCGCCGCGTTGTGCGTCGATGGTGTTGGTCACGATGTTGATCGAACCACCGACCGAAGGTGCCGAGATTTTCGATGCACCCAAACCGCGCTGCACCTGCATGCTGCGTGTCACGTCGGACAGACCAGCCCAGTTCGACCAGTAGACTTTACCGCCTTCCATGTCGTTCATAGGCACGCCGTTGACCATGATGGCGATATTTTCGGTCGAGAAACCGCGCAGACGGATCTGCGAGTCGCCGTAACCGCCGCCCGATTTGGTCGCATAGGTACCCGGCGTCGATTTCAGAATCTCGGGGAACTCCTGCGTGCCGAGTTTGTAATCGATGTCGGCAGCCGACACGGACGACACGGCAACCGGCGTCTTGCGCTGCACGGCCATCGACTGCGAAATGATGACATCCTGCATGGCGATGGCATCCGGCTGCATGTTGATGATGCCCAACTTGATGTTGCCTTGACCCTTGAACTCCTTGACGAGAGCTTGGTATCCGACGAACGAAATTTCCACGGAGTGAGCGTTGGAACTCGTTTTCAACGTGAAAGTACCGTCGGTGTTCGAGTTGGTGCCGTCGCTCGTTCCCGGAACGACGATCGCAGCTCCGACGAGCGGAGTGTTGTTTTCGTCGACTACCTTACCGGTAACTACCGACTGAGCGATAGCCGATGTGGCACCGAACAACATCAATGCCGTCATCAGACTGAAAAGGTGTAAAAATTTTCTCATGTTTTTATGAATTTGGTTGTTTGTGTCCGTCGTGCGATGATTAATAAATTAAATATGGTAAAGGCAACGGGGGATATTCGCACAATCGTGGAATATCCCCCGTAAATTTTCATAAGAGCCGTGCATAGACAACCGCGCGATTGCGTCGGATGCGATAGGCAGACCATCGGCGTTTACCGGCAGTCATCGATCGACTATGCAGAGACTGTTTCATTACGACACAAAGATACATTAAAAAATCGGCTGCAGCAAAACAATCGGACGTTAAATTTTCAAGAAAATTTTCTGTTGCGATTCGGACTCCTGCGGTACATTCCTTGCTTGCGGTCGGTTGCGATGTTTTCCGTGCGGGAGAAATATTGGCGATATTCGCTTTTCGTGCTGATTCTCAGCATGGGTATCGTGATTTTCATCGAGTTGGCGCCGCTGCTCGGTGGGTTGCTCGGTGCCGCGACGATTTATATCCTGTTGCGCAGGCAGATGGCGTATCTCACCGAATGCCGCAAATGGCGACGCAGTGCGGCGGCGACGGTGTTGCTGGTCGAGGCGATTCTCTGCTTTCTGGTGCCGCTGTCGCTGACCGTCTGGATGCTCGTATCCCGCATTCAGGATTTGGTGGACAACTCGCCGACGATCGTCGCTCATCTGCGTCATTTCGCGGCCATCATCGAAAGCCGTACGGGATTCGATTTGTGGGAGGATTCGAGCGTGTCGACATTGCTCGGCTACTTTTCCCGATTCGGCCATTGGGTGCTGCACAGCATCTTTAGCTTCCTGCTCAATATCATTGCGCTGCTTTTTGTGCTCTATTTCATGTTGATAGGCGGCTATCGCATGGAACAATATTGTCGTGAAATTCTGCCGTTCAACCGCTCCGTTTCACGCAGTGTGCTGCGCGAAATCCATGTTATCGTGCGCTCGAATGCCATTGTCATTCCGGTGTTGGCTTTGACGCAGGGCGCATTGGCCTATCTCGGTTATCTGGTCTTCGGGGCCCCTTTGCCGCTGTTCTGGGGCGTAGTGACCTGCTTCGCAACAGTCATTCCCGTACTGGGCACGGGCCTCGTATGGCTGCCGCTCTCCGTTTTCATGATGCTGGATGGTCGTTGGGGAATGGGGCTCGGCCTGCTGCTTTATGGCATGCTCGTCGTGACCCATGTCGATAATGTGATGCGCCTGTTGTTGCAGAAACGGATGGCCGATACCCATCCGCTTGTGACGATTTTCGGAGTCATTGTCGGTTTGCCGCTTTTCGGCTTCATTGGGGTGATTTTCGGTCCGCTGATCGTGGCGCTGTTCATCTTCTGCGTCGATATTTTCAAACGCACCTACCTCGATCCGCACAAACTTACGCTGCCCTCCTCCGACGCTTGATACGCTGCGTTGGAACCGCGTTTTTTGTGAAAAAGACTCTGCGATGCTGTAAAATCGGAAATTGTTTCGTAATTTTGCCCCCGACTGGAGAATAGGAATAAAACCGATAATATGGCTAAAAAACTTAAAATCAGAGATCTTACGTTGCGCGACGGTCAGCAGTCGTCGTTTGCGACCCGCATGAGTCAGGCGCAAATCGACCGCTGCCTGCCTTTTTATAAGG
>RYWP01000026.1 GCA_003979135.1 Alistipes sp.
AGATGTGTATAAGAGACAGATAATTAACTAACTAAATGATTTTTAACCAACAAAGAGAGACTACAGCCATTATGTTGTGTCGGTGTGTTTTAGATAACTCGCTGATACACAATGAGTTGTGGGGGGGGGGTAACACGAGCTGACGATCAATCTGCGCATCGGTCGGGTGGATATCTTTCTTCACATCCATTCCAATCCCACCCGACCGGTGCAATCGCTACCGTGTCGGTATTCAATCAATCTAATGTCTAATTGAAAGAGTACTGACCAATGAAACATCGTTTACTCTTGCTTGTGCTCCTTTTATGGGGCGCAATGGGTATTGCAAATGCCCAAACAATCATTGTTAAAGGTACGGTTAAAGACGCTGCCGGCGAGCCCGTTATCGGTGCCGCGGTGATCGAAAGGGAAAATCCGTCGAACGGTACGAGTACCGATATCGACGGTAGTTTC
Source organism: Alistipes sp. (assembly GCA_003979135.1). Taxonomy (GTDB): domain Bacteria; phylum Bacteroidota; class Bacteroidia; order Bacteroidales; family Rikenellaceae; genus Alistipes. The sequence goes on from RYWP01000026.1 coordinate 454, forward strand.
GCTTTATCCGTTGCCAAAGGAAAACATTTACAAGTATCGTTCATCGGCTACACGACTCAAGAGATCGAAGTCGTTGCCGGTGGGCCGATCGAGGTAATCTTGGCCGAAGATGCCGTGGCTGCCGATGAGGTCGTCGTGCTTGGCTACATGAACGTCGTTCGTAAGGACCTGACCGGTTCGGTGGGTTCGGTGGCCGGCGAGAAGTTGGCTACGGTGCCGGTAGCATCGGCCGCCGAGGCGCTCCAAGGTAAAATCGCCGGTGTGCAGGTAACTACGGTCGATGGCGCCCCGGGTGCCGACGTCGATATCCGCATACGTGGTGCCATGGACCTTACGGGTACCAGTAAGCCGCTCTTCATCGTCGATGGTTTCCCTGCTGACAACATCAACGACATTCCGCCGACCGACATCCAGTCGATCGACGTTTTGAAGGATGCCTCGCTGACGGCTATCTATGGCGCACGTGGCGCACACGGTGTCGTGATGGTAACCACTAAGTCGGCCAAGGCCGGTCGCATGAAGGTCGATTTCAACTTCTCGACCCGCTTCAACAAGCTCGCCAACAAAATCGAGATGATGAACACCTACGAGTTCGTTCGTTATCAGCTCGACAATGCGCTGATCAAGAACAGCAACTCGGATCGTTACCAGTGGCGTCAGGACTTCGGCAACCCTTGGGATCTCGATTTGTATCAGAATATGCCCACCTACGACTGGCAGGACGAAGTGATGGGTGGCACGCCCGTGAGCTACAACTACAACGTGACGATCAACGGCGGTAATGAGAAACTGCGTTTCAACGCCTCGTTGACGCACAGCGACGAGGAGGGTATCCTGCTCGGTTCGGGTGTCGAGCGTACGAACTTCAACATGAAGGTCAATGCCCAGCTGGCTAAGAACCTGACCCTGTTGGTGAATCCCCGCTTCACGATCCGCAAGGACGAGGGTGCCGGTGCCGATGCTTTCGGTCGCCGCGGTATCATCGACATTCTGCGTTATCGTCCCACGAACGGTATGCGTGAGTTCGGTTATGTCGATCCCGAGTATGCAGATCCTTTGGAGGAGGCTCAGTGGGTCCTCTCGAATCCCGTGAACGACGTAGACCAGAACTACCGCAAGAAACTCTCGTATCAGTTCGTCAATCAGGCCAGCTTGGAGTGGAAGCCCATCGAGAACCTTCGTCTGCGCACCGAGTTCTCGCATACGTTCGGTTTTGGCGAGGAGGACCGTTTCTTCGGCTATCTGACCGATGCGGTTGCCAACAGTACCTATCTCAACCAACCTTATGCTTATATTAAGAACAGCCGTTCGACCCGCTACACGTGGACGACGACTGCTGCTTACAACTTCACCGTCAACGAAAAGCACAACTTCTCGTTCTTGGCCGGTTTCGAGTTGCAGGGTCGCGATGGCCGTCAGAATCAGAGCACGGCTCGTTTCTTCCCCCAGAACATCTCGCCTGAACAGGCCATTGCCACTATGGGATTGGGTAAGGCTTATCAGACTACTTCGTCGATGGATGTTCCCGAGCGTACGGCTTCGTACTTCGCACAAGCCAACTACAATTACAAGCACAAGTACTATATCTCGGCTACGTTCCGTGCTGACGGTTCGTCGAAGTTTGCCGATGGCAAGCAGTGGGGTTATTTTCCCTCGGTTTCGGGCGCTTGGGCCATCAACGAGGAGAACTTCCTCAAAAACAGCCGCGTGATCGATCAGTTGAAGTTGCGTCTTGCTATCGGTATGGTCGGTAACAACGCCATCAATAGCGACCAGTGGCGCTACCTCTACTCGATCAAATCGTCGGGTGGTCCCGACTTCTCGGGAACCTCGGAGTATGGCGATCAGTATTATGTAAACGCCAACGGCGACACTTTCATCAATCGCGACATCAAGTGGGAGACCACCATCACACGCAATGCCGCCATCGACCTCGGTATGTTCGACAACCGACTGGTAATCACTCCCGAGGTTTATTGGAATACGACGCGCGACATGTTGTACACTACGCAGATCCCCATCACGACGGGTTATCGTAATCAGGTGCAGAACATCGGTCAGGTTACGAACAAAGGTTTCGATTTGACCATTCAGGGGCAAATTATTCGCAAGAAAGACTTCGAGTTGGGTGTAACCCTGACGTTGGGTCACAATAAGTCGAATGTAGATAAATTGAACGGCGATGTGAACGAGTTGTGGGTTACGGGCGGAAACGCCAACAAGGTTTCGGCCGATGGCGAGGCTTTCAAACTGAAAGTAGGCCAGCCGATCGGTATCCTTTACGGTTACGTTTATGACGGCGTTTATGGCTTCGACGACCTCTATCGCACCAACAGCGATAGTTGGAGCCACACCGATCCGGCCGATAACTCGGGTACGACCGTGAAGACGGTGCTGGGCTCGGGCGATACGTACGGCAATCCGAAGATCGGTATGCCGAAGTTCAAGAACATCGTGGATCACGGCGGTGGTCGCGAAGACGACGTAAACGTAGTGGATAAGTATGACAAGGTGAAGATCGGTGACATGAACCCCGCTCTGACCGGCGGTTTCTCGATCAACGGTCGTTGGAAGAACTTCGACTTCACGGCCAACTTTACCTACATGCTCGACTTCGACGTTTACAATGCTATGGCTTACACCCTCTCGTCGTCGATCGACAACAAGGCCGGCAGCTATTACAACGTCCTGCAGAAATTCAATCACCTGAACCGTTGGAGTTTCACGAACGACTCCGGTGAGCGTATCTATGGCAACAGCCAGACGAGCAATATGGACGACTACTTCATTCCCCAGAATCAAGGAGACCTCCTGTGGGCTCCGCAGTATGTACAGAAGTATATCGCCAGCTCGTATTTCGTAGAGGATGGCTCGTTCCTCCGTCTGTCGGATATTACGATCGGTTATACGCTGCCTGCGCGCCTCACGAAGAAGGCCGGTATCCAGCGTTTGCGTGTCTATTTCACCGGTTCGAACCTTTGGTTGCTGACCGGTTATAGCGGTTACGATCCCGAGGTGGATGTTCAGAAAGGCTTGACCCCGGGTGTGGACTACAACAAGTATCCGCGCAGCCGTGGTTATATGTTCGGTGTAAACCTCTCGTTCTAACCTCGTAATCAATTGAATCAATGAAAAATATCAAAATATTTTTAATCGGGGTTCTCGCCCTGTTCGGTCTGAGCGCTTGCTCGGATTTCTTGGACACGAAGTCCGACTCGAAATTCGACGAGACCTACGTGTTCGGCAATATGGATGAGATCAACCGTGCGTTGAACTCCTGCTACGCCTATTTGCTGACCGGTGATACCTATGGTGGCGCTTTCTATTCGAATTTCTGTTTGAACAGCGATGTAGAGTACGCTACGAGCACCAGTGAAATGCAATCGTCGTCCGGTACCGACTACAAGCAGTTCGATGCCACCCCTTCGGGCGGCCAATTGGAGAAGACTTGGCAGGCTGCTTACCGCAACATCGAGTATTGCAACAACTTCATTATGGCCGCCGAGGTTTCGCCGATGATGGACGGCCACAAGGAGGAATTAATGCAGATGATCGGTGAGGCCAAGTGTATTCGCGCCATGAACTACCACGATATGGTGGTACTCTTCGGTGATGTTCCTTTCTCGTTGGTGCGTGCTGCCGATGCTCCGATGGTGATACCGGTTGCCGATCGGGAGACGATCCTCAAAACCTTGATCGACGACCTCATCGTGGCTTCGGAGACGATGCGGTTCGCCGCGGCAATCGACGGTGGCGTGCAGCGTTGCTCGAAGGAGTTCGCTTGGGCTCTGATCGCCCGTATGTCGCTTACGGCCGGCGGTTATTCGTTGCGTCCGGGGGCTTCGACGGCCGACAAGGGTACGATGGAGCGTCCTTCGAACTACAAGGATTATTACCAGACTGCCATGACCTATGCCGGTAAGGTGATTGCCGAGAACAACCACGCGCTCAACAAGCGTTATGACGAGGTATTCATCGACGAGTGCAATTACCGTGTGACGAATAACGACGATCCCATCTTCGAGATTCCTTTCACGAAGGGCATCAACGGCAGCGTCGGTTATAACTGGGGGCCTGCTTACGACATGAACGGTACCGAGACCAAGATGTACGACGGATCGGCTGCCGTTTGGGGTAAGACGAGCGGCAGCAATATGTTGAGCGTATTTTACCGTTTCTCGTTCGATGAGAAAGACTTGCGCCGCAACTATGTCTGCGGTACGGCTATGTGGAAGTATGGTTCGGACGGTAAAGTGGCCATGCGCCTCGATCCGTGGACGGCTTACTGCGGCAAGTGGTCGAAGTTGTGGACGGAGACGGGCAACGCCATGGGTGCCATCAGCGAGGGCAACACGGGCATCAACTTCCCCTACATGCGTTATGCCGATGTCCTTTTGATGTATGCCGAGGCTGCGAACGAGGTGAACGAAGGTCCGACGGCCGATGCTGTCGACGCTCTCAAGCAAGTGCGTCGTCGTGCTTTCGATTCGGCCGATTGGGGCGATAAAGTGGACGGTTACGTCTCCGCTGCCGGTTCGAAGGACGATTTCTTGGCGCTCATTCAGGACGAGCGCAAGTGGGAGTTCGGTGGCGAGGGTCTGCGTTGGCGCGACCTCGTGCGTTGGAACAAGTACGCCGAAGTGATCCGCGATGTATTCTACCAGTATTTCGGTTATGCATGGTACGTCTCGGGCGACGAGCAGTACAATACCGACGATCGCTTCACGAACCTGCCCGCCCAGCTTTTCTATAAGACGGTCGGATCGGATGGTACGACGGTATTGCCCAATCCGGGTTATGATTACAAGACTTTCGGCACGATGCCCAACACCGTGCTGCCCGTAGTCGAGATCTACAACCCGTGGACTTTTGCCCGCAACCCGGGTACGGAGTGGTCGCAGGGTGACTACTTCGCGCAGATGTACGACGATTCGAACGGTTATCCGAAAGCTCAGGCCCTTTGGTCGTTGCGCGGTTATATCAAGGCTACGGACCATTATGGTTCGCAGGTCGTGCCCGACCTCTGGGAGGTCGCAGCCGAGTCGCTGCCCGTCGTACGTTACATTCTGCCCTATCCCGAGGATGTGATCGCACGGAGCCGCGGTGCTTACGAGAACAAATACGGCTATCGTTAATCTAAAACAGAAGCAACAACTATGAAATACAATAAGATTTTATCGCTGTTCCTCAGCTTTGCGTTGGCTGTCGGCTTCGTCGCCTGTACGGACGATGATACCGAATACTATTCGAGCAAGAAAAATTCCAATCCCGAGCGTGAGCACATGACCCACTTCCGAGTCGAGCAGAACGGTATTTCGACTTCGGAGCCTTACTGTTGCTCGGTTGCCGAGGGTACGCGCAACGACGTGATGCTCTACTGGTTCGGTGTGAAGGATTGCGCCGGCTACCACATCACGGCTGCCGGTCTGAACCGCGACGACGAGTTCCAAAAGCCCGAGGAGTGGATCCTCGATACGATCGTAGGCCCCGATGTGTTGCGCCTGCGTGTAAAGGACTTGCAGTATGCGACCACGTACCGTTTCGGTATCAAGACCCTCTCGAAAAAGGGCGATGATTACAACTCGATTATTTCGGGTGCAGCCGGCGGCCGTGAGTGGGATGACCAAGTGGGTATCACGACCCGCGAGCGTTATGGTATTCCCGAGGCTTTCTGGGTGGAGAACGTCACCGAGAACTCGATGCGCATTCGTTGGAATCTGGCCGAAAACACGAAGCTCGACAAAGAGGCCCAGTCTATCTATCAGGTCGAGAACGGCCAGTATGTCGTCAGCGAGATTCAGGTCGAGCCTTCACGCGACAACATGGATGCCGAGACGATCCGCATTCCCTTCACCGAGGAGATTCGCCAGCAAGGCTACGTGGATGTAGCGGGTTTGAAGTCGAACTACGTGTACGTGGTGAACGGTATGAACAACAACATCGAGCGCTACTGGGACCGCATGTACAATACGAATATGATCCGCATGAAGGGTGACCCGGGTGAGCCGCGCCTCTTGAAGTGGGAGGAGTGGTACGATGCCAACGACGTCAACACCCGCGCTCATGAGTTGCAGGCTGCCCGTATCGATACGCTGCTGGCGAACTACATGACCAACAACATCGACTTTGCCGAGGGTACCGTCTTCGAGTTGGAACCCCGAAAGGTTTACTATCTTCAGAGGTCGGTCAATATATCGAAAGGCTTTACGCTTCGTTGTTCGGATCCGAACGTAGCTCCCGAGGATCGTCCACTCCTTTACATGGGTATCGGCTGGGAGAAGACTGTTCCCAACCCCGATCCCGCGACCCAGGATATCACTCCCGAGATTACGGCCGGTTGCTCGGATGGTGACAAGACGAAACCCTGTACGATGAACTTCGCTTTCTCGCGCAACCCGGGCAACGGGGAGATGGGTGGTATTAACGTACAGTCGATCATCTTCGAGAACATCAACTTTGACAGCGATGGTGCTTTGAACTATGCTGCGAACGGCGGGTCGAACGGTACGGGCAACTACTTCTTCAACGCTGCATCGGAGACCGCCATGCCTTTCGCTTTGGAGGAATTCCGCGTGAAGAACTGCAACTTCCGTCACCAAATCCGCGGTTGGATTCGCTTCAAGGGTACTGCTCGTAAGCAGATTCTGAAGTTCACGATGGACAACTGTATGTTCTACGACTGCGGTTTCTATGATGCCAACGGCCGTGGTTATTCGTGGATTGCGGGCGACGGCGAGGGTTCGTTGCACAACATCCTCAAAGATTTTTCGATGACCAACTGTACGTTCGTCGATGCTCCGCGTCATGCTCTGATCAGCGAGAACAAGAACACGGCTTGGGATCCTTCGGTGGCTTGGAATATCAAGGTGGAGAACAACACTTTCATCAATTTCAGCGCCCGTTCGAAAGACCGTCTATTGTTCGAGATGCGGTATGCACCTGCCAACTTGACGCTTTCGTGCAAGAACAACCTCTTTGTCATAGTTCGCAAGGATGCCAGCGACAAGCGTAAGCTCTATGCTGCCGGCATGCGTATCGAGGGCCGCACGGAGGCTACGGCCTACCACTTCCAAGACAACTATTGTACGTTGCGTCCCGACTTTACGGATGCCAACTTGAATAAGACCGACTGGGGTCAGGCCATTACGGACTACTATTTCTCGTCGTACCAGTTCTCGCACAATACGCGTGGTGCCAACAACAAGAATGTAGCAACTGGCGGTAACGATCCGACCAACGGTGGCCAGCCGGCGGACGAGACCAAGCTCAAACTCTTGAACGATGGTACGAAGAATCTCTTGCCCGAGGATTTGTTCGAGGATCCGAATCCGAAGTCGGTCGATGGTGATGTCGATGTGCACAGCAACTATCGTCGTCACAAGCTCAATATCGACAACGAGCATATCACGCATGAGATTCCCGATGGTTTCAAGGTGAAGCCGGCGTACCGTAGCTTGATGTATACCGCTTCGGGTGAGCCTATCGGTGACCCGCGTTGGTTGAAATAATCATCCTTGAATTAGCATTTTGAGGGGTTGCCGTATTACGAGGCAGCCCCTCGTTTTTTATTTGTGAAAATGCAAAGGTGTATTGCCTTTTTCGGTAAGGTGCGGTCGGTCGGAAGAATATCGAAGAATTTTCGGTGTGTAGTTATAGCGAGGTCACTTGTATGAAATTAGCATGGCATAAAAAAGAAGTCCGCTTAACTTCACGTTAAACGGACTTTGCTGTTCGGCTAATCGCATCTTTTGAGTATCGAAAGGTTGCGTTAGTTTCGTGAGGTCTGAAGCGGAATCGAACCGCTGTACAAGGTTTTGCAGACCTTTGCCTAACCGCTCGGCCATCAGACCCTGAATAATTGTTTCCCGCAACTCCTATTCCATTCCGCACTCTATGAAAGCGGGTGCAGAGAGCTTTCGGGACTGCAAATATAGGTAATATTCCGATAAATACAAAAAAATCGAGAACAAAACGCATCCTGAATCGGGCCGAATCATAGCTGAAAGTCGTGCCAGTGGGCGGCGAACGGATTTTTAATCGAATAAAAACACGACGACGAATCCCTCATACTGATAGAAATGCAGCGTCCGAGGGGAACCCTCCGCGTCATGGGAGTGAATTGAGCCCCAGGCAGTATCCGCAGGAATGCCGTCCAGCCGCGGCGAGGAAGGCATTGCAGACGGGTTGGCGGAAAGGAGGGCGGGAAAGGTTGAAAGACGCGACGGCCATCGAATCCCGTCGATATGCAGGTCGCGCAGCAGGTCGAGTTCGCGCCGTCCTGCATATTTGTAAAGAACTTCTTTGGCGCACCAAGCAACTGCCGGAAATCGCGGATGGGTGGATGAGCGTTGTTCTTCAGGGGAGAGATAGCGCGGAAGTGCACGTGAGAAATCGCGGTCGGTGCGCTCGATGTCGACGGCACACGGCATGTCCGACAATGCTACGGCAATGCGTTCCCGACAATGCGAAACCGAAATGTACAACGACCGATTGATAAGTACCGGTGCTCCGACGGAATTATAGGCGATAGCCGTGTCGCGGCCGAGTTCGCGCCGGACAATAGCTCGCCATGCCAGATATTCACATCCACGGGCCGTTGAAAAACTGCGGGCCGTGGTCAATTCGTCGTCTGTCGCCCATTGGGCCGCTTCCTCGAACGGGAGCGGTGTCTCGACGAACAGCCGTCTCATGGCAGGTTGACGCGGATTTTATCGATGCGGTGCCCCTCCATCTCCTGCACCGTGAACCGGATGCCGTGCGACGTAAATGCATCGCCTTTGCGCGGAAAGTCGCGCTTGAGTTCGAGCATCATTCCGGCAAGGGTCTCCGCTTCGCCGCGCACATCGGAAAAAATACCTTCGTCCAACTCCAAGATGCGTTCGAAATCGCCGATGTGGGTTTTGCCTTCGAACAGATAGCATTTCGCATCGAGCCGTGTGTAGAGTTTTTCGTCGTTGTCGCTTTCGTCCGAGATTTCGCCCACGATTTCCTCGATGATATCTTCCAGCGACACCAGCCCGAGCGTCGAACCGTATTCGTCGACGACAATGGCCATGTGTACCTTATTCGATTGGAAATCGCCCAATAAGTCGTTGATTTTCTTGTGTTCCGGAACGAAATAGGGTTTGCGGACGAGCGATTGCCAGTCGAAACCGTCGCCGTGGTTGATGTAGGGCATCAGGTCTTTGACGTAGAGCGTGCCGCGGATGTTGTCGATGTCTTCTTCGTAGACGGGGAGCCGGGAAAAGCCCGATTCGATGATCGTGCGTTTGACCGTTTCGTATCCGTCCGTGCGGTCGAGCGCCGTGATGTCGACGCGGGGCTTCATGATCTCCTGTACCTCCGTGTTGACGAAATTGACGATACCCGAGAGAATGACTCGTTCTTCGGGACAACTGCTTTGGGTCATGTCCACCGCATCGGCCAGTTCATCGAGCGAAATTTCGTTTTTTCGCGAGGCTTTTTCGCTGATGCGGCTGCTCGTACGGACGAGGATGTAGGAGAGCGGATAGAAAATTCGTTGCAGCAGTTGGAGCGGACGGGCCACGAATAGCGCGAAACGGGTGGGGGTGGTCTGCGCCAGTACTTTGGGGAGAATTTCGCCGAAAAGCAACAAAAGGAACGTCACCAGCACCGTCTTGAAGAGGAATTCGAACCGTGCGAACGTAAATAGCGTGTCGATAAGGTTCGAGGTGAGAATGACGATGCAGATATTGACCAAGTTGTTGACGACGAGGATTGTTGCCAGCAGCAGGTCGACGTCTCTCAGCAGATGCAGCACCGCCGCCGAAGTCCCTTTCGGGTCTTGTTTAAGCCGATGGATGTCATTGTGCGTCAGCGAGAAAAACGAGGTTTCGGCACCGGAGACCAACGCCGATATGCAGAGTAGCACGAGCGAAACTGCAGCAAGTGCGATCAGATGGGGTGTGAATCCGTTGCAAACGATCCAATGGGTGGTATCTTCCAAATCGACTGTGGATTAGTTGGACGAAAAAGGAAGTTGTGTCTCGTCGGTCGCCGATTGTGCGGCGGAGGCGTTTTCCTGTTGTTGCATGCTCTCCTTGTGGGTGCCGGGGGCCTGCACGACGAATTTCGAATTGCGCGTCTGATAGGCGGGCGTCGACTTCACTTGATTGATATCCTTGTAACGGGCCGATTTTTCGCCCAGTACGATAGGTTCGGTCGGGAACGGCGTCGAGGCCCGTTGTTTGACGGGTTCGAGTTGTTTCGCCACTTCGGTCGGGGTGCTTTCGGCCTCGACCGGCGTGATGATTTTGCGGTTCGACGGCAGTATCGCTTGTGCGGGGTCTTCGTCGAAGCCCGTGGCGACGATCATCAGCTGGATGGCATCGCCCAGCTGCGGATTCTGGCTCGTACCCCAGATGATGTTCGCGCTGTGTATCACGCCGTTGCCGTCCTTCACGCTGGCGTGCGACTGGATGTATTCCAAGATGGAGGTTACCTCCGATGCTTTCAGTTCGTTGGGTTTGGCGACCGAGATGTGGAGCAGGATGTTTTTGGCGCCCGTAATCTGGTTGTGGTCCAGCAGCGGCGAGTGGAGCGATGCCTCGGCTACTTTTTTTGCACGGTTTTCGCCATCGGCGGTTGCCACGGCCATGTGGATGCGGCCCTTGTTGTGCATGACGTTCGAGACATCGGCGAAGTCGACATTGACCAAATCGCTCTTGACAGTGATGATTTCCGCGATGCCTTTTGCCGCCGATGCCAGAATGTCATCGGCTTTGCGGAACGCATCGCCTAATGACAGGTCGCCGTAAATTTCCAGTATGCTGTCGTTGTTGATGATGAGTACGGCATCGACATTCTTACGCAGTTCTTCAATGCCGCGGATGGCTTGGTCGTAGCGGATCAGCCCTTCGACCGCCAGCGGCGAGGTGACGATGGCGACGGTCAGCAGTTCCATTTCGCGGGCCAGTTTCGCGATGACGGGCGAGGCTCCCGTGCCCGTGCCGCCGCCCATGCCGGCCGTGATGAAAATCATTCGTGTGCCGGTCTCCTCCAGCCGGGCGCGTATTTCCGGCAGGGTCTCGACTGCTGCCGCACGTCCGTTTTCGGGGACATTGCCCGCTCCGAGACCCCGTTTGCCGAGGCATATCTTCGTCGGCACGGGGCTTTGGTCGAGCGCCTGCTGATCGGTGTTGCAGACCATGAAGTTCACTCCGTGGATGCCGAGTTCCCACATGTGGTTCACGGCATTGCCGCCGGCACCGCCGACTCCCATGACGGTAATATAGGAGCCTGCATTGGGTACTGCTTTCACTTCCGACATCAGTTCGTCTGTCATAATGCGTGTTCTGTTATTGGTAACTGCTGCAATCTTTTTTTCTCTAATACGTGCGTACATCGACGCGTGTTGGGTCAGATTTCCGTGTCGTCGTCCAGATCCGACGAGGAGCCGTTGTCCCACTTGCCGTTGATTTTGCCGAAAAATTCTTGGATGCGGTTTTTCATCCGTTTTGCCGTCGCGTTTGCGCGTTGTTCGGCTTCTTCGTCGTATTCCGGCGTCATTTCACGTTGCGGTTGGCGAGGTGTTCCATACAAATCTTCGATGCCCGATTCGACTGCCGACCGGTAAGCCGGAGCCAGCGGATTCTCCTGTATCGTCTCTTCCTCGATGGGTTGGGGACGCACCGGTCGGCGCGGTTGTGCCGGTCGCGGTTGGACGGGTTCCTGCGGTTCGTCTTGCACTTGCGGACGGGTCGCCTGTTGGCTGTAAAGCGAATTGATGGTCCGTTGTTCTTGAACGGGAGCTGTTTGGGGGGCGGTGCGCTTCGGCGGTACGTGGCGGAACGTCTCCGGTGCCGGCAGCGGTTCGACCGGTTCGGCAGCCGATTGTATGCGGTTTACCGGTCGTGATGCCGGTCGATTGCCTGCGGTCGGTTGTTGCGCTGTTTGCGTCGTTTTTGCACCGGGTTGAGTTGTTGTGCGGGGACGGATCGCATGCGTCGGATTTGCCGTCGGCCGATGGTTCGTCGCGGGGCGTTCAGGCTCTGCGGGTTCCGGCTCTTCAACCGGTATTTCGGGCTCGTCGACGACCCGTACGGGCGGATGTTCGACGATGAGGCTCGATGCTCCCTGCGCTGCTCCGAGCAGCAACAATCCCGTTACGGTTGCATAGGCCGGATTGTCGACCAGTTCGAGCGACGCATCGCTGATCCCCGTGTCGGGCGCTGCGATACGCACCTCCATCTTCGTCACGCGATTGAACAACGTATCGAGATCTTTGAGCAGTGCCGAACCGCCTGTCAATACGATGCCGTAGGCGAGTTTCGAACCGAAATGCGAATCTTTCAGCTCCTGCATTACATAGTCGGCGATGTCCATCGCGCGAGCTTCGATGACCGTGGCCAAGTTTCGTTTAAGAATGCCTTTTTCCTCGCGGGGAGTGCGGCCGGGTACTTTCACGAGCGTATCGGGGGCCAGTTCCGCCACGGCCGAGCCTTTTTCCAGTTTGAGTTGTTCGACGTATTTTTCGGGAACGCCCATCGTGCGGATGTCGTGGTTGATGGCCGTGGCGCCCATCGGAATCGAGGCTACGTAGCGCACCACGTTGCGGTAGTAGACCGTCACGTCGGTCACGCCACCGCCGATGTCGATCACAGCGACGCCTTCCGATTTTTCATCGGGCGAAAGCACTGCTTCGGGCGTGGCCAGTACCGTGGGGAAGATGCCCTTGATGGTGATGCCGTGGCGTTTGAAGACCATTTCCAAGCGTTGCAGGGGCGTCGTGTTGCAGAGCACGAAATTGAACGTCGCGGAGAGCGTTTTGCCGAATGATCCGACCGGATTCTTGACCTCGCGGCTGCCATCGACCACATAGCTTTGGGGTATGCGTTCCATGATGGTCTCGCCTTCGGGGGCCTGCACGTTGCGCATCCGTGAAAAGAGCGATTCGACATCGGCATGGCTCACGCCGTCGTGCGGATTGCCGATGTATACGTGGTCGGTGTAGCAGGCGCAGCGGACGAATTCGCCCGAGATACCTGCATACACTTCCGTGATGCGGCAACCCAGTGCCTGTTCGACCTCCTCGATTGCGGCATGAATGGCATTTCCTGCCAGTTCGCTGTTTTCGATTTGTCCGGCATTGACGCCCTCGACCGGTTTTCGGACGACGTAGACGACCTCGAGCAGACCCCCGTCTTCCGGTTGTTCGCCGACGGCCACCGTAACGTTCGAAGAGCCCAAGTCGACAGCGATGATGTAGTTCTTTCTTTCCACGGTATAATAGATGCCTCGTTTGTTCGTTATCTGTTCTGTTTCAGCGGCATACCACTTGATCGGTATAGCGGATGTCGATGACGCGGCAACGCTCCCAGCCGATGTGCGACAGTCCCTTGCGATAAAACCGCAGCAGTTTGTCGAGTTTCTCCTCCATGCGTTCCAGCCGGCCGAAACGAATGATATGCCGCCCGCTGCGGGGAATCAGTTCGATTTCCAGCGCGCCGCTCGCGGCCGTTCGGGCGATGATTTGCACGACTTCGGCACTCCAGAAGTCGTCTTTTTCGACCAACTTCACAAAGGTAAGGAGTTTCACGAAATCTTCGTAGCTTTTCTCCAATTTTTTTTGTTGTGCGCGCAATCGGTCTTGTTCGGTTCCGATGCGGTCGAGTTGTTGCCGGCGTTGGCGGACGCGGTAGCGATAGGCTCGTCGTGCTTGTTGTTTCTCGGCACGCAGACGTCCGACCCGTGCATCGTATTCCGCTTCGGTTTCCAAGTATTTCCACCAGCTTTTCACTCGGCGGCGCCGGAAATCGTTGTAGGCGCGGTTGTCCGCACGTTCGGCGTGGTGAATCGGCAGCTTTTCTTCTTCCAGGCGTTCGATTTCCTGTTCGATGCGTTGCAGTTCGTTGTCCGTGTGGCGACGGATTTCGCCCATGTGGCCGACCGGAAAAGGCGGGCGATAGGGACCTGTCACGACCGGTACATAGAGCGAGGAGGCGCGTGGTGCCGCGAAGATGAATCCCGTCGGTGTAACATAGGCGTTTTCGCCGTCGGTCAATAGGCGCAGCAGCGGTTTGCGTTGGCGGATGTCGATGTGCAGCACGCCGTTGCGGGTGACGTAGGCCGCGACTTTTTCGACGAATCCGTTGCGGGCGATCAGTTGTTCGACAGCCGTCAGGTCGACCGAATCCGCTGTTTGTCCGAGCAGTTCGATGCGCTCCGCCGCGAGCCATTTGCGTATCTCGGCCGACGTGACCAAGTGGCCTTGCGAGGTGCTGTCCACGATGTCGATGCGCAGTTCATCGACCTTGCGGACGGTGCGGTTTGCCTGCGTTGCGCCCGTCGCCCAGACCACATAGGCCGCCACCGCTGCCCAAAGCAGCGTCAGCAGCGGATATTTGACGGACGGACGCATGTTTTACCGGTGGTTTCCTTTCAACTTTTACGCCGTAGTGCTTCGGCCAGCGCTTCGCAACAGGCATCGATGTTGCCAGCTCCGAAACTGATGACCACATCGGTCTCCATTGCCGCGACGGTTTCGGCCAGCCGATCGCGGTCGACGATGCGCACGGGCACCGTCATGCGGTCGGCAATGATCTCTGTCGTGACACCTGCGATGGGTTCTTCGCGGGCCGGATAGATGGGCAGCAGTACTGCTTCGTCGGCATGCGACAGCGCTTCTGCGAATTCCGGATAGAGGTCGCGCGTACGGGTGTAGAGATGGGGTTGGAAGATCGCCGTGATGCGGCGGCCCGGGAACATTTTGCGCACCGAGGTGAGCGCCGCCGCCAGTTCGCGCGGGTGGTGCGCATAGTCGTCCATGTAGACCTGCTTCGGCGTGTTGACGTAGAACTCGAACCGCCGTTTGACGCCCGAGAACGAGGCCAGCGCTTCGCGCAAACGATCTTCGTCCAGCGTTTTGCCCTCATACTTCGCCGCGCACCACACCGAGGCCGCTGCCGCAATCGAATTTTCGATGTTGACCCAGCCCGGGATGCCCAGCGTGCAGTCCGCAATCGTGCCGTCGGGCGTCACGATGTCGTAGCGGTAGTGGCCACCCTCCAAAAGTCGTACGTTGCAGGCGTAGAAATCGCATGGTTCGTCGTAGGCGTAGCGATAGACCGTGATTGCGGGGTTGTCGACCCGTATGTCGACGCCCAGTTTCAGTACCAGCGAGCCGCCCGCGCGGATTTGTCCTATGAATTGCGCGAAGGCTTCTTTTACGGCTTCGTGGGTGCCGTAGATGTCGAGATGGTCGGCATCGGCCGAAGTGACGACGGCCACGTCAGGGAACAGTCGCAGGAACGAACGGTCGAACTCGTCGGCTTCGACCGCCAGCCGCGGCCCGTCGCCGAGGACGAGGTTGCCGTCGAAATTCTTCGAGATACCGCCCAAAAAGGCCGAACCGCCGCCGGTCAGCGCACGGTTGAGCCATGCAATGAGGGTCGAGGTTGTCGTTTTGCCGTGGGTGCCCGCCACCGCCATCACGTATTTGCCCTCGGCCAAGTGACCCAGCATCTGCGAACGTTTTTCGACCGTAAAACCGTGTTCGAGAAAGTAGCGGTATTCGGCATGGTCGCGCGGTACGGCGGGCGTATAGACTACGACCGTGCGGTCAGGGTCGAGGAACGGCGCCGGAATTTGCGCCACGTCTTCGTCGTAGTGCACGGCGGCACCCTCGCTTTCGAGAGCTTCGGTCAGTTGCGAACGGGTGCGGTCGTAGCCGGCCACATGCCGCCCCTCGTGCAGAAAATAACGGGCGAGGGCGCTCATGCCGATGCCACCGATGCCCAAAAAGTAGTAGTTTTCGTATTTCATTGCAGTGCGTGCATAATTTCATCGACGATCCGTTCCGCCGCATCGGGTCGGGCCAGTGCTTCAAGGTTGCGGCTCATCGCTTCCAGCGCTTGTCCGTCGGCGGCCAGCGCCAGCGCTTCTTCCATTGCTCGCATGCGGCAGTCGCAGTCGGGTACCAGCCGCGCAGCGCCTTTTTCTTCGAGCGCTCGAGCGTTCATCGTCTGGTGGTCTTCGGCTACGTTGGGCGAAGGGACGAATACGACCGGTTTCGCTACCAAGCAGAGTTCCGAGACCGTCCCTGCACCGCTGCGCGAGACGACCACATCGGCTGCCGCATAGGCCAAGTCCATCCGTTCGATGAACGCGCCCTGCCACACGTGCACCGCAGGGTGTTCGGTCAAAAAGGTTTGCATTTCGCGTTCGTAGTATTTGCCTGTTTGCCAGATGACCTGTACCGGTGCCGTGCCGCCCGTGCGGAGGAGCCATGCCTTCATCATTTCGTTCAGCGAGCGGGTGCCGAGCGAACCGCCGACCACGAGAATCACCGGCAGGTCGGAGGTGAAGCCGTAGTATCGGAGCGCTTCCGTCTTGTCTGCGCCCTCTTTCAAGAACCGGCCTCGCAGCGGATTGCCCGTCAGCACGATTTTCTCCGCCGGAAAGAAGCGATCCATTCCCTCGTAGGCCGTGCAGATGCGTTTCGCGCGCTTCGCCAAGATTTTGTTGGTCAGACCCGCATAGGAGTTCTGTTCTTGGATGACCGTCGGCACGCCCAACCGCTGGGCTGCCCACAGCACCGGCGCACTCGCATAGCCGCCGAATCCGACGACCGCATCGGCTCCGAAATCGCGGATCGTGTGCCGCGCCTGCCGGATGCTGCGCAGCACCTTGAACGGCACCAGCAGATTGCGCCATTCCAGCCGGCGTTGCAGTCCGGCGATGGGCAGTCCGACGATCCGATAGCCCAGCGCAGGGACTTTTTCCATTTCCATCTTGCCCTCGGCGCCGACGAAAAGCAGGTCGATATCCTCGCCGAACCGTCGGCGGAGCGCTTCGGCAACTGCTACGGCCGGATAGATGTGTCCGCCCGTGCCGCCGCCCGAGAGGATGATTCGCAGTTTCTTCATATCGTGTTCGTTTCGTTAGTTGACATTTCCCCACGTTCCGCGGTCGAGCGAGCGGTAGTTGATCGCTTCTGCCACGTCCGCGCGGGCGATTTCCGTGCGGCCTGCCAAGTCGGCGATCGTCCGTGCGACTTTCAGTATCCGGTCGTAGGCGCGTGCCGACAGCGACAGCCGTGTCATTGCTTGTTCCAGCATCGTCGAGGTCGCTGCATCCAGCCGGCAGTGTTCGCTCAGCAGCGCCGCATTCATCATCGCGTTGGCATGGATGCCTTCGGCTTCGCGGAACCGTTCCGCTTGGAGGGCCCGTGCACGGATGACCCGTTCGCGGATTACGGCGCTCGGTTCGCCCGCCGTCGCATCCGCCAGCATCGACGGCGGCACGGGCGTCACCTCGACATGCAGGTCGATGCGGTCCATCAGCGGACCCGAAATGCGGTTCATGTAGCGGTGCACCGCACCCGGGGCGCACGTACATTCGCGGGTCGGGTGGTTGTAGTAGCCGCACGGACAGGGATTCATCGCCGCCACCAGCATGAAATTGGCCGGATATTCGACGCTGTATTTTGCCCGCGAGACCGTAATGCGTTTATCTTCCAAGGGTTGGCGCAGCACTTCCAGCACGTTGCGGCCGAATTCGGGCAGTTCGTCCAGAAATAGTACGCCGTTGTGCGCCAGCGACACTTCGCCCGGGCAGGGCGATTGTCCGCCGCCTACGAGGGCAGCCTGCGAGGTCAGGTGGTGGGGCGTGCGGAACGGTCTGCAGGTCATTAACCCGCCTGCAACACCCGTTTTGCCCGCCACGGAGTGGATTTTGGTCGTCTCCAACGCTTCTTCGTGGGTCAGCGGCGGCAAGATGGTCGGCATTCGGCGGGCCAGCATCGTCTTGCCCGAACCCGGCGATCCGATGAGCAACACATTGTGGCCGCCCGCTGCTGCGATTTCCAACGCCCGCTTGACATTGCTTTGCCCCTTGACGTCGGCGAAATCCTCGATGTAGCGGCTCGCCGACATTTCGAACGGTTCTGCGGGTTTCGGCACTGCCGGTTCGAGGGGCGCCGTACCGTTCAGTCCGTCGAGCAGCTGACGCAGGTTCGTGGCCGGAATCACTTCGATGCCGTCGACAATGGCTGCTTCCGCTGCGTTTTGCGGTGCAAGCACAAGCCGCCGCCATCCTTTGCGTCGGGCCAGCACGGCTATCGGCAGCACTCCCGGGACAGGTCGTATCGAACCATCGAGCGACAATTCGCCGATGAACATCGTACCCTCCAACGCCGCGGCTTTCACCCGTTCCATTGCTGCGAGGATGCCGACGGCGATAGGCAAGTCGAACGCGGCACCCTCCTT
>RYWP01000027.1:0-848 GCA_003979135.1 Alistipes sp.
TTCAAGCAGAAAAAAATGGCGCTTTTTTTCATCTTCTCGATGCTGCTCGGCGTTTCGCTCCAAATCACCAACGGATTCGCCAACCCGTTCATCACCTCGTTCCGCAACATTCCGCAATTCGCCCACACTTTCGGCGCCAACCATGCCAATGCGTTGATTTCGCTGTCGCAGATGTCCGAAACGCTCTGCATCCTGCTGATTCCGTTCTGCCTGAAGCGATTCGGCATCAAGAACGTGATGCTCATCGCCATGCTCGCATGGGTCTTGCGCTTCGGGTTGTTCGGGTTGGGCAATCCGGGCCCCGGCGTGTGGATGTTCATCCTCTCAATGATCGTCTACGGCGTGGCGTTCGATTTCTTCAACGTTTCGGGGTCGTTGTTCGTCAACATGGAGACCGACACCTCCATCCGCTCGTCGGCGCAAGGACTTTTCATGATTATGACCAACGGCATCGGCGCCACCATCGGCACACTCGGAGCACAGGCCGTCGTCAACCGCCTCGTCTATTCGCAGACCACGCCCGAAGCGACATTGCACGGCTGGTCGGCCTCGTGGCTCGTCTTCGCCGGCTATGCGCTGCTCGTCACGATCGTGTTCGCTCTCGTTTTCCGCTACAAGCACGACCCCAATCGCATGGGTGAAGTGCGGCATTGATATTCACAAATACAAAAGGGAGGCGGCCCGTTACAGGGTCGCCTCTTTCATTTTATACGCCTTTATGCACCCGCGAGAACCTCCCGTCAATACATATTATCGTACATCGACTCGCTCTTGTCGTATTTTAGGTCGGCGAGCGACGAGGCTTTCACGCCGATGTTGAAACTCCAGCTGCGATGGAATCCGAACGG
>RYWP01000027.1:858-18583 GCA_003979135.1 Alistipes sp.
CATCTGCCAACAATGCAGGTCGCGCGAAATGGAAATCGAAGATGTCGTCAGTTTCTTCTTCATGATATCGAAACCGCCCTGGAACGTCACGCCCATCTTGGGCGTCAGATTGAGCGAACCGTTGAATCCGATCGTCTGCGTCACGTTCTTGCGGTAACCCGTCGTGCCATTGTTGACGTAGGAGATGGAGTAATTGACCGCGTAGTTGAAACCGAAGTTCCACGGCAGCGAGAAGTCATAGTAGCTCTGCGCCATATACTGCCTTCGCAGCACGGGATCCATCCGCCCATAGGGGTCATAGAACGGATTCATGTACTCCGGCGGGAGACTCGTGATGTCGTTTATCGCAGGGTCGCTGCGGTCTTGACGCGACTTGAACGTATAGCCGAACGACCAGCCCGTCGACAGCACGCGGCCTGGGAAGAAGAGTTTGTTGTAGCGTTTGCCCTCGGGCGTCACGCGATAGGGATCGAGCGTCGCCGAGAGGTTGATTCCGAAATTGTTGAACAGCGTCGTACGGAACGAAACGGGGATGGTCGACAGCCGCATCGAATCGGCGAGGAAGTTGTACGACCCACTGATGCGGAGTTCGTCGATGAGCTTGATTTTGCGTACGCCCGACGTATCGCGCTTCGACAGCACCTTCATCTCCAAGTTCTGCGACAGCGAGAAGTTCATCGACATCGACCGGCCCGACGACGGCACGCCATAGGCGTTCACCGCATAGGGCGAATAGGTGTTCGTGCGGCCAGACACATCGGACTGGTAGGTACTGTAATAGCCGTATTTCGGGTCGGTGAAGTCCGGCGCATAGGAGAATCCGACGGTCGGGGTCAGCGTATGACGGATGGCCTGAATCTTACGGTCGCGCTTCTTCTTCGTGAAGTCGTACATGCCGTAGACGGTCGTCGAGGCCGAAACGCTCATCTGATAATTATACAGGCGGTAGAATCCATAGTCGGCCGCCAGCGTATCGACCTTGTTCAGCACGGGATTCCACTCGAAATCGACCTTCTTGAAATACCATTTTTCGGTATAATTGAACGACGGCGAGACGTTGATGTAGTTGAACAGGTTGAACGAAGCCGAAATTGGCAGACTATGTTCGATGCCGTTGCGCATATTGTCCAGCGTCTTGCGATCGAACACCTCCGATTCGGTCGTCGTCACCGAGTTGGTCATCTTGGCCGTGTACTGCATGGCAATCTTCTCGTACCAACGGTCTTTGCCGGTCTTTTCCTTGCGTTTGAAAGGGTAAATGCGCGAGACATTGAAGACGATGTTGGGCAGCGTGACGGAAATGGACTTGTTCTGCGAGTTCTGCGATACGGCCATGTTGGCCGAAAGCGAGAAAGGCGTGCCGGCCCAGTTCTTCGAATAGGAGATCGACGAGTTGGTCTGCGTCGCGAGAATGTCATTGAGGTTGGTCGCCGAATAGCGGCTGTAACCGCTCGTCGCGAAGTTCACCGATGCCGAGAATGTTGACCCCGGATTGGCTTTCGGGTCTTGCGAGTGGGTCCACTGCACGCGGAAGTTCTTCTGCTTGATGTAGTCGGGTTCGCCCTTTTCACCCGTCTTGACATCGGAATATTGCACATTGAGACTACCGCTGTACTTGTAGCGTTTGACATAGCGCGACGCAGCCGAAGCCTCCCACGAGCCGAGCGTATAGAAACCGCCGCGCAAAGCCAGATCGGCATGTTCGCCCATTGTGAAGTAGTAGCCCATGTCGCGCAGGAAGAAGCCTTTAGAGTACTCCTCTCCGTAGGTCGGCATCAGCAGACCCGACTTAGGACCCATATTGATAGGGAAGAAACCCTCCGGAATGCCGAGAAAATAGATGGGCACATCCTCCAAAACAAGGTAGGCAGGCCCCGTGACCACTTTCTTGCCCGGGATGACCTTCGCTTTGGTCATCGCCAGATAGAAGTGCGGATGGTCGAGTTCGTCGCAGGTGGTGTATTTGCCGTGCTGGATGTTGATCGTATTGTCGGGCATCTTCTTCACGCTGCCGCCCACCAGCCAGCCATCGCCCTGCTGCGTAGCCACGCCCTTGATTTTCGCCTTTTTCGAATCGAGGTTATAGGTGATGGTGTCCATCTGGAAAGCCTCCGAGCCTTCGGTGAATTCGGGTTTGGTGACGATCCGCTCCCCATCAAGCGAATCGGCCTTGCCATAGGCATAAACCAGTTTCTTGTCCATGTCGATGCGCATGAAGTCGGCCTTGAGATTGTTTTTCTCGTAGGTGATGTCGCCCTCGTTGTAGATATAGACCAATTTATTGCGGACGTCGTAGACGAGCGAGTCGCTGTTCTTGCCGTAAATCGGCGCATCGAGGAACGAACTCGGTTCTTTGGGCGCCTTGACGGTATCGCGGCGCACCGTGTCGGACATCGGGAGCGTGTTGCCGCGCAGCGAATCCAGTTCGCCGGACTTGCGGGCAACGAGCGAATCGACCTGCGTCGAAAAAATCGAGTCGCGTTCCTTCTGCGGCAGAGCATTGAATTCGGCCGCACGACGGGTCTGCTCGCGGGCCGCCTGACGCGCAGCACGGCGCTGCGATCGCGATGGCACAGGGTCGATGAGCCGCCCCTGCAACCGATCCGCCGCAGTACTGTCCGACACAGCATCGGCCGTCACGGGGACAGTATCCAGCATTGCCGAATCGTCCGCACGACCGAACGCGGAAATCCCCGCCACCGTTTGCACGAAGAAGAGCAGTACGATCGCCGCCGACAACGTATATTTTACCCTCGAACCGACCAAAATTTCGAAAAAAATCCGTAACTTTGCCGACAAGTCGGCAAAAACGCCTTGGGAAGACGCTCCGCCAAAACGGAATGCGTCGTTCCGAACCCGACAAAGATAGCTAAAAATTTACAGATAGCGCCATTTACCCCATATATTAAACAAACTTCCGACCTTGAAAACCGACATGCGCACCCATCTTTTCGCACTCCTCGCACTCCTCGCGACATTTTCCGTCACGAAGCACGCAGCGGCAGCCGAACAGTCCGCCGGCGGGATCAATGTCATCGTGCTCGACGCAGGCCACGGTGGCACCGACCCGGGCGCTCACTATGCAGGCGTCTACGAAAAGGACATCACATTGAAGGTCGTGCTTCGGTTGGGCAAACTCATCGAACAGGGAATGCCGGGCGTCAAGGTGGTCTACACGCGCACGACGGACAAGGCGCTGGCCGCCACGAAGCAGGACGATCTGCAGGCCCGCGCCGACATTGCGAACAAGGCGGGCGGCGATCTCTTTCTGTCGGTACACGTCAACGCGTCGCACTTCACGGCGGCCCGTGGCGCCGAAACGCTCGTCATGGGCGAATCGACGAAAGAACAGCAATACAACGAAGATGCGCTCTACGAGAATAACCGCGATGACCTCATCGATATGTCCGATGAGCGCACGGCGGCCATCGTTCGGGCCTACATCCAGAATCTGCAATTCACCTACGGAGAATACAGCCTTGCTATCGCCAACTGCATCCAAAAGAACTACGAGGCCTCGGGCCGTCGGACACGTGGCGTGAAACCCCAATTGTTGCGGGTACTCTACGCCACGGACATGCCCGGCGTACTGACCGAAATCGGGTTTCTTTCCAATCCGAAAGAGGCGGCCTATCTGAAATCGGAAAAGGGGCTCGATGAAATCGCCCGTTCGTTGTTCCGGTCTGTCAAGGAGTACTCCGCACGGCTTTCGCAGTTGCGGGGTGAAATCGCAGGCAGCGGGCAGCCGTCGGGAGCAGGACAGGCCGTCCGGCCCGAGCTTCCGGTTCCCAAATCCGAACCGACCGCCCAGCCGGAACGCCCGACACAACCGAAGCCGACCGTCACACCGGCTCCGACCACCACCCCTGCATCGAAACCGGCCGCGAAACCGGCTTCGGCACCGACGCAAACCAACCAGCCGCAACGGCAGCAACCTGCCTCCACAACGGACGGTCCCGTCCGCTATGCGGTGCAACTGAAAGCCTCGCAGGTCGAAATTCCGTTGCAATCGGAGCAGTTCAAGGGCTATCGCAACAGCGTGAAACAACTCCTCGGAACTGGAGCCTATCGTTATAAATATTGCGTGGGCGAATACGAAACCTACGCAGCAGCCCAGCGCAAACTGCAGGAGGTGCGCCGCGAATTCCCCGATGCGTTCATCGTCCGATGCCGCGGCTCACACATCGTCAAATAACGCACAACGCACCGTTACCGTTGCGGCCTCGGTGCGAAATGTAAAGACACAAAGATGAAAAGAGAAGTCAAAATCGGCATTTTCGCCGTAGCGATGATCGGACTGGCATGGGCCGGCATCCGGTTTTTGAGCGGATTCGACATTTTCGGCCGCAACAGCGACTACTATGCCGCCTACGACCAGATCAACGGCGTGCAGAACGCATCGCCCATCATAATGAAAGGGGTGAAAATCGGTTCGGTCACGGGCATATCGTTCGACCCCGCGCACAGCGACAAGGTCGTGCTGCACCTCACCATCCAACGCCGATACCGCATTCCGGAAGACTCCGAAGCGAAAATATTCAGCAACGGACTGATGGGCAACAAGGCGATCGAGATCATCTACGGCACCTCAGCGGAATATCTCCGGAGCGGCGACACGCTGCGTTCGGGCCGCGACCGCGACCTGATGGACGTGGCCGGTTCGGAGCTTGAATTTTTCAAGCAACATTTCAGCAAAATCGCCACGGAACTGACCACGACGCTGGAGAATCTCAACGGTCTGTTGGAGCGGAACGCCGGCAACATCGACGGCACGCTGATCCATCTGAACGAGCTTTCGGGCGATATGGCCTCGGTACTCGGTTCACAGAAGGCCAACCTGCAACAGTCGATCGAGCACCTTGCGGAATTCGCCACAATGCTCGGCGAAAACAGCCAGCGGGTCGACAGTATCATCGGCAATCTGAACCAGTTCTCGGCCCAGCTGACCGACGAGCAGCTGATCGCACGACTCGGCACGGCAATCGACGAGCTTTCGGCACTCGTGGCCAGCATCGACCACGGCGACGGCACGATGGCCCGCTTGATGAACGACCCTGCGCTCTACGAATCGGTGAACGGTGCGGTCGAAAATCTCTCGGAATTATTGGCTGATATGAAGCAATACCCGGGCCGTTACGTCCATCTCTCGGTTTTCGGACGCAACCCCGAAAAGATGAAGGCCAAAGCTGACCGCCGAGCAGCCAAAGCGGCAGAAAAAGCCCGCCGCGATTCGTTGAAACAGGCAAGCAAATAGAATCCGCCGTTTCCGCAAAAGAATTGTCCGTAATGGAAACGATGAAGCATTTCGAACGGAAAATCGGATTCGACCGCATCCGCGCACAGTTATCGGAGCGATGCACTATGCCGACCGCTCGCGAACGGCTCGCAGCCGAGGAGTTCAGCACCTCGGCCCGCGAAATCGAACATCGGTTGTCATTGGCCGACGAAATGCGCATCGTGCTCGAAATGGAGCACGATTTTTCCAAAGAGGACTATCCCGACATCCAGCCCGTGCTGGCGAAACTGCGCATCGAGGGGGCGTTTCTCGACGTTGTCGAGGTGGTGCTCCTGCGGCAGGCACTCGCCGAGATCGGTGCGGTCGTCGCGTTCCTGCTCGACCGCAAGGAGCGTTACCCTGCCTTGTACGATCGCACGCGCGGCATCGAGCCCTTTCCCGAAATCGTGCGCGACATCGACCGGCTCGTCGATTCGTTCGGCGAAATGCGCGATAGCGCTTCGCCCGAACTGGCGCAAATCCGTCGGGCTATCCGCGAACGCGAAGGGCAGGCGGCCAAACGGTTACAGCAGGTGCTTGCAGCTGCCAAAAGCGCCGGCATCGTCGAGGCGGACGCACAACTTTCGGTGCGCGACGGCAAGACGGTCATCCCCGTTTCGGCCTCGAACAAACGCAAACTCAACGGCTTCATCCACGACGAATCGGCCACGGGCCGCACGTTCTACGTCGAACCGGTCGAGGTAATCGAACTCAACAATGAACTGCGCGAGCTCCAATATGCCGAGCGGCGCGAAATCGTCCGCATTCTGACGGAGTTCACCGAGCAGTTGCGCCCCGATGCCGAACTACTTGCCGCCGCGGGCGATTACCTCGCCGACATCGACCTCTACCGCGCCAAAGGACGCTGGGCTTCGGAGAACGGGTGCGTTCGGCCGATTGTCTCGACCGACGACCGGCTGGTGCTAAAAAACGCCCGGCACCCCCTGCTGCAACAAACGCTGCGGGCCGCCGGACGCGAAATCGTACCGCTCGACATGCAGCTGGACGCCCGCAAACGCATCCTCGTGATTTCGGGCCCCAACGCCGGCGGCAAATCGGTCTGTCTGAAAACGACGGGCCTCGTACAGTACATGTTCCAATGCGGGGTTCCAGTGCCGACGTCGGAAATCTCGGAGCTACCAGTATTCGAGAATCTTTTCATCGACATCGGCGACGAACAGTCCATCGACAACGACCTGTCGACCTACTCGTCGCACCTGCTCAACATGAAGACGATGCTTGCCGGCGCCACCGACCGTTCGTTGGTGTTGATCGACGAGTTCGGGTCCGGCACCGAGCCCACCATCGGCGGTGCCATTGCCGAAGCCATTCTCGAACGGCTGCTCGAAAAAGGCAGCTACGGCGTCATCACGACCCACTACGCCAACATCAAGTATTTCGCTGCGAACCACGACGGTGTGGCCAACGGAGCGATGATGTTCGACGTACAGAACATCCGGCCGCTTTTCCGGTTGGAGACAGGCAAGCCGGGCAGTTCGTTCGCCATCGAAATCGCCCGTAAAATCGGCCTGCCCGAAGCGATCATCCGTTCGGCGAGCGAAAAGGCGGGCAGCGACCACATCAACATCGAGAAGCAGCTGCGCGAAATCGCCCGCGACAAACACTACTGGGAACAGAAACGCGACCGCATCCGGCTGACCGACCGTAAGGTCGAGGAGTTGGAGCAGAATTATTCCGAGCTATTAATAAGGATACGGGACGAGCGGCAGGAGATTCTGCGCAAGGCGAAACGCGAAGCGCAAGAGTTGGTCGCCGAAGCCAACCGGCAAATCGAGAATACCATCAAAACCATCCGCGAGGCGCAGGCCGAAAAGGAATTGACCCGACTGGCACGCCGCGAGTTGGACGACTTCCGCGAGCGGATGGAGCAGGCAGACGATGCGGCGCGCGACGAGGCCGTCGGGCGCGAAATCGAACGCATCGAGCGTCGCCGCCAGCGCCGTGCCGAACGCAAGGCCCAGCAAGGAACCGTCCAACCGTCCCGAACACCCGAAGCGGCGCCGAAACCGCGCGAAGTGGAGGTCGGTTCGAAAGTCCGCATGGCCGGACAGGATGTCGTCGGGGTCGTGCAGTCGGTGAAAGGCCGCAAGGCGCAGGTGGCATTCGGTCAGATACTGACGACCGTCGACCGCGAACGGCTGACGGTGGTGTCGAACAACGAATACCGCGAAGCGACCCGGCCGCAGAGCGCCCGCACGGTGGTGTCGGTGGATATTTCGGCCCGCAAACTCAACTTCCGCGACCATATCGACGTACGCGGGATGCGAGCGGCCGAAGCGTTGGACGCCGTTCAGGATTTCATCGACAATGCACTGATGGTGGGAGTAAGATCGGTCACCATCCTCCATGGCAAGGGCACCGGCGCCCTCAAAGAGGAGATACGCCGTTACCTGCGAACGATTCCGGAGGTGGCGGGCGCCACGGACGAACACGCCGACCGCGGCGGCGCAGGCATCACTATCGTGACCTTCGCGGATTGACGCCGGAGAACCCCAACGACGAATGACAAGTTACCGAAATGAATTATACGCTCTCTACGATCGCCGCCGTGTGCGGCGGTAGCTTTTCGGGATGCGACCGCACGGTGCGTACGGTCGTGACCGACAGCCGGTCGCTCTCCTGCGAATTGGGAGCCGAACCGCTGTTCGTCGCCATGCGCGGCGCCAACCACGATTCGCACGAATTTCTACGCGAGATGTACGACCGCGGCGTGCGGGCCTTTTTGGTCGAACGGCCCGTCGAGCCGATGCCCGAATGCGGATATGTCATCGTCACCAACGCCATCGACGCCTTGCAGGCGCTGGCTGCCGATTACCGCACGCAGTTCCGCGGCACGGTTGTCGGCATCACTGGCTCGAACGGCAAGACGGTCATCAAGGAGTGGATTGCCGAAGAGCTGCCCGCCGATGTGAAATATTACCGCTCGCCCAAAAGCTACAATTCGCAGTTGGGCGTCCCACTGTCGGTGTTGATGTTGGAGGGCGACGAGCAGTTGGCCATTTTCGAGGCGGGTATTTCGCAGACGGGCGAAATGGAACGGCTGGAACGCATCATCCGACCCGACGTCGTACTGTTCACCTCTCTGGGAGATGCACATCAGGAGTATTTCCGCGACATCAGGCAGAAATGCGACGAAAAATTGCTGCTCGCCCGCAATGCCTCGAAAATCATCTACCATAGCTACTACACACCGCTCAAAGAGCGTATCGAAGCCCGCTTCGCCGGAGTCGGGCCGGCCTCCCCGACCGGAAACGCGAAGGTCGGCAACGCCGCAACCGCCGGAAACACCGCGCCGCACCGTGCCATGCAGCTAATCGATGCCGCCGAGTTTCCCGAAGCACCCGCCGCAGTCGTCGGAAATGCCGCTTCACGCCGCAATGCCCAGTTGGTCGAAGCGTTCTGTGCAACGATGGGCTATCCCGCACCGGCATTCAGCACCGCACCGGCCGTCGCCATGCGGCTCGAAGTCAAAGAGGGCATCTATGACTCGGTACTGATCGACGACGCCTACAACCTCGACCTCAACTCGCTGGCGCTGGCGCTCGACTACCTGCATACCGTGGCGCTCGGACGCCGCCGCACGCTGGTGCTGTCGGACATCGCGCAGAGCGGGCAGACCGACAACGAACTTTATCGGCGCGTGGCGGAAATGGTCTCCCGCGCGGAAATCGACACGCTGGTCGGCGTGGGGCCCAAATTGAAACGCTACGGAGAGCTATTCAACTGCTCAAAAGTGTTTTTCGCTTCGACCGACGAGTGCATCGACCGCATCGACCGCCAGTTCGTGGCCGGATGCGCCGTGCTGTTGAAAGGCGCCCGCGACTTCCGGTTCGAGAAACTGGCGCACGCCCTCGCCCGCCGGAGCCACACGACGGTGTTGGAAATCGACCTCGACGCGATGATCCACAACCTCAACTGGTTCCGCTCGAAACTGGCGCCGCAGACGAAACTGGTGGCGATGGTCAAGGCCAATTCCTATGGGGCAGGCAACTTCGAGATAGCGCAGATGCTGCAATATCAAGGAGTAGATTATCTGGCCGTAGCATTTGCCGACGAAGGCGTCCTGCTACGCGAACGAGGCATCACGATGCCCGTCGTCGTGCTCAACGCCGACGCCGACAGTTTCGACCTGATGATCGCCAACCGGCTCGAGCCCGAAATCTATAGCTTGCGGTCACTGTCCGATTTCGCCACAGCGGTCGCCCATGCCGGCGAGACGCGATACCCTATCCACATCAAGTTGGACACGGGTATGCACCGTCTGGGCTTCATGGAGAACGAACTGCCTGCGTTGTGCGACGCATTGCCGCGCTATCCGCAGGTACAGGTCGCCTCGATCTTCTCGCACCTCAACTGCTCGGACATCCCCGAAGAAGACGCCTACACCCGCGAACAGATCGCCCGCTACGACCGCATGAGCACCGCCGTATCGACCTCGCTCTCTTATCCGGTTATCCGTCACACGGCCAATTCGGCCGCTATCGACCGCTTCCCCAAAGCGCAGTTCGATATGTGCCGACTCGGGTTGGGACTCTATGGATTCGGCTACGAACACAACGATGCATTGCAGCCCGTCACAGCGCTCAAAACGCGCATCGTCCAAATCAAACATCTGCCAGCAGGCGAAACGGTCGGTTACGGACGGGCCGGCAAGCTGGCACGGCCGACCGTCACGGCGACCATCCCCGTGGGCTATGCCGACGGGCTCGACCGCCATTTGGGATGCGGCCGGTGGTCGGTGCTTGTGGGCGGGCGGCCAGCCCCCATCGTCGGACGCATCTGCATGGACAGCTGCATGATCGACATTACCGGCATCGATGACATCCGTGAGGGCGACGAAGTGACGATTTTCTCGGCTGCCGCAGGCAACGACTTGGAGACGATGGCCCGCGTACTGGACACCATTCCCTACGAAATCATGACCTCCGTCTCAAACCGTGTAAAACGCATTTATCTGAAAGAATGAACAAAGGAACCCTATACCTGCTTCCCTGCCCCATCTCCGACGAGACCACGCCGTGGGAGGTGCTGCCCGCGGCCAACCGCGCCGTGATGGATGCGTTGGATTACTTCATCGTCGAGAACACCCGCACAGCACGCCGGTTCCTCTCGAAAGCGGGTATCGCACGCCCCATTGACACGCTCGAATTCCGCGAGTTGAACGAACACACCGCCCCGGGCGCCGCGGTCGAAGAGTTGATCGGCCCCTTGTTACAGGGTCGGTCGGCCGGTGTGATCTCCGAAGCGGGCGTCCCGGGCGTCGCCGACCCGGGCGCGCTGGTCGTCGAAGCCTGCCATCGCCACGACATCCGCGTCGTACCGCTCGTCGGGCCGTCGTCGATCATTTTGGCAATGATGGCCTCGGGGCTCAACGGACAATCGTTCGCATTCAACGGTTATCTCCCTGTCAAGCCGCCCGAACGGGCCCGGGCCATCCGGTTTTTCGAACGCCGTGCTCGCACCGAGGAGCAAGCGCAGCTCTTCATCGAGGCACCCTACCGCAATGCGAAGCTGCTGGAACAACTTCTCCAGACACTCGCGCCCGAAACGCTACTCGGCATCGCCATCGACCTGACGGCACCGACAGCTTTCGTCGAAACTCATTCTGTCGCGGAATGGCGGAAGCGTGAGATACCCGAGATGAACAAACGTCCGGCAATCTTCCTTATCGGCTGATCGGCTGGATGCCGCACCGGACGGTTGGTATACAATTTGTGCGAACCAAGAAGAAAGGAAAAACAAAACAACAAGATATGGAAAAGGAAAAGACTTACAATGAAGCCATTGCAGGCGACGAGGGCTTCAACGAGGGCGAGGGCTATCCTTCGTGCGAAGGGCAGCCGTGTGCCAATGTGGCAGACGAAAGCGGCGGTCAATCTGACATAATGACAGAGGACGCCGATAGCGCGCAATTCGCCGAAGCCGAAAAACAAGCCGCCGAAGAAAACACCGCAGAAACCGATGGTGCGGAGACTTTACGGGCCGAAATCGACCAATGGAAAGACAAATTCCTCCGGTTGCAGGCCGAATTCGACAACTACCGCAAGCGAACGCTCAAGGAGAAGATGGAGTTGGTCCAGACCGGCGGACGCGACGTGTTACTGGCGATGCTGCCCGTGCATGACGACATCGCCCGTGCCGTGACCGCAATGGAAAAGAGCGACGACGTAGAGGCCTTGCGTTCAGGCGTCGTGCTCATCGCGCAGAAATTCACCGAAGCGCTGCGTC
Organism: Alistipes sp.; assembly: GCA_003979135.1. Classification (GTDB taxonomy): domain Bacteria; phylum Bacteroidota; class Bacteroidia; order Bacteroidales; family Rikenellaceae; genus Alistipes. The sequence continues at coordinate 12,383 of RYWP01000027.1, forward strand.
AGAAAAGCGTGACGGCCATCGAGGTCATCGGCAAGGAGTTCGACCCCGAAACTTCGGAGGCAGTGGCTCGGTTCGCCGCGGGCGACGAGATGAAAGGTCTCGTGGTCGATGCCGTACAGACGGGTTACATGCTGGGTGACAAAGTGCTGCGATTTGCAAAAGTTGTTGTAGGAGAGTAAGAAACCATGGCAGAAAAGAGGGACTACTACGAAGTGCTGGGCGTCCAGAAAAACGCTAACGCCGACGAAATAAAGAAAGCCTACCGCAAAGCGGCCATCCAATACCACCCCGACAAGAACCCTGGCGACAAAGAGGCCGAAGAAAAATTCAAGGAGGCCGCCGAGGCCTACGACGTACTGTCGAATCCCGACAAGCGGGCCCGCTACGACCAGTTCGGTCATGCCGGCATGAGCGGTGCCGCAGGCGGAGGAGCCGGCGGATTCGAGGGATTCGGCGGATTCTCGATGGAGGATATCTTCTCGCAGTTCGGCGACATTTTCGGCGGACACTTCGGCGGGGGATTCCGGTCATCGGGCGGCGGACGCCGCGTCAATCGGGGTTCGGACATCCGCATCAAGGTGCGGCTGACGCTGGCCGAAATCGCCTCGGGCGTCACCAAGAAGCTGAAAATCAACAAGACCGTCGCCTGCGACCAGTGCGGCGGCACGGGAGCCCGCGACAGTAACTCCTATTCGACCTGCTCGACCTGCAACGGCACGGGTTATGTGACGCGCGTCGAAAACACATTCTTCGGACGGATGCAGACCCAAAGCAGTTGTCCGACCTGTGGCGGCACGGGTAAGGTCATCACCTCGCCCTGCGACAAATGCCACGGCGAAGGGACGCTGCGCGGGCAGGAGGTCGTCGAAATCAAGATTCCGGCAGGCGTCGGCGAGGGCATGGCCCTCACGGTCTCGGGCAAGGGCAATGCCGCCCCCCACGGAGGTATCAACGGCGATCTGCTGGTCATCATCGAGGAGGAGCCCAACGCAGAATTGCTCCGCGACGGCAACGACTTGATCCACAATCTGAACATCACCATTCCGACGGCCCTGCTGGGCGGTACGGTCGAGGTTCCGACGGTCGACGGGCGGGCCAAAATCAAAATCGCTCCGGGAACGCACGCCGGCAAGGTTCTGCGGTTAGGCGGCAAAGGTCTGCCCGACGTCAACGGATATGGCCGCGGCGACGAGCTGGTAGTGGTCGACATCACGGTTCCGGCAAAACTCAACGCCGAGGAGAAGCGTCTGGTCGAACAACTGGCCGGCCAGCCCGACTTCCAAAAGGCCGAATCGGTCAAAAACCAGAACATTTTCGAACGGATGAAAAGTTTCTTCCGGTAACGGCATACGAAACCGGCGAGAAAACCGTATCTTTACCGAAACCGAGCGGGTCGGCCCGCTCCCAAGCAAAGAAAGACCATGTTAGGATTCACACCGTTCAAGAAGCACGCGAACAAGTTCAACTACATACCGCGTTACTACGATCCCGAGAAAGAGGCCCGCGAACAGCGTCGCGCCGAACTGCACGGCCGCCGCTACGACGAGGAGACCAGCGAATACCGGCCCGGGCAGTACATCCGCACCCAGCGCGAAGCCCGCTCGAACCGGCGCTCGCGCACGAACAACGGACGCATGCGGATATGGCTCTATTTGGGTATTGCGTTCTTGGCGCTACTGTTCATCCAGATGGTTTACCCGCGACTGGCCGCCTACTTCACGGGCCAGAGCGCTGCACCTGTTCAGACGGAGGTCAGCAGCGAATACGGCGATTTCGACCCCTCGGTCCCGATTACCGTCGTACCGAACGATTACGAGGAATAGACCGACCGAAACGGCTATTCCGACCGGCCGGAACAAGCATTTGATTCCGACCGTCTGAAACCCACTAACCGAACTCGAATAAAATGGCAGACCGTATCCGATTGCTTTCCGAAATCGTCGCCAACCAGATCGCAGCAGGCGAGGTGGTCGAACAACCCGCCTCAGTGGTCAAGGAGATGATGGAAAATGCGCTCGACGCAGGTGCGCGCAGCGTGCGGGTCAACTACCGCAACGGCGGTCTGGAGTTGATCCAGATCATCGACAACGGATGCGGCATGTCGCCCATCGACGCCCGCATGGCTTTCGACCGCCACGCAACGAGCAAAATCGTCTCGGCGGACGACATCTACAAACTCCATACGTTCGGTTTCCGCGGCGAGGCGCTCGCTTCCATCGCCGCCGTGGCGCAGGTCGAGCTGCGCACCCGCCAAGAGGAGGACGAACTGGGCACGGTAACGACCCTCAACGGCGGCAAATTCGTTGCGCAGGAACCGGTCATGTGTCCTGTCGGATCGCAGTTCTTCGTCCGCAACCTTTTCTACAATGTTCCTGCTCGCCGCAGGCGGTTCGAAACGCGCGTACCGGCATCCGCGAAACAAATCAAGGACGAATTCCAGCGGGTCGCCCTTTGCTATCCCGAAACGGCATTCGAACTCTACGCCAACGATGCACCCGTCTATTCGCTGGCCGCCGGAACGCTCGCCGAACGCATCGTCGATGTCGTGGGGCGCCACATCAAACAGAATCTCCTGGAGGTTTCGGCCGATACATCGATCGCTTCGGTCAAGGGATTCATCGGACGCCCGTCGGCAGCCAAACGCCGCTCGGCTGCCGAGCAGTTTCTCTTCGTCAATGGCCGTTTCTTCAAAAGCAATTATCTGACGAGCGCCCTGCTGAAAGCCTACGAGAAGCTGATACCCGAGAGTATGCAGCCCTCGTTCTTTCTCTATCTGACGGTCGACCCCGGGCGCATCGACGTCAACATCCATCCGCACAAGACCGAAATCCATTTCGCCGACGAGCAGGCCGTGTGGCAGATCATCAATGCCTCCGTCCGCGAGACATTGGCCAAGACGGGGGCCGTTCCGATGATGGATTTCGACCGCAAGGATACGGTCGAAATTCCCGTATTGCAACGGGGTGCCGTCTACGACGAACCGGCCGCATTGAGCAATGCCGATTACAATCCGTTCCGTGAGGAGTACATCGACCCGACCGCCGCCGAACCGGATGTCGCTTTCACGGGCTTCGACGTGCCGTTCACGGACGAAGACGCGGCAAAAACGGCGGCGATGGCACCGAAACCCGTCGCCCGAGAAACCACCGCCCGCCACAATAGCCGGAGCCATACGCCCGCCATCGAGCCCAACACCGATTTCGAAGTATTCGCCTCGGCAGCGGATGATTTCGAAGAGTTTCCCTCGGTTGCCGCAACGCCTGTGCGTCCACGGGCGAAACAGACATCGTTCCACGCACCAGCATTCGATCCCATATCCGACCGCTCGTTCACCGAAGCCGCAACCGGCACGCAGTTGGAGACCGAGGACGACACAACATCGCAACTGGAATTTCTCCCCTCGGCCGCACCGGAACAACAACAACTCGAACTCGAGGACGATATCCGATTCGGCGCCGTGCTGCCGCTGAACGGAGGCTATGCCGCGACGACCCTGAACGGTCGGCTGGTTATCGTCGACCTGCGGCGGGCCCGCGAACGCATCCGCTACGAGGATTACCTGCGAATGCTGCACTCCGGCACTGCCGTGAGCGAACAACTGCTCTTTCCGGAGACGCTGACCCTTTCGCTCGACGAATACGCCCTGTTGGAAGAACATGCCGTCGAGTTTGCCGCGCTGGGATTCGACCTCGCGTTCTGCGGCAACGAAACCGTCGAGGTCAAAGGCACACCCGCCGACTTGCCGACCGATGCAGTCGACCGGCTGATTTACGAACTGCTGCAAACGTTCGCTTCGCCAGTCTCGCTCGAAGAGGTGCGGCGTGATAAAATCGCTACGCTGCTGGCGCGAGCCGGTTCGCGCACCGCCCTGCGCACATCGACGCCCGAGGAGGCCGCCGACCTGCTCGAACGCCTCGCCGCGACCGGCAATTACAGCTTCTCGCCCTCGGGCAAAGCCATACTGACCGAAATCGCGCCCGAAGAAATCAAAAACCGATTGGGATAATCCACCGAAAAAACGTAACTTTGTCCGCACTCCATCCCCGAAAACGATGAATCCCTATTTCAAGACGCCTCCGGTCGTCAAAAACCTGATAATCATCAATGTGCTGGTCTATATGGCGACGGCGCTGCTGCCCGTCTCCGTGGGACGGCAGATCATGGGCTACGGCGCACTCTACTGGTTCGAGAATCCGCTCTACCACTCCTACCAGTTCATCACCTACATGTTCCTGCACGGCAGCATCGAGCACATCTTCTTCAACATGTTCGCGTTGTGGATGTTCGGGCGCTCGCTCGAATACGAATTGGGCTCGAAACGCTTTCTGACCTATTACCTCGTCTGCGGCATAGGCGCCGCCTTGATTCAGATGGCAACCGTCTGGTTCACGGGCGAATACTACGTGCAGCTGATCGGCGCTTCGGGTGCCGTCATGGGATTGCTGCTCGCATTCGGCGTGCTGCATCCCAATGCGGTCATCATGCTGCTAATACCGCCCATCCCCATGAAAGCCAAATGGTTCGTCATCATCTACGGCGTCATCGAACTTTTCTCGGGCTGGCGCGGCTACGGCAACGTCGCCCATTTCGCCCATGTGGGCGGTATGCTGTGGGGGTTGGTCCTGCTCTACTGGTGGCGCCGACAAGGCAAAATCCGATTCTGACCTATGGCCGACGAATACTATTCCGATTACAAACGATTCGCGAAATCGCGCAACCGCTCGCTGCTGACGGTGTTGCTCGACGGATTCATGACACTGGTGACCATCGTCGTCGGCGTGATGCTGGCATTCACGTTGTTGGTGCCCTACATCAATCCCTCCGAGGTGGCGTTTTTCCCGTTGCTGGGACTGATCGCACCGGCTATCTTCGTCGCCGCCATCGTGCTGCTGCTCTATTGGATCATCCGTTGGCGCTGGATTCATGCCGGACTGATATTCATACCGATACTCCTCGGATGCTTCAACGTGCCGCTGTTCTATCGGGCCCAAGTCCGCCGCTCCTACGGCGAACCGAAATACGATCGCAGCGCATTCAAGCTACTGACCTACAACGTCCGTTACTTCTATGACGACCGCGGCCAAAGCAGCCCCGACCGTGTGACACGCATGATTCAGCAGTTCGCACCGGATATCATCTGCCTGCAAGAGTATAACGAGGCGTTGGCCCGTGAAAGTGCCGCATTTACCCACCTGCTGGAAACCTATTCGAAAGTCGGCAGCAACGGGTCGGTCGTTGCAGGGCCGATGTTGATTCTGAGCAAATATCCGATCATCCGCTCGGATACGGTCGCCTCGCTTGGTGGGTCGCTCTGGGCCGACATCCAAATCGGCGACGAGGTCGTGCGCGTGTTCAACAACCACCTGCGCTCGACCGACATCAAGGCCGGCGACGACCAGTTCATCACCCAACGGCTCTATCTGACCGATTCGACCCGTTGGGCGAAGATGCGGAGCATCATCCATCGCCATCGGAAAAACAGTGTCCTGCGTGCCGAACAGGTCGACCTAATCGCACCGGTCATCGCTGCGACACCGACCCGCTACATCGTCTGCGGCGACTTCAACGACACACCGATTTCGTACGTCTACCGCACGATGGCCCGCGGCACGACCGATGCGTTCAGCACCTGCGGCAAGGGTTATTCGCACACCTATCGCGGATTTTTCAGCACGCTGCGCATCGACTACGTATTGTATTCGGCGGGGCTCGAAGCGCTCTCGTACAAAGTGCCGTTCGTCGCCTACTCCGACCACCTGCCCGTGGTCGTCCGCCTGCGAAAAACCGGAATGAATCCTTAAAAAACACATATAACGATGATTTTAGACAACCTGAAAAATGCGGCGCTCTACTACGGTGTGAGCCCGCGCATGAAGAAAGCCTTCGAGCTGATGGCTTCGACCGACTGGACGACGGTGGAGCCGGGCATTCACGAACTGGACGGCCGCGACATCTTCGTCAACGTGATGGAACGCGAGTTGAAGACCAAAGAGGCCGCCAAATTGGAGGTGCACAACGACTACATCGACATCCAGATGCTCGTCACGGGCAAATGCGAATCGTTCGGTTGGAGCGAGCGCTGCAATCTGAAACAACCGCAGGGCGAATTCAATCCGGAAAAGGATATCCAGTTCTTCGACGACGTACCGCAGACCTATTACACGCTCTGCCCAGGTCAATTCACGGTGCTCTTTCCCGAGG
>RYWP01000028.1 GCA_003979135.1 Alistipes sp.
AACTCAATTCTATCACTATTTCTTTCCGCATTTCACTTTTTTGTAGTAACTTTGTGATCTATATCGCCGTTATCGGCATTTGTTTCCACCTTTCGACCAACGAGTTTATGGCAGACAACGACTGGAAATCCCGACTGGGCATGGTCTACTCGACCGACCCCGACTACGCATACACTACGCAGGAAGAACCCGAAGCCGAGTTGCTTCCGCCCGCGCAACAACAACTGCGCGTCTGGCTCGACCGCAAGCAACGAGCCGGCAAGGTCGTGACGCTCGTCCGCGGATTCGTGGGACCCGACGACGCCTTGCAGGAACTGGCACGACTGCTCAAAACCAAATGCGGCGTGGGAGGTGCAGCCAAAGAAGGCGAAATCCTTATTCAGGGCGACCACCGCGACCGCGTAGTCGACATCCTCGCGAAAAACGGCTACGGCTGCAAAAAGGCGGGCGCATAGATGGGACGCTGGAAACAATGGCTGTCGGGAATGCTCCTGCTTCTCGGCGCACAGCAGACCGCGACGGCCCAATACTATTCGTGGGGCTCCGACGCCCCGATGAAGTGGTCGACGATCGCGACGCCTGACATCCGGATGATCTTCCCCGATTCGGCCGAACGGGCGGCCCGCCGGTCGCTGTTTTATGCCGGACGCATCCGCGACGACATCGGCTACGGATTCGCCCGCGGCCCGATGCGGATTCCGTTCGTGCTGCACGCCGAAAACTTTGAATCGAACGGTGTGGTGATGTATCTCCCGAAGCGCGTCGAATTGCTCACCATCCCCGACGGGGAGAGCTATTCGATGCCGTGGCTCAAACAACTGACCGCCCATGAATACCGCCATGTCGTGCAGTTCAACAACCTCAACCGGGGCGTCTTCCGCGTACTGCGCTACCTCGCGGGCCAGCAAAGCCTCACGGTCGGGCTGCTCTGTATGCCCGCATGGGCGATGGAGGGCGACGCGGTGATGGCCGAGACGGAGATGTCGTCGTTCGGACGGGCGCTGCAACCCTCGTTCACGCTCGGCTATCGGGCGATGGGGCGCGTGGGCACCGACCGCACAGGCACCCGCTACCGCCGCAACCCGGACAAATGGTTCTGCGGCTCCTATCGCGAACACATCCCCGACCACTACCGGCTGGGCTATCAGATAAACGCCTATGCCGAAACGCGCTACGGCGAAAATGTCTGGAACAAGGTCACCCGCTACGGCGCCCACAATCCCTATCTGCTTGCGACGACACACGCGGGACTGAAAAAGTACTACGGCACAACGGTCAACCGGCTGTTCCGTGAGACATTCGACGCCTTGCAACGGCACTGGGATTCGCTGCCCGCGCAACCGAACAGCGCCCGTCCGCTCCGCGAACTGCCCACCGGAAACTACACGACCTACCGATGGCCGCTGGCGCTGAACGACACCGTGCTGCTGGCCGTGAAAGAAGACTACGACCGCACGTCACGGTTCGTGCTCGTCGACCGCCGCACGGGCTCGGAACAAGTCATCGCCCGCACGGGCATCCTCTCGTCGCGGCCCGTCATCTGCGGGCGGCGGGTGTGGTGGAGCGAATACCGCAGCTCGCTGCTCTTCGAAGAACGGGTCGATTCGCGGCTCTGCTACATGGATCTGTCGGACAACGATGCAGGCAAAGCCGGACGCCCCCGCACGCTCCGCAGCATCCGCAATGCGCTCTACCCAACGGCCATAAGTCAAACGGGCGTGGCGTGGGTGGAATACACTGTCGCGACAGGCTATTCGGTCATATGGACCGAAATCGAAAACGGCACACCGACGAACCACCGGACAAAGATACCCGTTCCCGTCGACAAGGAGCTACACGGACTGGCATGGGACGATGCAACTGCCGCACTCTATACGCTCGTAACCAACGACAGCGGCATGTGGCTCGGACAAATCAACGCCGACGGCACACTGCAACCGCTGACCGAGGGCGCCTATATCACGTTGAGCGACCTGCGCGCCGGCGGCGGGAAACTCTATTTCGGGTCGATCGCCTCGGGACGCGACGAGGTGCATGCCTATGACCTCCGGAACGGTCGGCAATTCCAACTGACAACCTCGACCTACGGTGCATTCGACGGCACACCGGCCTCCGGTGGCGACAGTCTGCTGCTGACAACCTACGACCGCCGCGGCTACACGTTGGCGACGCAATCGACCGCCGCGGCAACGCCCGTCGCGCCGGAACGACTGCCTGCGAACGTGGTCAATCCGCCCCGCAAGCGCTGGCCGGTCATCAATTTGGACACGGTGCGGTTCACCCCGTCGGATTCGACCGCCCAAGCAGCCCGCTACCCGGCCCGCCGCTATCGGAAAGCACTCCACGCGCTGAACGTCCACAGTTGGCTGCCAGTGGCATTCGACCCGTTTGAAGCAGTCGATGAACACAACGTCGACGTCAATTTCGGCGCGACGCTGTTGTCGCAAAACCTGCTCTCGAATACTGAAGCCTTCGCTTTCTACGGCTGGAACCGCGACGAGGGTTCGCTCGTCAAGGCAGGCCTGCGCTACGACGGCTGGGGCGTGCGGCTCGGATTCAGCGCTTCGTATGGTGGCAACCGAATCGTGTACGGGCTGGGGGCCCACGCTCCCGAAACGGCGAAATACCATTCGTTCGACGTGTCAGCCTCGCTGCCGCTGCTCTTCCAGCGCGGCTATCACACGCGTCGGCTGACCCTCTCAGCCAACTGGAACTACTCCAACGGCAAGGTGGCTGACCTCGGCGCCATCCGATGGGACGAAAACGGCGGAATCGCAAACATCGACGCCATCGGTTACCGCGACGGACTGCACAAACTTTCGTTCAGCGTGAGCTATTACGAGCAGGTGCGCATGGCCTATCGCGATTTTCTGCCGCGTTTCGGCTGGCAGCTACTGGCGAATTGCAGTTTCAATCCCACCAACGATGATTTCAGCAAGTTGCTGGCCGCCTACGGACAAATCTATCTGCCGGGGTTTGCACCGCACCACTCACTGAAAATAGCGGCAGCCTATCAGACTTCGGTGGGCGGCGAAGTCTTCGCACCCGGGTACCGGCCGCTGAGCTATCGGTCGTCTGCCTTGATTCCGGTCGGATTCGCCTCGTCGGCCATCGAATCCGATCGCTATCGGGCTGTAGCGGTCGATTACCAACTACCGGTGTGGTATCCCGACGGCGGCATCTGTGCGATAGTCTATATCAAACGTATCCGACTGAACCTCGGCGGCCAAGCGGCGCAATTCCGCACACCGGGCGCGGACCGGATGCACCAACGCCGCATCTGGTCGGCGGGCGGCGATCTGATTTTCGATTTCAACGTCATCCGCACACCGGCCAACTACACCTCGACTTTCAAACTCTCGGTCTATCGCCCGTCGACCGGAGGAGTGTGGGTCGGCGGTTCGCTGGGATTGCCGTTCTAACGATGTCGGGAACGCAAACGAGCGACAGAATTGCAGACAAGTTTGCTTTTGCCCTCGCTTATTCGTATCTTTGGCTCAAATTTTTCATGCTATGGCGCAACGCAAACCATCGCAGGGCATCGACCCGCGGAAAATCAAATACATCTGGTATATCGCTTTCACGCCCATCGCACTGGTCGCAGTGATGCTGATATTGACCGCACTGGGAGTATTCGGACGAATGCCTTCGTTCGAGGAGCTCGAAAATCCCCGCAGCAATCTCGCCACGGAAATCTACTCGGAAGACGGCAAGGTCTTGGGCACCTATTTCGTGCAGAACCGTTCGTATGTCCAATACGCCGACCTTTTCCCGACCGACTCGCTACTGCACATCCGGATGGACGGACGCGAAGTACCCCCCATCGTCGCGGCGCTGATCGCCACGGAAGATGTCCGATTCCGCAGCCATTCGGGCATCGACATCCCATCGCTGTTCCGCGTGGCGTTCAAGACGCTACTGCTGCAGAACACCTCGCAGGGCGGCGGCTCGACCATCACCCAGCAGCTGGCCAAAAACCTCTTTCCGCGCGACACGACGAGCCGCGGCCCGATCGGACGCAAGGCAAAACTGGTCGTTTCGAAATTCAAAGAGTGGATCACGGCGCTGAAACTCGAGTACAACTACACGAAAGAGGAGATTGCCGCGATGTACCTCAACACCGTAGAATACGGTTCGAACGCCTACGGCATCAAAACCGCGGCACAGACCTTTTTCAACAAGGAACCCGGGCAACTCAACGTGCAGGAAGCAGCCATGCTCGTCGGCGTAGTAAACGCCCCGACGCGCTATTCGCCGGTGCGCAATCCGGAGAATGCGCTGACCCGCCGCAACCTCGTGCTGTCGCGCATGCGCCATGCCGGAGCGCTGACACGGGCGCAATACGATTCGATTGCTGCGCTACCCATCGTGCTGAACTATCAGCCCGTATCGCACAACGCCGGAACAGCCACCTATTTCCGTGAAATGCTCCGGCTGATGATGAGCGCCGACAAACCCCGCCGCAACCAGTTCAACAACGATTGGGACTACGAACAAGCCCAACTCGAATACGACCGGAATCCGCTCTACGGCTGGTGCCGCAAGAACCGCAAAGCCGACGGCACACCCTACGACATCTATCGGGACGGATTGAAAATCTACACGACCCTCAACTCGGAGATGCAGCGCTATGCCGAACAAGCCGTGCAAAACCAGATGGAGAAGGTCATCCAACCCCGCATGGATGCACAATACAAACGCACGAAAGTGCTCTTCCTCGACACCGACCGCAAGGAACGCGAACGCATCATCCGGCACGCCATACGCTACTCCGACCGCTACCGCGAAATGCGGCAGGCGGGCATCTCGGAACGCGACATCGAAGCATCGTTCGACAAACCCTGCTCGATGAAAGTGTTCACCTACAAGGGCGAACGCGACACGCTGATGACCCCGCGCGATTCGATTCTCCATCATAAACGCATCATGCGTGCGGCGTTCGTGGCGATTGATCCCCATACGGGATTCGTCAAAGCCTATGTCGGCGGACCGAACTTCCGCTACTTCAAGTACGACATGGCCAAGCAGGGCAAACGCCAGATCGGCTCGACCATCAAGCCATTCGTCTACACGTTCGCCATCGACCACCTCGGCATGACGCCCTGCACGATGGTGCCCAACCTGCCGGTTACGATCGAAACAGCCAACGGCACGGCGTGGTCGCCCAAGGAGGCGGGCAAGGTGGAGCAGAACGGCGAACTCAACCCGCTCTCGTGGGGTTTGGCCCGCAGCCGCAACAACTACTCGGCGTGGATCATGAAGCAAGCCAAGCAACCCGAAGCCGTGGCCGATTTCATCCACAACATGGGCATCCGCAGCTACATCGACCCCGTGCCGGCACTCTGCTTGGGCACCTCGGAGTCGAACGTATTCGAACTGGCGAGCGCATTCTCGACTTTCGCAAATCAAGGCGTGCACAACGATGCCACGTTCGTCACCCGCATCGAAGACCAGCAGGGCAATGTCATCGCCACATTCATCCCCCAATCGCAGGATGCCATCAACGAACGCACGGCCTACACGATGCTCACGATGCTGCAAGGCGTGGTCAACGCAGGTACGGCGGGCCGTCTGAACCGCGACTACGGATTCTACGGCGTGGAGGTCGGCGGCAAGACCGGAACCTCGAACAAGAACCGCGACGCATGGTTCATGTGCGTGGCCCCGAAAATCGTGGCCGGAGCATGGGTCGGCGGTGAAGACCAAGCCGTGCACTTGATTTCCGCCGGCGAGGGCGGCGTCGTGGCGCTGCCTATCGTGGGTGAGTTCTTGAAAAATGTTTACAACGACGGTCGGTTCGGCATCGGCCGTACGGACACTTTCGTACGACCGACCCAGATGCCCCGATACAACTGCGACGAGGCGACCGATGCCGACCGCACGGCCGAAACCGGTATCGCGGACGACGATGAATTTTTCGACTGACAAACCGAACTATGCCCCGCGGTCCGCAGGACGGAACCTCGACCGAAACAACAAGACAATCAAGCCTATCAATAAAATGAAAATCGCAATCGTAGGTGCCAGCGGCGCCGTAGGTCAGGAATTTTTGAACATATTGGAGGAACGCGCACTGCCGATCGACGAGTTGCGGCTTTTCGGTTCGGAGCGGAGTGCCGGACGCACCTATCCGTTCCGCGGCGCACAACTCACGGTTGAACGGCTGCAACACAACGACGATTTCCGTGATGTGGATTTCGCGCTGGTGTCGGCGGGCACCGACGTCTCGAAAGAGTATGCCGAGACCATTACCCGCCACGGCGCCGTGATGATCGACAACTCGCGGGCATTCCGCATGGATGCCGATGTTCCGCTGGTCGTACCCGAAGTCAATCCCGAGGATGCGAAAAACGCCCCGCGCCGCATCATCGCCAACCCTAACTGCACGACGATCCAAATGGTCGTCGCACTCAACGCCATCGAACGGATTTCCCACATCCGCAGGGTGCACGTCGCCACCTATCAATCGGCGAGCGGCGCCGGAGCGGCTGCGATGGACGAACTGGTGCAGCAATACGCAGAGCTGGGTGCGGGCAAGGAACCCACGGTATCGAAATTCTCCGTCCAACTGGCCTACAACGTCATTCCCCACATCGACGCGTTCATGGAAAACGACTACACACGCGAAGAGATGAAGATGTACTACGAGACGCAGAAAATCATGCACTCGGACATTCGCGTCTCGGCGACTTGCGTGCGGGTGCCGGTAATGCGCGACCACTCGGAGAGCATCTGGCTGGAAACCGAACGGCCCGTGACGGTCGAGGAGGCCCGCGCAGCATTCGCCGCGGCCCCGGGCATTGTCCTGCAAGACGATCCGGCCAACAAGGTCTATCCCATGCCGCTCTTCGTAGAGGGCAAAGACCCTGTTTACGTGGGCCGCATCCGCCGCGATCTGACCTGCGACAACGGCCTGACGTTCTGGTGCGTGAGCGACCAGATCCGCAAAGGTGCGGCGCTCAATGCCGTACAGATTCTGGAAACGCTGCTCTGACCGTCCGCAACGCGAAACGACGCGGCCCGATCGAAAGAGCACCGGCCCTGAACCAATCGCCGCATACCCGCACATAACGAAACACGTACCGCAAATTCCGCCGCAACGGAGTTTGCGGTACGTTATTTGTTGTGGACAACAACGAATCAATCAAAATCCGTTACCATGAAAAAGTATCGTTGTACCGTCTGCGGCTACATCTATGACCCCGAAGCGGGCGACCCCGAAAACGGCATCGCCCCGGGCACTTCGTTCGACGACCTCCCCGAAGGGTGGATCTGTCCGGTCTGCGGCGAAGGCAAATGGGCGTTCGAACCCGTCGAAGAATAGACCGCAAGCCGCGCAAAAACAAGCAATCCATGTATCCGATTATCCTGTCATTCATTCTCATCCTCATGACCACCGACACCGCAACCGCAACGCAATTCACGGTCCGTGAACTGCCCTATGCCTACGATGCGCTCGCACCGCAGGTCTCGGAGGAAACGCTGCGTTTCCACCACGACAAGCACTACAAAGGCTATGTCGACAAACTCAATGAACTGCTCGTCGATTCGCCCTATGCGGGCCGCACGCTCGAAGAGATCATCATCTCGTCCGACGGCCCGCTGTTCAACAATGCCGCGCAGGCGTGGAACCACGAATTCTACTTCGACCAGCTGGCGCCCACGCCGCAGACCCACCCCACGGGCGCGCTGAAAGAGGCCATCGACCGCGATTTCGGTTCGGTCGACGAACTCAAAGCGCAGATGAACAAGGCGGCTACGACGCTGTTCGGCTCGGGCTGGGTATGGCTCGCCGAGGACAAGTCGGGCAACTTGGCCATCGTCAGCGAACAGAACGCCGGCAATCCGCTGCGCCGCGGGATGAAACCGCTGCTCTGCTTGGACGTATGGGAACACGCCTACTACATCGACTACCGCAACCGTCGTGCGGATGCCGTTGCAGCGCTATGGGACAACATCGACTGGAAAAAGGTCGAGGAGCGCTATAATTAACTGGCACGGATCGGCAACTCTTCGAGTTGCTCGTTACGATACGGCGATATTTTGCAAATTTGCAGAATATCGCTATTTTTGTGCATGACATACTGATTACACGGAAAGTGTAAGTTTATTTTCCAGATGCGAACGTAGGAAATTCGACAACAGTGAAAATAAGCAAAACTTTCCCGCGTCGTATCCCTCTATTGGGATATGGGCGTGGGGCTGTAGCTTGTTTAAACTGTTGAGGTATCCTACGACCTGCGTCTGGTGAACAAGTTTTCAGCACCACGCTTTTTTATGGACTTTCTCGGAGACAAAACCCTTCTGGACCGTACGACGGTCGGATTTCTGGCCTCGCGCAACACGACGCCGAGCATTGCAGCCCGTTGCCGCGCATGGGCCGAATCGATTTGCGGGAGCGAATCGGTGATTATCAGCGGATTCCACTCGCCCCTCGAACAAGGACTCTTTCGGATTTTTCTCGAACGCCGCCAACCGGTCGTCTGGGTACTCGGACGGTCGATTTATCGACGCATGGAACCGGAACTGGCCGAAGCTATCGACGAGGGACGGCTATTGCTATTGTCGGTTTACCCGGGAACGCGTCACAGCCGCTATTCCGCGCAGCTGCGCAACCGATATGTCGCGATGCAGGCGCACGAAATGGTTTTCGCAGCATTCGATGCGAACAGTTCGCTCGCCCCGCTGCACGACCTGCTCCTCGCAATGGAGAAAAAGACGACCGTTATCGACACCTTATAAGAAGCAGCGGTGCACACATGCTACCCACGGTCGATAGAATTATGCGCATCCTTTAATAAAAAGCCTAACAATAATTCTGCACATCGTCCAGTGTAATCCGGTCGGTCGAGAGAATCATCAACCGCTCGATGACGTTGCGCAATTCACGGATGTTGCCCGACCATTGCATCGCACACAACGACTCCAACGCATCGGCCTCGACCGGCTTTTCGGACATCCCGTACTCCGCCGACAACTGCCGGATGAAGTGGTCAATCAACAACGGAATATCGCCGGCGCGATCGCGCAAAGCCGGAACCCGCACAACGACGACCCCGATCCGATGGTAGAGGTCTTCGCGGAAATTACCCTTGCGGATCTCCTCTTTCAGATTCTTGTTCGTCGCGGCGATGACCCGCACGTCGACGTCGATATCCTTGTCGCTGCCCACGCGGCATATCCGGTTCTCCTGCAACGCCCGCAACACTTTCGCCTGCGCCGCCAACGACATGTCGCCGATTTCATCCATGAAAAGCGTGCCGCCGTTGGCCTGCTCGAATTTGCCGCGCCGCTGCTTGATGGCCGACGTGAAAGCCCCGCGCTCATGGCCGAACAACTCGCTCTCGATCAATTCGGACGGAATGGCCGCACAATTGACCTCGACGAACGGTGCCCCCACCCGCCGGCTCTTGGCGTGCATCCAACGGGCCACGAGCTCCTTGCCCGTGCCGTTTTCGCCCGTGACGAGCACCCGCGCATCGCACGGCGCCACCTTGTCGATAAGCTGCCGCACCCGCTCGATCTGAGCGGACGAACCGATGATGGGCTCGGTATGGAATCCGGAACTGCGGCGACGCCGGACGACGGCAGGCTGCGCGGCGGACGAGGCTGCCGGAGCGGAATCGGTCTCGTCGGGCGAATCGACCACCTTATGAATAGAGGTAAGCAACCGATTCATGTCGACGGGCTTGGTCAGGTAATCGCGCGCACCGTTGCGCACGGCAGCCACCGCCGAATCGATGGTACCCTCGCCCGCCAAGACGATGAACGGAACCCCCGTATCGGAAACCCCGCCGGTCGAATCGGACAGAATGAGGTCGAACGGTATCTTTTCGCACAACCGCGCGGCTATGCTCGCATCCTCCGCCGCTTCGGTCGAGAAGCCCTCGTACTCCAATCGCTCGCGCAGGATGTTTCGCATACTTTTTGAACGGTCGAGAATTAAAACTTTTGCCATGACTTGTTTTTCCTGAATTTTTACCTACATTTGTCGGTGGAAACGCCGGAACGACCGAAGCGCGACGCTGCTCTGTCAATCACGAACCTGCGCAGGATGTTCCCGTTTCTGTCCCAAAGATAGGTTTTTCCGCGTGCTTAAACCAAAATCCGACCGCCACGGAAAACACCGCCGAACCATGGTGTAACGGCCTATCGGAAAAGCCCATACGGAATACGCGGCCGACCGGAAACGATACGGCCGATCAATCGAAACCCTTTATGAAAAAGAATTACAACCACACACGACGCAAGTTGTTTCTGCCCGAATACGGGCGTCATATCCACGAGATGATCGACTCGCTCTCGAAGATCGAAGACCGCCGCGACCGCAACCGGCAGGCACGGGCCGTCATCGCCGTCATGGGCAACCTCTTTCCGCTGCTGCGCGACACGGCGGATTTCACCCACAAGTTGTGGGATCACCTCTTCATCATGTCTGATTTCCAGCTGGATGTGGATTCACCCTATCCGCGCCCGTCGCGGCAGGAACTGACCATGACGCCCCATGCGATGCGCTATACGCAAAGCCGATTCAGCTACAAGCACTACGGCAAATACGTCGAACAGATCATCCGCAAACTGGCCGATGCGCACGACCAACAACTGGTGTCGCAGACGGTGGACAATCTGGCCCGCTACATGCGCACGAAAAGCTACGAGTACAACCAAGAACACCCCAACAACGAGGTGATCGTCCGAGACATCAAACGGATGTCCGAAGGTGCCATAAAAATCGATGAAGAAGCCTTGAATAATCTCCGAAGCGACTATAAACAGCACCATTCGGCACGTCCGCAGCGCGGCCCGATGCGCCAGCAACAACGTTCGCAACACAACCGCAATCAACAGCACAACCGCAATTTTCAGAAAAACAACGGACCCCATCGCAATTCTTCGAAGTAAATTTCCGTTATTCCGAAGAAAAAAGTATTTTTGTTTTCTATTGTTCAACATCGTTCCAATGAAGAAATCAACCGTTCTGTTTACGTTGGTCGCCGCGTTGTTTCTGTGCGGCTGCCGTTCGTCGAAAGTCAAAATCTCGGGCCGGTTCGTCGGTAACGAGGCCAAGACCGTCTATTTAGAACAGGTCACGCCGCTGGCACAATCCGTCATCGATTCCACGTTACTGGACGCGCAAGGCAACTACCGATTCCTGCTGAAAACGGCTCCCCAATCGCCGGCACTCTACAATATCGTCTACAACGGCGAACGCATTCCGCTCTTCCTCGCGGCCGGAGACCGTGTGGAGGTCGGTTCAGTGGGGAACGTCGTGCGCAATTATACGGTCGCGGGGTCCGAAGAATCGGAACTGCTGCGTCGATTTTACCAAGCGTTCGTGACGGGTGCCCAGAACCTCGACAAACTGGCACAACGTTTTTCGGAAGCCGGCCTGACGGAAGCAGCCCGCCAATCGCTCATCAAGGAGTACACGACCGAATACTACCGCATCCGACGCGAACAGCTGCACTTCATCATCGAACACAAGGCATCGCTGGCGGCGGTCTATGCCCTCTACCAACGGCTCCCGGGCGACACTTATCTGTTCAACGGCGACAGCGACGTGGTCTATTTCCGCACGGTGGCCGAAGCCCTCGAACAAAGCCATCCCGAATCGCCCTATCTGCAATCACTGCTGGCCGAAATCACCCGCATGGACGCCCGCATCAATCTCTCGTCGCACATCACCGAAACGGGCTATCCCGATTTGGAAATGTCCGACATCTACGGCAAGAAAATCCGACTTTCGTCGCTTTTGGGCAAGGTCGTGCTGCTTGATTTCTGGTCGGCGGAACTCGGCAACAGCAATGCGCTGAACGCCGAACTGAAAGAAATCTATGCAAAATACGCCCATGCGAACACTCCGTTCGAAGTTTATCAAGTGGCGATCGACACCTCGAAGCCGGCATGGATTACGGCGGTGCAGGAACAGCAACTGCCGTGGATTTCGGTAAGCGATTTGCGCGGCAAGGCCTCGACCTCACTCGGCATGTACAACGTGCAGAAACTGCCGACAAACTTCTTGATCGACAAAGAAGGTACGCTC
The DNA here is from genome assembly GCA_003979135.1 of Alistipes sp. Taxonomy (GTDB): domain Bacteria; phylum Bacteroidota; class Bacteroidia; order Bacteroidales; family Rikenellaceae; genus Alistipes. Next base: position 12,044 of record RYWP01000028.1, read on the forward strand.
GTCGCCCGCGACATCTACGGCAAAAGCCTGACGACCAAACTCGACCAGCTGACCAGATAACGGACTGCCGCAAGACAACTTACACACAGCCATGACGAAAACCGCACGAATCGAAAGCGCGACCCGCATCTATTTTGCCTCGGATATCCATCTGGGCAGCGGCGATGCAGAAACGGCCCGTGCGAACGAACGTCGGTTCGTGGCGTGGCTCGACCGGGCAGCTGCCGATGCCGAAGCGATTTTCCTCTTGGGCGATATCTTCGATTTTTGGTTCGAGTACCGCCGCGTCGTGCCGAAAGGATTCGTCCGGACGCTATCCAAGCTGGCCGAACTGACCGACCGCGGTATCCGCATCGGTTTCTTTCCGGGCAACCACGATCTGTGGGTGCGCGACTATTTCCGACGCGAATGCGGCATGGAAGTCTACCCGATGCCCCGTATACTGGAACTGAAAGGACAACGGATTTACATGGCTCACGGCGACAACATGGGTGTCGGCCGCGAACCCCGCCTGCTGAACCGGATTTTCCGGTCACGCACGCTGCGATGGCTCTTTTCGTGGGGCGTGCACCCCGACTGGGCAATGCGTTTCGGACATTGGTGGAGCGGCAAATCGCGCAAATCGCACGCAGGACCGGAGGGATTCGACGAATCGCTGACCGAACCGCTTATCGGCTACGCACGCCGCTACGCCGAGACCCACGCAGTCGACCACTTCGTCTTCGGACACATGCACTTTCCGCGCGACTATCACGACGGCACGTTGCACACGATACACTTGGGCGGCTGGGAAAAATGCCCCTCCTATGCCGTGCTGGACGACACGGGCGCCCTCACCCTCGAAATGCTCGAACAATGAAACAATACCACGACCTGCTGCAACGGATTCTGACCGAAGGCATCGTGCGCGGCGACCGCACGGGCACGGGCACGAAAGGCATTTTCGGCCATCAGATGCGATTCGACCTGCGCGAAGGATTCCCGCTGCTGACCACGAAACGGGTCTTTCTGAAAGGCATCATCCACGAACTGCTGTGGTTCCTACATGGCGACACGAATATCAAATACTTGGTGGACAACGGTGTCCACATCTGGGATAACGACGCCTACCGCTATTACACGGAGCTGTGCGCACGGCACGGCATCGAGGCGGTCGACCGCGACGCATTCCTGCAAGCCGCGCAAGAGGGCGCCGAATCGCCCATCGCAGGATACCGATTCGGAGACTTGAACCACGTCTACGGCTATCAATGGCGCTCGTGGCCACGTCCGGACGGCAGGTGCATCGACCAAATCGCCCAAGCCGTGGAGACGATCCGCTGCCAACCCGAATCGCGCCGCATCCTCGTGTCGGCGTGGAACGTAGCCGAAGTGGCCGATATGGCGCTGCCGCCGTGTCATGTGTTGTTCCAGTTCTACGTGGCTGAAGGGCGGCTCTCATGTCAGCTCTATCAGCGGAGCGCCGACACGTTTCTCGGCGTGCCGTTCAACATCGCGTCATATGCCCTGCTCACGCTGATGATGGCGCAGGTCTGCGGCCTCGAAGCGGGCGATTTCGTCCACACACTGGGCGATACGCACCTCTATCTGAACCACTTGGAGCAGGCCCACGAACAGTTATCCCGCACACCGCGACCGCTGCCCCGCATGCGGCTGAATCCGGAGGTGCGGTCGCTGTTCGATTTCCGGTACGAAGATTTCACGCTGGAAGGATACGACCCATGGCCTGCCATCAAGGCGCCGATGTCGTTCTGAAACACCCACCCACTTCAAACGAGAAACAAATATGATTTCTATCATAGTGGCCGTTGCGGAAAACGGCATAATCGGCGACAAAAACACGCTGCTGTGGCATATATCGGAAGATTTGCGCCGGTTCAAGGCACTGACCACGGGTCATCCGGTCGTCATGGGGCGCAAGACGTTCGAGTCACTCGGACGGCCGCTGCCTAACCGGCGCAACGTGGTGATTTCGAGACAGGAACTCGCAATCGACGGATGCGAAGTCGTCCACTCGCTCGACGAAGCACTGGCACTCTTTCCGTCCGACGAGGAGGTTTTCATCATCGGCGGCGCGCAGATTTATGCCGAAGCGCTTCCGATTGCCGACCGATTCTATCTGACGCGCGTCGGTCACACCTACGAGGGCGACACCCGTTTCCCCGACTGGGACGCAGCCGATTGGCGGCTCGTCGACTCCGAAAGCTATCCCTGCGGCACCGAATACCCCCATCCGTTCTCGTTCGAGACCTACGAACGGCTCAGAACTACTCCTCGTAAAAGAATTCCAACCGAATGATACGCTCCCCGTTCGTATCACGGATTTCGACCTCCGAAATATAGTCGCCATCCATGCGGTAATCATAGGTGCGAAATTCGATCTCATCGGGTTGCGTCAGCCACCGACAAACGATTCGACGCGGCAACGTACGAACCCGACGGCCTCCGACACCGTATAACCGTATCGGTGAACAGACTTCATAGAAAGTGAATTCGCTCAATCCGAACAGGTCAATATTCAGATTATTGAATACTTCGGAATCATTTTCATTGGTCATGACGAGTTCTTCGCCCTCGATAAGTCGGTTCCATCCCGTAAAAACGTCGTCTGCAACGGCGAACGTATTTTCATATTCGATGGCGTTATCATCCCGATATGTCCGACGGAAAAGATATCCGGCCGCATCATAAGAGTATGTCTCGGCACATTCGCCGGAAAACTCCATCGTTTCGGCCCATGCCCCTGTCATCGAAACAGCCCGGCCGTCGGCCAATTCGTAACTGAATTTCGAATGCGGATCTGCTATCGTCATGCTCTGACCATCATATTCCACGGTAGAGATCCTGTCGGGTTTCGACGTGCCGTCATCCAGATAACGAAAATCCGACTCCACTACCGAGACGATACGCCCCTGTGCATCGTAAGCAAATCGCATGACATACGTGAAGTGATCGAATTTCGTAATCCGAATATGCGACACACGCTGCGGCAGTATCCGGAACGCGGTTTCAATTTCAACCGGTCGTGCGAACGTTACGCAACAACGACACAAGGTACAGGTCACAAGGAAGAGAACGATGATTTTTTTCATACGAATGAATTTTTCGGTCGGTATCAGTATCCGACGGAACCGAACCGGTTGGAACACCGAATACAAAGATAAGCAGGTTCGCCCGAAACACCAAACAAGCACCCGAAGAAACATCCGAACGACGCACGCACAAAACAACCGCCTCGGCAGAAATATGCCGAGGCGGTTCATCGTAAATTAAAGTTCCTTTTAGAAATTGTATCCCAACGAGATCTGGAACGAACCGTTCTTGATTTTCTCACCCTCGCCCGATTCGCGAGCGATGTTCGCCAGACCGAGGTCGTAGCACAGACCGACGGTGAATTTCCGGATATGCACGCCTGCACCGAACCGAAGACCTGCATCGAAACGTTTGCAGAGACCCTCGCTGCCGAACGCCTTTATCTCTTCGCTATCACCGCTTTCGGAAAATTTTATTTTACCTCCGACGCCTAACGCGACATACGGACCGACATTGATGTCGAGTTTCACCGTTTCGGAAAGCGGAAAACGATACGCCACCGAAATGGGAATCTGAAGATAGTTCATGTTGATCTTCTGTTCCCAGCCCTCGTCCGAGCTTTTCGCGCCTCGTGTGGTGAAATAGAGACCCGGCTGCACGTAGAGATTCTTCGCCACGTTCCAATCCATCACGGCACCGACGTGATAGCCGACCCGACTTTTCAAACCGCTTTCGTCCGATACCGAAAGCGAGTTGACGTTCAGTCCGGCACGTACGCCGAACGCGACTTTTTCCTGTGCATTCGTCATGCACACCGTGCCTGCAATCATTGCGGCACACAATAAAAGTTTTCTCATGTTATTGAGAGTTTGAGTTTTGCCATACCCGACACCCCGCACGGCGATTCGTAATAGTTTTGCTTAACTAAAATACGGAAAGCGTGGTGCCGAAACCTATTTCCGTTGATGAGGTCGTAGGAAACCGTGATAGAAAAATAAGCAACAGCCCACGCCTGTGCATCCGTAGAATACGGATACAAGACGCGGCAAAATGTTCGCCATTCTCTCTATCGTGATTAGAATTTCCTACGTTCCATCAACGAGAATAAGCTACACTTCCCGTGTAATCAATATGTTTTGCACAAAAATAGGGATAATTCCTCGGATTTTCAAAAAATATCGTCGAAACTGCAGAAAAACGAAACCCTGCGAAGCGAAATCCAGTATCCATGTCCGAAACCGACAAATAGAGCCATTTTAGGTATTTATACTACCCCGCAAACCGCTCGGAATCCATACCTTTGCCGTGCAAAGGTTTTTCCGGACAATGGCTAAATATTTCGACATGCTGATGGAAGACGTGCGGTTCCGCGAGGGACTGCATGCCTGCATGAACTGCGGCGTATGCACGGGCGTATGCCCCGCGGCGGAGTTCTACAACTACGACCCACGCCAGATCGTCTCGATCGTCCAGACGCGCGACGAAGAGGCGATAGAACGCCTGCTGAAAAGCGACACGATCTGGTTCTGCGGAGAATGTATGTCGTGCCGGCCCCGATGCCCGCGCGGCAACACCCCGGGCTATGTCATCCAAGCGCTGCGCACGCTGTCGCAAAAGCTGGGCTTCTTCGTCGAGAGCGAAAAAGGACGCCAACAGCTGGCGCTCAAACGGACCATCGGAGACAATATCCTCCGCACGGGCTACTGCATCGTACCGAAATTAGTGAAACCCGAACTACATCCCGAACAAGGCCCCGTATGGCAATGGATCCACGACCACGACCGCGAAGTCTATGGCTGTTTCACGCCGGTTTACCAGCGCGAAGGAGCGGGTGCCCTGCGTCGGCTCGATGCCGAATCGCTCGACGAAATCCACCGCATCTTCGACGAAAGCGGCGGCACCGAGATGTTCGAGACCATCGAACGCCACTCCGACCGCAAAGCCCGCGAAATGGGCTACGAACAAGGCGCCGACGAACGCTATATGATGGATGTATTCCGCAAAAACAGCACAGAACACATTTAGCGACATGAAACGCAACAGCTGGCAAGAATATCAGAAACAGATTGCCGATGACCGCTATTACTATGCACGCAGCTGCATCCGTCAGAACTTTTTTCCGGGCAGCGAGCGGGCGTTCATCGACATCCTGACCCACGACTTAGGCAAAGACCTGCTCGATGATCCGAAGCATTCATCGTGCACCGGTATCGGCTACCATTCGGACATCGTGCCGCTGGAGACCATCATGACGGTGGTCGCACGACAGTTTGCGCTGATGAACGAAGCGGGCTACGAAAATTTCGTCACGTCGTGCATCACCTCATTCGGTATCTACACCGGAATCCTCGCCACATGGGAGGAATTTCCCGAGACAGAGGAACGCACGCGCGAACACCTCCGCAAGGCGACGGGCCGCGAATTCCGGAAACCGGCGAGCCTCGCCCACACGTCGGACATCGTGTTCCATTTTCGTGAGGCGATCGCCGCACAAGCCAAGCATAAGCTGGTGAACGCCGCGACGGGCGAACCGCTCCGCGTGGTAGAACACATCGGCTGCCACTATGCGAAAATCTTCCCCAAATCGGGCATCGGCGGTTCGGAGTTCCCCTACGTGTTGGCGGGCATGGTCGAAGCATGGGGCGGCGAATGCGTCGACTATCCCGAACGTCGCCACTGCTGCGGATTCGGATTCCGCAACTACTTGGTACAGGCCAACCGCGGCTATTCGATCGCCAACTCGCACAAGAAATTGGAGAGCATGGCCCCCTACAAGCCCGATTTCATCGTGGCCAACTGTCCAGGCTGCGCGATGTTCCTCGACAAATGGCAATACGCCATCGCCGAAATGGAGGGCACGACCTACGGCGAAAACGGCCACGGGATTCCGGTGCTGACCTACGAGGAGATGGCCGGACTGGTATTGGGCTACGACCCGTGGGCGCTGGGCATGCAGATGCACCAAGTGGATGTCGAACCGCTGCTGGACAAGATGGGCATCGACTACGATCCGGCAGCGAAATACTTGGGACGCAACGGAAAATTCATCGGCAAACCCGACACGGCGGCGGTTAACTGCGGCCAGTCGGATTTGATTTACGACATACGAGAATAATGAAGAAAACGATCATCATAGGCGGCGGACCGGCCGGTATGCAGACGGCTCTGAACCTTGCGCAACGGGGTGTGGAACCGGTCATCATCGAACGCGAAAACGAACTGGGCGGCAAATTGCGCGACTGGCACGTGCTGTTCCCGACTTTCACGCCCGCATCGGACATACTGACCGAACTGCGCCGCAAAATCCGCGAAAAAGGCATCGAAGTACATCTGTCGACCGAGGTCGAATCATTCACGGCTCAGCAAGTCGAACTGACCGACGGCCGCACGCTGACGTGCGATGCGGTAGTCGTCGCAACGGGCTTCGCGCTGTTCGATGCCCGCATCAAGGAGGAATACGGCTAC
>RYWP01000029.1 GCA_003979135.1 Alistipes sp.
AAATGTCGCACTACGACATGAATCTGTGCTACATCGACGAACTGCTGCGCCACTTGGCATGGACGGGAGACAAGGAGTACGCCCGCACGATTTTCCCCGTCATCGAACGCCATCTGGCATGGGAAAAACGCAACTACGACCCCGACGGCGACCACCTCTACGATGCCTATTGCTGCATTTGGGCCAGCGATGCACTCTACTACACGGCCGGAGCGGTGACCCACTCGTCGGCCTATAACTACTATGCGAACCGCAAAGCTGCCGAAATCGCCGAACTGCTCGGGCTCGACCCGACGCCCTATCGCGCAGAGGCCGAAGCTATCCTTGCGGCGATGAACGAGGTGCTGTGGATGAACGACCGCGGCCATTGGGCCGAATACCGCGACTTCATGGGCCACAAACGGTTGCATCCCGATGCAGCGGTCTGGACGATTTATCATGCGATCGATTCGGAAGCAGCCGACCCATTCCAAGCCTACACGGCGACGCGCTATGTCGACACCGAAATTCCGCATATCTCCGTTGAGGCCGAGGGACTGGAGGGCGACTATGCCACGATTTCGACCACGGACTGGAAACCCTACTCGTGGAGCATCAACAACGTAGCTATCGCCGAGGTGATGCACACGGCGCTGGCATACTGGCAAGCCGGACGTGCAGAGGAGGCATTCCAACTGATGAAGAGCACGGCGTTGGACAACATGTATATGGGCGCTTCGCCCCTCAATTTCGGCCAAATCAGCCATTACGATGCCGCCCGCGGCGAATGTTACCGCGACTTCGGCGATCCGATCGGCGTTTGGAGCCGCGCGATGGTCGAAGGTCTCTACGGCATTCGGCCCGATGCACTGCACGGACGGCTGACGCTACGCCCGGGATTCCCCGCGGCATGGAACGAAGCCGAAATCTCGATGCAGGACATCGCCTATACGTTCCGCCGAAACGGCAACTGTGACCGCTACAACATCGAACAACGTTTTGCAGAACCGCTCGCCATCCGGCTCGAAGTCGCCACCCGCGGCAAGATAGACCGCGTGACGGTCGACGGGAAACCGGCCCGCTGGAGCGTAGTCGAACCCTCCGTCGGACAAGCGGTCATCGCCGTCGAGGTGGGCGACGACCGCAATGCGACCGTGGAAATCAAATGGGGCAAACTGCCGAAAGTACGTCACACGGGAGCCGAAAAACAGGTAGGATACACCCGATTCCGCGAGGTCGCAGCAGGCCCCTTGCGCTGGTGGCAGGCCGAAGATCTGCCCCGACCCGCGAAAAAGGCAGTTCCAGCGGGATTCGATGCCATCGAACCCGAAAAATGCGAACCGGTCGCGATGGATTACAACGCTTCGGTAAGCGATATTTTCAAGAACCGCTATCTCTCGCCGCGCCCGCCCTTCACGACGCTACAACTGCCCGTACAGGGCATCGGCGAATGGTGCCACCCGACGCTGACGGCCGAAATCGACGACAGCAGACTGCGTGCGCTCGTCGGAGCGGACAGCTTGCTGCACACGTCGCTCGGCATCCCGTTTCGCACGCCGCGCGAGGGCGCGAACATCCGCTACACCTCGCTGTGGGACAACTATCCGGACGCAACGCAGGTCGCGTTGCACGGTCGGGCGACACACGCCTATCTGATGCTGGCAGGATCGACGAACCACATGCAATACGCCATTGCGAACGGCGTCGTCCGCATCCGCTACAAGGACGGCACGATACAAACGGTCGAACTGGTCAACCCGACGACATGGGTGCCCATCGAACAGGATATTTACTATGACGAAAGTGCGTTCCGACCGGACGAGGGCAGCGTACCGCCCTATCGCATCCACTTCGCGACGGGACGCATCAGCCGCCGACTGGGCGACGAACTGGGCATCGAGGGAGTTTACGGACGGCAAATCGACGGCGGAGCCGGCATGCTGCTGGACATCGCGCTCGATCCGGCCCGCGAACTCGACCGGCTGGAACTGGAAACATTGTCGAACGATGCGGTGATCGGCTTGATGGCCATCACCCTGCAAAGAGAATAACAAACCATGAATCTGAAAATCAACCGTATCGGCTTTTTGTTCCTCGCAGCGACCGTTGCACTCGCTACTCCTGCGGCCGGACAATCGCAAACGACACAACGACCGGCCCCTCAAACGGAAGCCCGAGGTCCACGCCCCGAACATAAGCCCTATGTCCGCTGGTGGTGGTTGGGCAGCGCCGTCGACCGCGAAGGTTTGAACTACAACCTCACGGAATTCGCCCGCAAGGGAATCGGCGGAGTTGAAATCACCCCGATCTACGGCGTCAAAGGCAACGAGGCCAACGACTTGGAATACCTTTCGCCCGCATGGATGGAGGCCTACCGCTACACCGTCGAACGCGGTGCTGAACTGGGCATTCAGGTCGACATGAGCAACTGCACGGGCTGGCCGTTCGGCGGGCCGTGGGTCTCGACGGACGAAAGCGCCCAGAAATACCTGCTCGAAAAGCGGACGCTTCGGGGCGGCGAACGGCTGGCAGAACCGCTGCGTCCTACCGATGCGAAACAACAACCGGTTGCGACACTGGAAGCCCTACAAGCAGTGAACGACAAAGGCAAGCGCATCGACCTGACGGCCCGTGTGGATGCCGATGGGCGGCTCGACTGGCAAGCCCCCGCAGGCGAATGGACGCTCTATGCGCTTTATGCCGGCCGCACGTTCCAAATGGTGAAACGGGCAGCCCCGGGCGGCGTGGGCTATGTTCTGAACCACTACAACCGCGATGCCGTACAGCACTATCTGTCTCATTTCGACGAAGCGTTCGCCGCATCGGACGCCCCGTGGCCGGATACGTTCTTCAACGATTCGTTCGAGGTCTACGGATCGAGCTGGGACAAAACCCTGCTCGCAGAATTCGAACGCGACCATGGCTACCGGCTGCAGGACTATCTGCCCGAATTTGCGGCGGAAGGCGCCGATGACCGTTCGGCCCGCATCGTACGCGACTACCGGCAAACCCTCGCCGACATGCTGCTGCGCAACTTCACGACCGTATGGGCCGACTGGGCCCACAGCCACGGCAGCCGCGTCCGCAACCAAGCCCACGGCTCGCCGGGCAACATCTTCGATTTCTATGCGGCGGTCGATATCCCCGAATGCGAATCGTTCGGCCGCACGGAATTCGACATCCCGGGCCTGCGCCGCGACCCCGATGCCAAACACAGCGATGCCGACCCTGCGGTACTGAAATTCGCCTCGTCGGCAGCACACGTCACCGGAAAACCGCTGACCTCGTGCGAAACGCTGACGTGGCTCACGGAACATTTCCGCACGTCGCTGGCGAGCTGCAAACCCGAAATCGACCAGATACTGGCCTCGGGTGTGAACCACGTCTATTTCCACGGCGCGCCCTATTCGCCCCGCAATGCAGTCTTCCCCGGATGGCTGTTCTATGCCTCCATCAACATGTCGCCCACGGCTCCGCTCTGGCGCGATGCCGGTGCGATGCTCGACTATATCGCCCGCAGCCAAGCCTTTTTGCAGGAAGGCGAACCGGACAACGAACTGTTGCTGTACATCCCGATGGAAGACATCAGCGATTCGCAACGAGGCCGCAATCTGCTACTGTTCGACATCCACAAGATGGACAAAACGATGCCCGAACTGAAGCACACGATGAATACGCTCGTGTGTGGCGGATACGATGCCGATTACATCTCCGACCGCTATCTTACCGATGCGGTGGTGCGTGATGGAGCAATTGTCACCTCGGGCGGAACTCGCTATAAGGCAATCATTTTGCCCAACTGCCGGCTGATGCCGGAGCAGACCTTCGAAAAAATGCTCGCACTGGCACACGACGGAGCGACAGTGATTTTCGCAGAACGCTACCCGGAGGACGTCCCCGGTTTCAGCAAACTGAAAGCACGCCGCCGAACGTTCCAGCGGGTTGCACGCCGCCTGCCTGCGGCCGATTTTACACAAACCGAAATCCATTCCTACGGCGCAGGGCGCATCGTCACGGGCAATGACCTGCACGAACTGGCCGCAACGGCCGAAGCCCGCTATGAACCGCTCAAAAAGGAGGGCTGCCAACTGATTCGCCGTCGGTCGGACGACGGATACCGCTACTTCATCTCGCTGCTCGATGGCCAAGCCATCGACGGCACGGTCGAAGTCGGTGTCGAAGCCGATCGGATCATCGTCACCGACCCGCTGAACGGTCGCCGAGGCATTGCGAAATCGCGTCCTACGGGACACGGCACGACAGAATTCGCCTTGCAACTCCAACCCGGACAATCGCTGCTACTGGAATGCCTTGTCGGACAACCCGCATCGCAATCGGAGACCGAATCACTGCCGGAATGGGCCTGCTACGAAGCAACGAGCGAACCCGTAACGGGTCACGGCTGGCAACTCGACTTCCCGCAATCGCTTCCGGCCGTTAAGCAACAATTCGCCATTGCAGAACCTCACTCGTGGACAACGCTCACGCCGCTGCCCGATGAAATCGCAAGCGACCCCCTGCACACCGACGATGACGGACTGGCGGCACTGAATGCAGCAGCCCAACGAAATGCACGTGCACTGGAGACCGAACGGGCTCTCGCAGACCTCGTACGCCTCTGCGGCACGGGCCGCTACACGGCGACTTTTACGGTCGATGATCCCCGCGCAGCCGACGCATGGCTATTACGGCTGGGAGATGTACACGAATCGGCCCGCATCCGAATCAACGGCCACGAAGCAGGCACGGCGTGGTCGGTACCATTCGAAATCGACGTCACGGAATGGCTCGCAGCAGGCGATAACCGCATCGAAATCGAAGTCACGAATCTTCCAGCAAACCTCATCGCCGACCTCGACCGCCGAGGCATCGAATGGCGTATTTTCAAGGATGCCAATGTTGTGAGCGCCACCGGAAAGCGGCTCGACACATCGGCATGGCCGGTAGAACCCGCAGGACTGACACCTGCCGTAAAACTCTATCCGGTGAAGATCAAAAACCAATAACGAAAAACACCAAACAAATCTACCGAATTATGAAAAAACTACTTATCGGCCTGCTCATGCTGGCATTTGCCGCGACGACGACGGCACAGGAAATTCCGTCGCAACGCGAAACGCTCGGAGCCATGCGACGCGTCAACGACTATTTCATGAAGAAGTATGCCGACCCCACGGCCGTCATGCCCTATTTTTCCCGCCGAAAGAACTACGAATCGAATATCTGGACGCGAGCCGTCTATTACGAAGGTCTGATGGCGCTCTATTCCATCTATCCGGAAAATCGCTACTACGATTACGCCTATGACTGGGCCGAATTCCACAAATGGGGCATGCGGCAGGACAACACGACGACCCGCAATGCCGACAACTACTGCTGCTCGCAGACCTACATCGACCTCTACAACCTGACGCCCGAGCCGAAGATGCTGACGAAGACCATCGCCTGCATGAACATGCTCGTCAACACGCCGCAGGTCGACGACTGGACGTGGATCGATGCCATCCAGATGGGGATGCCCGTGCTGGTGAAGTTGGGCAAACTGAAAAACGACCCGCGCTACTACGAAAAGGCGTGGGAGATGTACGCATGGGCCCGCAACACGCTGGCCGGAGGCCTCTACAATCAGAAAGAGGGGTTGTGGTGGCGCGACAAAGATTTCGTCCCTCCCTACAAGGAACCGAACGGCAAAAACTGCTACTGGTCGCGCGGTAACGGCTGGGTCGTGGCGGCGCTGGTACGCGTACTGCAAGACCTGCCGGCCGACGACCCGCACCGCGATGTCTACATCGCCGACCTGCAAGCCATGTGCAAGGCTGCCAAAGCCTGCCAGCGCAAGGATGGGTTCTGGAACGTCAGCCTGCACGACGAAAGCAACTTCGGCGGCAAGGAGACGACCGGTACGGCACTGTTCGTCTATGGCATGGCGTGGGGCATCAACAACGGCGTACTCGATCGCAAGGAGTATCTGCCGGCAACGCTCAAAGGCTGGAACGCGATGGTCAACGAAGCCGTACACGAGAACGGTTTCTTGGGCTATGTGCAGGGCACGGGCAAGGAACCCAAAGACGGTCAACCCGTAACTTATAATTCGGTACCCGACTTCGAGGATTACGGCACTGGCTGCTTCCTGCTGGCCGGATCGGAAGTTTATAAACTGCAATAACTCATGCGTATGCTTCACAAGGGACTGCTGGCGCTCGTTCTCATCGCAGGATGCGGAACGAGCGCGGCTCAAATGCCCCATCCGGAACGTATCTATCTGTCGGGCACAGGCATCGACGATACGAAGACGTGGGAATTCCGCTGCACGGGCGGACAGAACAGCGGCGCATGGAAGAAAATCGAAGTCCCCTGCAACTGGGAGCTGCAAGGCTTCGGCGACTACACCTACGGCCGCTGGTACACGGTCAAGGGAGCGACGCCGAGCGATGAAGAAGGCACCTATCGCCATCGGTTCGACGTACCGAAGCAATGGAACGGACAACGTGTCCTGCTTTGGTTCGACGGCGTGATGACCGATACGGAGGTATTCATCAACGGTCAATCAGCCGGCGATATGCATCAAGGCGGATTCTACCGCTTCGGTTACGACATCACGCCTCTGCTGCAATTCGGACGCCGCAATCTGCTGGAAGTCAAGGTAGCGAAACATTCGGCGAATGCGTCGATCAACGCCGCCGAACGCAAGGCAGACTGGTGGATCTTCGGCGGCATCTATCGACCGGTATGGCTGGAAGTCGTGCCGGAAGTGCACATGCGCCACTTCGTGCTCGACGGACAACAGGACGGCACGCTGCGAGCCCAAATCGAAACGGCCAATCCGACAGCAGGCTACACCCTTCGCCTGTCGCTCAAAGATTTGACCGACGGCACTCCGCTGCGCGACAAAACGGGAGCGACGAGCGTCACGTTCCCGCTGACGGACATCATAACGCTCGTGGAGAGCCGCTGGGAGGGTGTGCAACCGTGGACACCCGAAACGCCGCATCTCTACACGGCACGGCTGGAGTTGTGTGACCCGACCGGAAAAGCCATCCAGACGCGCGAAGTCCGCACGGGCTTCCGCACGCTGGAATTCCACCCGCACGACGGCCTCTATCTGAACGGCACGAAACTGGTACTGAAAGGGGTGAACCGCCACTCGTTCTCGGTCGAGGGAGGCCGTGCGACGAGCGCTGCGCTGAGCCGCGCCGATGCCGAACTGATCCGCGGCATGAACATGAACGCCGTACGGTCGCACTATCCGCCCGATGAGCACTTCTTAGACATGTGCGATTCGCTGGGTCTGCTCTACCTCAACGAACTGGCCGGCTGGCACGATGCCTATGACACGGAAGTCGGCCGCAAACTGCTGCGCGAAATGCTCGAACGCGATGTCAACCATCCGTGCATCGTGCTGTGGGGCAACGGAAACGAGGGCGGCTGGAACACGAAACTGGACAGTCTGTTCGACCAATACGATCCGCTGCAAAAGCGGCACGTCATCCATCCGTGGGCCGATTTCGACGGGCTGGACACGCACCACTACCCCACCTATCTGACCGGTGTCGGACGGCTGACGAACGGCTACAACGTTTTCCTGCCTACGGAGTTCATGCACGCCATGTACGACGAGGGAGGCGGTGCCGGTCTACGCGATTTCTGGGATCGCTGGAGCACATCGCCCTACTTTGCCGGAGGATTGATCTGGGCATTCTGCGACGAAGCGCCCATGCGAACGGACCGTGGCGGCATACTCGATTCCGACGGTTCGAACGCACCGGACGGCCTGCTCGGCCCGCGCCGCGAAAAGGAGGGAAGCTATAATGCCATACGCGAACAATGGTCGCCCATCCAAATCCGTCCGTTCGCCGTGACATCGCATTTCGACGGCTCGTTCCGCGTGACGAACGAATTCCTCTATACCGACCTCAGCCAATGCAGGATGGACTATCGCGTTCTCCGCGCGCCGTCACCCATGCAGGCCGATACGACATCGGTCGTGGTGGCCCACGGAGCAGTGACACTTCCGGATGCAACGCCCGGCGAAACCCGCACGGCCCGCTTCGAGATGCCGAAGAACTTCTTCGACGGCGACCTGCTGGAACTCGAAGCCTATGACCACACGGGCCGCAGCATCTGCACGTGGAGCTATCCGATTCGGCTCGCCAAGCCCTACTTCGCCCGTGAATACAAAGCGAAACCGTCGGCCGGAACACCCCGCGCGACGCGCAACAGCGACAAAATCGAGCTGGCTAACGATGCGCTGCGCGTTACGTTCGATGCGACGACCGGCAAGCTGCTCGGCATCCGCAAACACGACGGAACGGAGATTCCGTTCAACAACGGCCCCGTAGCCGTCGGCATGAAGATGCGCTACGAACCCGCACGCAGCACCCTCCGCGAAACGTCGGAAGGAGCCGTCTACTGCGCCCGATACAGCGGCGGTGTAGACTCGATCGTTTGGCGACTGACCGACGAAGGACTGCTGCACATGAATGCGCTGCTGCTCAACCGCGCATCGGGAGGTCAAGGATTCGACGATGCATTCATGGACAACGAAGTCTATAACTTGGGCCTGACATTCTCCTATCCCGAGACGGCCTGCACCGGTATGCGCTGGCTGGGCCGAGGTCCCTATCGCGTCTGGAAGAACCGGCTGGCAGGCGCCCGCTACGGCATCTGGCACAAGGACTACAACGACACGGTGACGGGCGCAGAGTTCGAAACGCTGGTCTATCCCGAATTCAAGGGCTATCACGGCAACCTCTACTGGGCTACGCTCGAAAATCCGACCGCCCCGATGACGGTCTATGCACTCAGCGACGGCATTTTCCTGCGGCTGTTCACGCCGCGCGAACCTGCCGAGGCTAAAAAACGGACGATGCCCGAATTTCCGGAAGGCGATATTTCGTTCCTGCTGGACATTCCGGCTATCCAGTCGTTCAAGCCCATCAAGCAACAGGGCCCGAACAGTCAACCCGGAAACATCCGCATCAAAAAAGGCGACGAAGGGTTGCACTTGGATGTGGTTTTCGATTTCCGATAAGACCTGTTTTTACGACGAACGGCCGCCCGATTTTAAGCATCGGGCGGCCGTTTCGCATATCGTCCGCTTATCGCCGGTCCGAAGATATGACCGGTCAAGAGACAAAAAGCGTCCGATAACACAATGACAAAAAATTCGGCAGGCAAGAAAGCGCCTGCCAGCAAAACGAAGACCGAAGCCGCCAATAAAAATTTTTGAAAATCGTTAATTTATGCGTACCTTTGCGCGATAAGCGCCGTAAACGAGACAGCGATGAAGCAATCCCTTTCAAAACTTTTGTACGGAGCCCTGCTGATGGCCCTGCTGAGCGGATGCGCCGGAATCAACCAAGTGCTGAAATCCGGCAAACCCGACCAGATTTATGCGAAAGCGCTCGAATACTACGAAAAAGAGAAGTGGTCGCGAGCCTCGACCCTTTTCGAGGGAGCCGAACGCTACTATCAAGGCACATCGCGCGAAGACACGATTTCGTTCTACAACGCCCGCTGCAAATTCAAGAACCGCGACTACGACACAGCATCCACGCTGTTGGACGAATTCCGTCGCAAATTCGGACGCAGCGCATTCATCGAAGATGCCGAGGGAATGTACGCCCTCTGCTTCTATTACCTCGCACCAGGCCCCAAACGCGACCAGACGAAGACGGGACAAGCATTGGTGGCTATCAACGAATTCATGTCGCACTATCCGGAAAGCAGGCAAATCGAGAATTTTCAGAAAATCAATAAGGAACTGACCCAACGGCTCCATGAAAAAGCCTATCTGAACGCCTATACTTATTATAAGATCGGACGTTACAAATCGGCAATCGTGGCGCTGAAAAATGCACTGAAAGTGTATCCCGAAAGTGCGCATCGCGAAGAAATCATGTATCTGATCGTCGATTCCGGCTACCGGCTGGCCAGCAACTCCATCGCCGAGAAGCAGACCGACCGTTATCTCTCGATGCTCGACTCCTATCTGTCATTCAAAGAGGCCTATCCCGAATCGAAGCACATGAAAGAGGTCGAACGCATGGCCGAACACGCCCGCGACTTCCTCGCTCGCAACAAAACCGACAACAATAGCTGACAAAATACAATGGAAATCAAGAAGAACATTCCGAACAACACCATTACGCGCAAACTCGTGGACTTGGATCACGAGACGGGCAATATCTACGAAACGATCAACATCCTCGCCCGTCGTGCCAACCAAATCTCCACCGAGCTGAAAACCGAGCTCAACCGCAAGCTGGCCGATTTCTCGTCACCGACCGACACGTCGATGGAAGAGACGTTCGAAAACCGCGAGCAGATCGAAATTTCGCGCTACTACGAGCGGCTACCCAAACCGACCATCATCGCAACGGAGGAGTTCCTCGACGATGAACTCCAATATCGGATGGCCGAACCCACAAAGAAAGAGGAGTAAATCCATCAACCGGGCAAGATGGGACAGAACGATCGGTCCGTCGATTTGCAGGGGCGCCGGATTTTGTTGGGCATCACCGGAAGCATCGCCGCATACAAGGCCGCACACTTGTGTCGGACGTTGGTGACGGCGGGGGCTGAGGTGCGTGTGGTGATGACACCGCTCGCCAAACAGTTCATCACGCCGCTGACGATGGCTACGCTGTCGAAGCACCCGATTTTGGTGGAATTCTTCGATCCCGAAAACGGAGCGTGGAACTCGCACATTTCATTGGGCGAATGGGCCGACTGCTATCTGATTGCACCGGCCACGGCCAACACGCTGGCGAAGATGGCCTGCGGCGTAGCAGACAATCTGCTGCTGACGACCTATCTTTCGGCCCGTTGTCCGGTAGCCGTAGCTCCGGCGATGGACTTGGACATGTATGCGCACACGGCGACGCAACGCAATCTGCGAACGCTCGCCGAACAAGGCGTGCATATCGTCGAACCGGCCGAAGGCGAGTTGGCAAGCGGACTGCACGGCAAAGGCCGCATGGCTGAACCCGAAACCATCGCCGCATTCGTCGGCGAACTGCTCAGCGAAAAAAAAAAGAGCCTGCAAGGTAAACGCTTCGTCGTGACAGCAGGTGCCACCATCGAGGCCATCGACCCCGTGCGATTCTTGTCGAACCACTCGTCGGGCAAGATGGGCTACGCCCTTGCCGGCGAACTGGCACAGCGCGGCGCAAAGGTGATACTCGTCAGCGGCCGCACCGCACTTGCGACGCCCGCAGGCGTCGAACGAATCGATGTGCTTTCGGCGTCCGAGATGTACGAAGCGACAGTCGCAGCATTCGAAAAGGCCGACGGAGCAATCATGTGCGCCGCCGTAGCGGACTACACGCCCGCAGAGGTAGCCGACCGCAAATTGCAGAAAGGCGACGGCGAAATGACCATTGTACTGAAACGCACGCGCGACATCGCAGCGGCTTTAGGCGCGACGAAAGGCGACCGGCTGCTGGTGGGATTCGCGCTGGAAACCCACGACGAGCAAACCCATGCCGAGGCCAAACTCACCAAGAAAAATTTCGACTTCATCGTGCTGAACTCGTTGCGGGATGCCGGAGCTGGATTCCGCGGCGACACCAACAAGGTAAGCCTCATCGACCGCACCGGCCGCGAAGATCTGCCGCTGCTAAGCAAAGCAGAGGTGGCTGCCCGCATCGTAGATAAAATCGAAAAACACCTCCGATAACCATGCTACGCTGTCTGACCGTCGAAAACTACGCACTCATCGACCGGCTCCAGTTGGAGCTGGATGCCCGTCTGAACATCATCACGGGCGAGACAGGTGCGGGCAAATCAATTCTGCTCGGAGCGCTCGGACTGCTACTCGGCGCCAAGAACGACGGAGCGGCACTGAAAGATTCGACAGGCAACTGTCGGATCGAAGGGGTTTTCGATCTGACGGGACTCGGACTGGAACCGTTTTTCGAAGAAAACGATTTGGAATACGCCGCCGAGACGACCCTTACGCGCATCATCTCGCCCGCAGGCAAAAGCCGCGCATTCGTCAACGACCTACCGGTGCAACTGCAACAACTGCGCGAGTTGGGCACACGGATGGTCGACATACACTCGCAACATCAAAATCTGATTCTTTCGTCGGAGGAGTTCCGCATATCGGCGCTTGACACGATGGCCGGAAACGGCGATTTGCTGACCCGCTATACGACAGCCTACACGCAACTGCAGGAACTGCGCCGTCGTGTCGCCACGTTGCGCGAAGCAGCCGAGACGGGCCGCCGAGACGAAGAATGGCTCCGGTTCCAGACCGACGAACTCACGGCAGCAGCGCTCCGCACAGGCGAACAGGCCGAAATCGAAGCGGAACTCGCCATACTTGAAAATGCAGACCGCATCGGCGAAACGTTCATCACGCTGCGCAATGCGCTCGATGCCGATGAAACGGGCATTCTGACCCAACTCCGCAACTCGGAGAACGAACTCTCCCGCTTAGGAGTCAACTTTCCGGCGGCGGCAGACTATGCGACGCGGCTGCATGCGGTCGTCGAAGAACTGAAAGACATCGACGCATCGGTCACGACAGATAGTCTACGCATCGATGCCGATCCGGCCCGTTTACAGAAACTCACGAACCGGCTGGACACGTTGCTCTCGCTGCAACAGAAACACCATGTGACAGATGAGGCAGCCTTGATAACCGTTCGCGACAACTATGCTGCACGATTGGCGACCATCGTTCACAGCGACGAGGCGATCGCAGACGCGGAAAAAGAACTGCAAGCAACAGAAAAAGAGGCGCAAAAACTGGCTGAAAAACTCCACGAAACCCGCGCAAAACAAGCACCGAAATTCGCCGGACGGGTACTCGAAACCCTCGTACAACTAGGGATGCCCGATACGGTTTTCCGCGTGGAACTGACCCCGACCGAGATGCTGGGCCGCACGGGCAAGGAAAACGTAGCATTCCTCTTTTCGGCGAACAAAAACCGCGACCCGCAACCGATTGAACGCATCGCGTCAGGCGGCGAACTATCGCGTGTGATGCTCTCAATCAAGGCCCTGCTGGCCGAAAGGATGCAACTGCCGACCATCCTTTTCGACGAAATCGACACGGGCGTATCGGGACGTATCGCCGATGCGATGGGCGAAATCATTGCACGGCTTTCGCAGACGATGCAAGTCGTCGACATCACGCACCTGCCGCAGGTCGCCTCGAAAGGCTCGGCCCACTTCGTGGTCTACAAACACGAAGGCCGCACCGACATCACGCGGCTGAACGACCCAGAACGCATTGACGAAATCGCCAAAATGCTCTCGGGGAGCCGCATCACCGATGCGGCGCGGACACAAGCCCGCATTCTATTGGGCAGAGAAGAATAGGTCCGCACATGCGCGGTGTTCCTGTTCCAGACGCAACAAAAGAGACTTGATTTCCAACCCTCCTGCATAACCGGTCAACCGACCGTCTGCCCCCACAACCCGATGGCATGGAATGATAATCGGAATGGGATTGTCATGATTCGCCATCCCCACGGCCCGACAAGCAGCAGGACGGCCGACGGCACGAGCGATGTCCCGATAACTGCGGGTTTCGCCATACGGAATCGCCCGCAACGCAGCCCAAACCTCCTGCTGAAAAAGCGTACCTACGGGCCCAACCGGCACGGTAAACACATGTCGTTTGCCTACGAAAAAATCGTTCAATTCCTGTACGGCCTGCCGCAGGACATCGGGCCGAACAGCATCGTCCCCATTGTCGAGCATCCGACCGAAGCGGATAGCCGTCACAACCGATTCATCGGAAACAACGGTCAAAGGCCCCACAATCGATTCGACACAACAGGAAAAGGTCATAAATCAGAGATGCTCCAACGTATAATCGACCATCTTCTGCCGCACGGCCTGCGTCGCATCGGGACGCATCGAATGATTTTGGTCGGGGTAAACCATCATGTCGAACCGTTTACCGATGCGATTGAAGATACGGGCCATCTCGGCCGTATGCTGGAAGTGGACATTATCGTCGGCGGTGCCGTGGATGAGCAACAGCCGCGTCCGCCGGTCGTCGAGCATCCGCGCGAAGTTGAGCGGCGAATAATCATCGTAACCCGCAGCATTATACTGCGGTAGCCCGTTGTAAATCTCAGTATAAATAGTATCGTAGAAACGCCACGAAGTGACGGGCGCCACAGCGATGGCCATCTTGAACAGCCCGTGCCCCTTCAATGCACAACTCAACGCCATAAAACCGCCGTAAGACCAACCGTAGATGCCGATGCGTGCAGGGTCGACGTAAGGTTGTGCGGCCATGTAACGCGCGAACGACAACTGATCTTCGGTCTCCAAAGCACCCAGACGACCGTAGGTCGATTTCTTGAACGTCTCGCCCCGAAACCCTGTACCGCGACCGTCTGCGCAGACGACAATATATCCCTTGTCGACCAAAGCATCCTCCCAATCGAGCATCCACCGATCCTGCACGGACTGCGACCCGGGGCCGGAATACTGCGTCAACAAAACCGGATAACGTTTCGACGGATCGAAGTTGCGCGGCTTGATGATATAAGCGTTCAACGAATCACCCCGCTCAGTTGCAAAGGTGAAAAACTCCTTGACAGGACGATTCGACGCAACCAAAGCAGCGGCCAATTCGCGACTGTCAGCCAACGTACGCACCGTCTCTCCCGCATGGTTGCAAACGAATATTCGATTGGGCGTTCGAGCGTTGGTAAAGGTCGTCAGAAAATATTTCATCCCGCAACTCGGAGCGACGGTATAGAATCCCTCCTCGGACGTAAGCCGCCGTTTACCTTTGCCGTCCAACCCCACGCTGTAAAGATTCCGGCGGAGGGGCGAAGTCTCGGTCGAAAGGAACCACACCCGTTTGCCGTCGGTACCGACCACTCGGGTCACCTCCCACGGGCCTTTAGTCAACTGTGCGAGGACGCCGCGGCGAATACTGTATAAATAAAGGTGCATATACCCCGTATGCCCCTCCTGC
This sequence comes from Alistipes sp., assembly GCA_003979135.1. GTDB lineage: Bacteria > Bacteroidota > Bacteroidia > Bacteroidales > Rikenellaceae > Alistipes. The sequence continues at coordinate 14,933 of RYWP01000029.1, forward strand.
CGCACGATGAAACGGTCCTTATCAACAAAAGTGATCGTCCCGTCGTCAACGCGCTCGACATACTGCTGCGCTCCCTCGGAATAGGCCGTCCGCTGCGCGCCGTGCGGCTCGCAGACGATCATTTCGAACTTATTCTGCCTCCGGTTCAACCGGAAAAACCACAACCGTCCGTCGGGCGTAAAGCCGATGCGCGGAATGTATTGGTCGGTCTCGGAACCCGTATCGATGTGCTCGCGTTGTCCCGTCTGCAAATCAAAGACCCACAACGAAACCACAGAATTGCGCTCACCGGCTTTGGGGTACTTGAACGAAAAGGCCCGATTATACAACTTGCCTTCGTAACGCATCATCTCCATCGACGGCACCTCGCGCTCGTCGAAACGCAGATAGGCCAACCGGCGGCCATCGGGCGAAAAGGCATAGGCCCGAGTGGCGCCGAACTCCTCCTCGTAGACCCAATCGGTCGTCCCATTGATGACGGCATTCCATTCACCGTCTTCGGTGATACGAAGGGTTGAAGCCTGCTCCAAATCACAAACATAGAGGTCGTTATGATCGGAATAGGCGATTTTCTTGCCATCGGGCGAAAACGAAGCGTCGCGCGGAGCACGAGCATCAGGCAAAGCGGGCGTGACCTTACCGTCCCGCACGAGGTAATAAGTCGTGGTGTATGACCGCCGATAGATGGGCGTTGCCCCCGAAGCGAGCAGAATCGTCTGCTCGTCGGGCGAAAAAGCGTAATCGGTGACTTTCGGAGCACCGACCGGCAAAAGCCGCTCACCGGGAGTGTCGCTGTCGTAACGGAAACGCAAAATCCCCTCGTCGGTCGACACGGTATAATGTTCGCCGTCAGCCATCGACCGAATACCACTGACATGGGCATTCAACTTCTGCAAACGAGTGATTTCGGCAAATTCATTCTGCGCCGAAACGGTCGACACCCCCGACGCAAGCACCGTCGCAACGACGAATATCATAAATTCTCTTTTCATCATCCTATATCCTCGACGTCGAAATCGTAACCGAGCCGCTTGCCGGTGACGAACTTCGAGTTGTCCATCTTGGTGTTGAACTGGTCGACCGTGACCCGCTTGTTCTCCTCATAGGGCGGTGTCAGGAGGTCGAAATCCAAAGCGAACCGCACGGCCGATTCCAGAACACCGATCAAAGCCTCCCGATCGATTTCTCGCTCGCCGAACTGCATGGCGCGCATCTCAGTCTGCCCCTTGCCCTCGACAAAATAACGCCGCTCGCGGTTGATGAAGATACGACCGATCAGATATCCCTCGTCGGCGTTGCGGTTGAACTTGAACGAATCGGAGAGGAAATTGTAGATGTTGATGATGCCGCAATAGGAGTTTTCGCAATCGGCCTGCACATAGGGATTCTGCCACAACAGGTGGTCGGCCGGAAACTGAAAGACGTCGGTGTGCATCTGAAAGACGAGCAGGTCATTCGACACCTGCAACTGCGCCTCGAACTTGCCACGGTCGCGGTACTCGAGCCGCACACGGCGGTCGAGCTGCCCCTCCAAGGCGTCGTCCATCTCGGACGCCATCTCCAACAACATCTCTTTCAACAAATTGAAGACGGCGAACGTATGGTCGTAGACCTTCTGTTTCAGATTCGATTTACGAACGATCGTCTCCAATATCGTCGTCCGCAACGGAGTGTTTTCCATATTTTCGATTTGTACAATTATCAATTAAGCCGCAATTCCTGGCCCTCGGAAAGCACTGCATCGGGTCGGATGCGGTTCATCCGCTCGATCGACCGGCTCCGCACGGCATAAATCTGCCCCACGGTGCGAATCGTCTCGCCGGCATGGCAAATATGGACGCCTGCATTGCCCGTCCACCGCCGCTTCTTGCGCTCGATATAAACCGGCATACCGGCCATCGGCTGGGAACCGGGCTCTTTCAAGTCGTTGAACTTTCGAAGATTGCGCGCCGAAATCCGGAACTGCGTACCGATATTCTCGTACGTATCGCCGGACTTGGCCAAGACATAATGCACGCCGTTCGCAGAATAGACCTTGTATCCGTTGTGCGCATTGATGGTCACCTGATAATCGTCCGGGTCGACAGACGTATCGGAAGCCGCCCGACGGACATGCGACCGAACATGGGACTTGCCGCTGCTGCTATCCGCCCGTTTGTGCGAAACATACAGGCGATTTCCATTGGGCCGGTCGAGCAAATAGAGCTCGTTGTCCTCGATGATGCGGATGAGCCGTTGTGCGTAATCGGGCGCCGTAGCATAACCGGCAGCTTTGAGCCCCCGTGCCCAACTCTTGTAATCGGTCGGCGAATAGGCGAACAACGAATCGTATCGGGGCGACGAATCGAGAAACTCGGCATGGTCGCGATACGAATCCTCGACCGACGGATAACTGCGGAAACATTCGCCCTTGGCATCGTCGTCGTGGTAGACCTTAGCCCCCGTCCAGTTCCGTTTGCACTTAATGCCGAAATGGTTGTTCGACTGCACCGACAAGCGGCTGTTGCCGCTGTCGGATTCGAGGATACCCTGCGCCAACGTAATGCTGGCCGGAATCCCGTAACGTTCCATATCGTTGATGGCAATCGTCTTGTAACGCTCGATGTACTCCTCGCGCGTCTGACGAATCCGCTTTTGCGCCTGTGCCCCCGAACCGAAAATCGTCAAGATTCCGACGAGTATTATTGCTGTCTCTTATACACATCT
>RYWP01000030.1 GCA_003979135.1 Alistipes sp.
AAACGGGGCAGCGGCTCGTCGCCGGTATCCGTCTGTTGGCCAAAGTGTTGGTCTCGTACCACGAGTTGTACGGTTTTTCGTTGCAGATCACCGACATCGACCCGTCGTTCACCGTGGGCGATCTCGAACGGCAACGGCAGCAGACCATTGCGCAGTTGCAGCAGGACGGTGTGTGGGAGATGAACCGTGCGTTGTCCGTGCCCGAGGTCGTGCAGCGCGTAGCCGTCGTGTCGAGTGCGCAGGCCGCCGGTTATCAGGACTTCTGCAAGGAGTTGGCCAAGAGCCCTTACCGTTTCGAAACGGAGTTGTTCGATGCTTTCATGCAGGGGGCTGCCGCCGAGGATTCCATCGTCGCGGCTTTGTGCGAGGTGGCCGACCGGCAGGCGGATTTCGACGCCGTGGTGTTGATTCGCGGGGGCGGTTCGCGCAGCGATCTGACTTGTTTCGACAGTTATCGGTTGTGCACTTATGTCGCGCAGTTTCCGTTGCCCGTCATCACCGGCATCGGTCACGACAAGGATACGAGCGTCGCCGACATGGTGGCGCATACGGCGCTCAAAACGCCGACTGCCGTGGCCGGTTGGTTGGTCGACCGGATGGCCGATGCCGAGGGGTTGCTCGACGTGGCAGCTTTGCAGTTGCATGATGTCGTGCAGAGCGTGTTGCACGATGCTGCCGTGCGACTGGAGCGTTTCGCGGGTGATTTGCGCGAAACGACGGCGACCTTCTTCACTCGTCGAAATATGGCGCTGGATCATCTTGCGGAGTTGTTGCCGTTGGCGGCGCGCGGGTTGTTGGAACGCCGCAAGAAACAGTTGGATGCCGTTGCGGCTTGGGTGGCCGGTTATGCTCCCGAGCGCATTCTGCGGTTGGGTTTCGCCATTGTACGGAAAGGGAATCGGGCCTGCATGTCGGCCAAAGAGGTGTGTTCCGGCGACCGGTTGTCTATCGAGTGGGCCGACGGCCGCCGTTCGGTCACGGTCGACGAGGATGATGCAGCCCAAACCGCAATCAACAGTCATGGCACGGTCGATGCACCGACCGAGTAGCCCCACCGCGACTCGAACGCGGATTTAGGGTTTAGGAAACCCTCGTTCTATCCCTTGAACTATGGGGCCGAAGATCCGTTCAGTGCGAAATGTCGCAGGCGGAGCAGTTGCCCGAGCATCCGGCGGATGGACCGTTCCGGTCGTCGTCCGGCGAGCAGTCTGCTTGTCCGTCGGCTTCGCGCGTCTCCTGCACGGCACACTTGATGCCCAGCCGTTGCATGTTCTTGTTGGTCGAAATTTCGGAATCGATGTTGCGGCCCTTGAAAATCAGGGTCAGCGACATTCCGACGACGAACAGGGCGACAGCCGCTATCGAGAGCAGCAGGACGATGAACCACGTGGACATGGGCGAATTCTCGGTTGAAAATTTGGGCTTTCTCCAGCAAATGTATACATTTGTAAGAGAATTTGCAAATCATTGCCCGCTTCTTGCCGGAGCGGATGATTGCAACATAATCGAGCGAACCGAATCATGAAAATCGTCATCGCCGGCGCCGGCGAAATGGGTAGCCATCTGGCCCGCATGTTGAGCGGCAACGGGCACGAAATCACCATCGTCGACCCCGACGGCAAGTTGTTGGCCGACGTAGGCAGTCTGGCCGATGTCGTCTCGATCGAGGGCGATTCGACCACGTTCGAGGTGTTGCGTCGTGCGTCCGTGCGCAAGTGCGACTTGTTCATCGCTGTGAACCACGAGGAGAACGATAATATCGTCGCTGCGATGATGGCCAAGAAATTAGGCGCCCGCAAATCCATCGCCCGCATCGACAATAACGAATATCTGGAGCCCAACAACAAGGAGATGTTCATCGATATGGGTATCGACTACCTGTTCTACCCCGAGAAGGTTGCCGCTACCGAGGTTATCAATTTGTTGGGCCATACGTCGACTACCGAATACGTCGATTTTTCGAGCGGAAAACTTTCGTTGGTCGTCTTTCGGTTGGAGGCTTCATCGCCGTTGGTCGGGACGCTGTTGACCGGCTTCGACGAGGAGCAGGCACAGTTGAATTTCCGCACCGTCGCCATCACGCGCGGCGGGCAGACCATCATTCCGCGGCGCGAGGAGCATCTGATGGAAGGCGACGTCATCTACGTCATCACGTGTCAGGATGCCTTGCAGGAGGTGTTGGAGCTTTCGGGGCAGACCAACGTCGAGGTCAAGAACATGATGATTCTGGGTGGTTCGCGCATCGGTGTCCGCATTGCTACGGAGCTGCAGGACGAGGTGAACATCAAGCTGGTCGAATACAACCAAGAGAAGGCTTACCGATTGGCCGAAGTGCTCGACAAAACGTTGATTATCAGTGAAGATGGACGCAATACGGAGGTGATGCTCGAAGAAGGACTTCCGAATATGGACGCTTTTGTGGCCGTCACGGGCCGCAGCGAGACGAACATCCTCGCGGCGATGCTCGCCAAACGCATGGGGGTGAAAAAGGTAATCGCCGAGGTCGAGAATCTCAATTACATCGATTTGGCCGAGTCGATCGGCATCGACGCCGAGGTGTTGGAATTCATCGTGAAACCCAATTCGCCCGCCACCAAGGCTCGCATCCGGGACTTGGGATTGCCCGAAGATACGATTATCGGCGGCATCGTGCGGGGCGATAAGGTTTTCATCGCCGTGGACAACACCGAAATCAATGCTTACGACCGTGTGGTGGTCTTTTCCATGCCGGCGTCGGTGGGTAAAGTCGGATATTTTTTCAATTAGCCGGAGAGAAAAGAGATGGGTTTGCGTAACAGTTTGCTTCGTGCTTTTTTCGCGCCGCGTCTGCGGGCCATCGACCGCTTCCGGCAGCATCCTGCCGAGACGCAGGAGCGCATGTTGCGCCGGCTGTTGGAGCACGGTGCCGATACCGCGTTCGGGCGGGAGTTCGATTTGCGGAGTGTCCGTTCCGTCGAACAGTTCCAGGCAAGGGTCGGCACGTTCGATTACGACAGTTTCAAGCCCTATATCGAGCGGATGAAAGCGGGAGAGCGCGACGTCACGGCGCGCGGGCGTGTACACCTTTTCGCACGGTCGTCGGGCACTACGTCCGACCGTAGCAAGTATATCCCCGTGACGCGCGAATCGATCTATCGCAACCATACGCTCGGGATGCGCGACGTCGCGACCTTGTTCGCCGCGAACCATCCCGATACGCACATATTCGAGGGCAAGACCCTGACCCTCGGCGGGTCATGCTGCGAGGAGAACGGTTATGTCGCCGGCGACCTTTCGGCCGTGTTGATTCGCGCAATGAAGTTCTGGAGCGGTTGGTTCCGTGCGCCGCGCACCGAAACGGCCGTTATCCCCGACTTCCATGAAAAGGCCGAGGCTATCTGCCGTGAATGCACGGGGCAGCATATCACCTCGTTCGCGGGGGTTCCGTCGTGGAATCTGGCTTTGATGCGCCGCGTGTTGGAGTACACCGGTAAACGCAATCTGTTGGAGGTGTGGCCCGACCTGTGTCTTTTCGCGCATGGCGGCGTGGAGTTCGCGCCCTACCGCAAATCGTTCGAGGCGTTGATTCCCTCGGACAAGATGAACTACATGGAGACCTACAACGCTTCGGAGGGATTTTTTGCGTTGGCCGACGACCCCGCGCGCAGCGATATGTTGTTGATGCTCGACTACGGGACCTTCTTCGAGTTCCGCGACGGTGATCGCATCGTCCCGCTCGAAGGGGTCGTGTGCGGCAGGCCCTATGCAATGCTCATCACCTCGAACAATGGGTTGTGGCGTTACGAAATCGGCGACCGTGTGGAGTTCACTTCGACGAACCCTTACCGGATTCGCTTCGCGGGCCGTACGCGTCAGTATATCAACGTCTTCGGTGAGGAACTGATCGTCGACAACGCCGATTGCGCTTTGGTCGAGGCTTGCCGTGCGACAGGCGCTCGGGTCAGCGAGTACAGCGTCGCGCCGTGTTACATGTCGTTGCAGCATCGGGGGGCGCACGAGTGGTTCGTGGAGTTCGAGCAGGAGCCCGACAGCCGCGATCGGTTTTCCGAAGTGCTGGACGAAGCGCTGCGGGCAGTCAATTCCGACTACGACGCCAAACGTCTGACGACCCTCGAACGCCAGCATCTGACGGTGCTTCCGGTGGGTACGTTCCTGCGGTGGATGCGTGAGCACGGCAAGAACAAGGTGCCGCGATTGGTGAACGACCGTCATGTGGCGGAACAATTGACAAAGGAATAAAAATCTTACGACCATGTATATAGCCATAGCAGGAAACATCGGAAGCGGCAAGACGACGCTCACGCAGATGCTGACGGAGCGTTATCGGGCCAAGGCCTATCTGGAGGAGGCGAACAATCCCTATATCGGCGATTTCTACGAGGACATGAACCGTTGGGCGTTCAACCTGCAAATCTGTTTCCTCGGCAGCCGCATCCAGCAGACGATGGACATGTTGCGCGAGAGCGGTTCGGGGTATATCTTTCAAGACCGCACCATCTACGAGGATGCCCACATCTTCGCGGGCAACCTTCACGAGATGGGCCTGATGTCGGGGCGCGACTTCGAGACCTACATGAAACTGTTCCGACTGTTCACTACTGTCATTCCGCAACCCGACCTGCTGATTTACCTCAAAGCCGACGTCCCGACGTTGATTCACCAGATTCACAAACGGGGCCGCGAGTACGAAATGAATATCGATGAGGATTATCTCCGGCGCTTGAACCGCAAATACAACGATTGGATCGATAATTATCAGGGCGAAGTATTGGTGGTGGATAAGAATAGCGAAGATTTCGTTGAGGACGCCTCGGTCTTCGAGCGGATTTGCGCTTGCGTGAACGAGCGCGAGACGAAGTTGGCCGGTTATAATCCTTCATTGTTTTAATTCGGTTCGATCGGAATGCTTCCGGAGCGATTTGTTCAGCGGGTTTTGCGCGATCTCGGTGCGTCCGAGGGGCGGGCGTTGTGCGAGGCGCTCGATACGCCGTCGCCCGTCGCTGTGCGGTTGCACCCCGATAAAACAGGGCTCTCGGTCCGAACGGACGCGACTGTCGGAACCGAAACGCCTGTTGCGGCAGGGATACCAACTCCCGATGCTTTTTGCGGTGCCGTTGCGACTTTGCCTGATTTGACGTTCGACCGGTCTGTGCCGTGGTCGCCGTGGGGGTGGTATCTTGCCCAGCGGCCTTCGTTTACGCTCGACACCGATTTCCATGCCGGTGCTTATTACGTGCAGGAGCCATCGTCGCAGTTCGTTGGGCATCTGTTGCAGAACGTACCGACCGCGGGAGCGCGGATTTTGGATTTGTGCGCTGCTCCGGGCGGTAAGACGACGCTTTACGCATCGTTGGTCGGCGCCGACGGATTGGTCGTCGCTAATGAAATCGATCGGCGGCGTGCTGCCGTTTTGGCGGATAACGTGCGGAAATGGGGTATGGGAAATACGATCGTTACGGTCGGCGAACCGCGTCCGTTGGGCGATTGCAAGGCGTTTTTCGATGTCGTGGCCGTGGATGCGCCTTGCTCGGGCGAAGGAATGTTCCGCAAGGATATCGATTCGCGTGCGGAGTGGAGCGAAAACAACGTGCACCAGTGCGCTCGGCGGCAGGATGAGATTTTGCGGGAGGCTTGGCGGGCGTTGCGTGTCGGTGGAACGTTGATTTACAGCACCTGCACTTTCAATCGCGAGGAGGATGAAGGCTCGTTGGAACGGATGCTCGCATGGGCGGGCGACGAAGTCGTGTCGTCGAACGAAGTGGCGATCGGAGAGGATTGGGGCATTGTCTGCGGAGAGGTCGGACCGTTCCGGACTTATCGATTCTATCCGCATCGGGCATGCGGCGAGGGTTTTTTCGCTGCCGTGGCCCGCAAGGCGGAGCGAATGGACAACGCTTCTCGGAGCCGTTTGCCGAAATCGCAATCGAAACTGCGCCGGTCGGTCGTCGCTCCTGTCGACCGCGCCGCGGGTGTTGAGGCGGCTCGTTGGGTGACGGAGCCCGATCGGATGGAGTTCGTCTCGATAGCCGATACGGTGTATGGGTGGTACGGAGCGCAGGCCGAGGCCGTGAGGATGCTTTCGGAGCGGTTGCCGGTCATCTACTCGGGGGTGGCGATGGGCCAGTTGTTCAAAGGTCGGTTGAAGCCCGACCCTGCGTTGGCTTTTTTCACGGGGCTGAATCGTGCGGCGCTTCCGGTGGCGGAACTGGACGCGGAGCAGGCGTTGCGTTATCTGCGGCGGCAGGACGTCGCAGCGGATGCGTTCGCCGAGGGAATGAATCTGGTGTGTGCCCGCGGGCGGGCTTTGGGATTCGCCAAGCGGATCGGAATACGGGTGAATAATTTGTATCCCAATTCGTTGCGGATACTGAATTAACAGTATAAAGGTTGCATGTGCTGCTCATCATGTGCTATTCGCGTTGATTAGCAAGATAAGGACTATTAATAAAAACATGCTGCCTACGGTCATGAGTATTATGCGCAGGTTTGAATGAAAATGGAAAAGATGTTTTATACGATGGGCGAGGTCTCCGAGATGTTCGATGTCAACCAGTCGTTGATTCGGCATTGGGAAAAGGAGTTCAGCGTGTTGCGCCCCAAACGCAACAAAAAAGGCAACCGCCTCTTCTCGCCGCAGGATGTCGAGCGATTGAAACTCATCTACCATCTGGTGAAAGAGCGTGGCATGACGCTCGATGGCGCCCGTAAAGCGTTGCGACAGCATCGGAGCGACGACAAGGTGCCGCGCGACGTCGAGTTGATGGAGCGGTTGCAGCGGATTCGGTCGTTGTTGCTCGAAGTGCGCGAGGAGCTCAAGATGGATCCCGCTGAAGTCTATACGGCCCGCGATGCCGAGCTCTCCGAACATCTTGATGTCGAGCCTGCAGCCACTCCGGAAAAGCCGGAAGACACTCCGTCGGAAACGCCGCAATCATCGTCCCGTGGGGGACGGAAACCTCGGCGCAAAAAAGACGATGACGACAACAACGAGCTGTTTGCCTATTACGAACAGTCGCTTTTTTGACGGACGATATGAAAATCAGTGAAATAACTTCCGTTATCGAGGCATTCGCCCCGCTTGCGTGGCAGGAAGATTACGACAATGCCGGTCTGATCGTCGGGCGTCCCGACGACGAGGTGCATGCTGCGTTGTTGGCCGTGGACGTGACCGAGGAGGTGCTCGACGAGGCTGAAGCGACGGGGTGCGACATGGTGATTACCCACCATCCGATCGTGTTCCGGCCATTGAAACGATTCAATTCGGCCGATTACGTGCAGCGGTGCGTCGAGCGGGCCATTCGTCGCGGTATCGCGCTCTATGCCTGCCACACGAACCTCGACAGCGCTCCGGACGGGATGAGCTGGCAGCTGGCCGAACAGTTGGGAATCGGTGGGTTGCGCGTGCTGCAGCCGACCGAAAAACTGGTAATTCCGCCGTCGGCGGTCGGGTGTTCGGATGCGTCGCGGGTTGTGGCATCCGATGCTTGCGTGGGCTTCGGTGTAGTCGGCGACCTTCCCGAGCCGGTTGCTACGGAGGAATTCCTGCGTCGGATGCAGCGTTCGTTGGATGTGCGGTGCGTGCGACATAGCGATATCGTTTGTCCGGAGGTGCGTCGCGTGGCGGTCTGCACGGGTGCCGGTGCATCGTTGATCGGCGATGCCCGTCGTGCAGGGGCCGACCTTTATGTGACGGCCGACTTGAAGTACAACGATTTCATGACCCCGGACCGCGCGCTCGTCGTGGCGGATATCGGCCATTTCGAGAGCGAATATTGTGCAATTCGGTTGTTGTTTGCCGTTTTGTCGAAAAAATTGCTTAACTTTGCCGTTCGCAAGAGTGAACGCTCTCGCAATCCCGTAAACTATCTGGTGTAAGACTAAACGATTCGAACAGAATATATGGCAACGCAAAAGAAGACGACCGAAGCGGATTACTCCATGCAGGAGAAGATTCTGGCACTCTACGAATTACAGAAAATCGACAGCCGGATCGACGAAATCAACAAGGTGAAGGGCGAACTGCCGCTGGCCGTGCAGGGGCTCGACGATGAGTTGGCCGGGCTCAAGGAGCGTACCGACAAGATCAACAAGGAGATCGAGGAACTGAATACGCTGACCAAGCAGCGTAAGCGCGAGGTCGATCAGGCGAAGATCATGATCGGCAACTACAAGGAGCAGCAGAACAACGTGCGTAACAACCGCGAGTTCGATGCCATTACGAAGGAGATCGAATATCAGGAGTTGGAGATTACGTTGGCCGAGAAGCGTCTTAAAGAGTATGCCGCAGGTATCAAAGTGAAGAAGACGCAGTTGGAGGAGACGGAAAGCGTTGTCGAGGAACGCCGTGCGGATTTGGAGGCGAAGAAGCAGGAGCTGGACGGCATCGAGGCTGAGACAGCACCGCGGGTCGCCGAATTCGAGGCGCAGGCCGAGAAAGCCAAGATGCGTATCGACGAACGGTTGCTGAACGCTTACGAACGTATCCGTCACAATTTCCGCAATGGGTTGGCCGTGGTGCCCATCCGGCGCGATGCGTGCGGCGGTTGCTTCAACCACATTCCGCCGCAGCGGCAGGCCGATATTCGTCAGGGTAAGAAGATCATCGTCTGCGAATATTGCGGCCGCATCTTGGTGGACGATCCCGAAACGACGGTCGACGAGGCATAGCGATTGCGTTCGACAAACGAGCGATGATAAACAAAAGGCCGTCCGACGAATTTCGGGCGGCCTTTTATTAATACAACTTATCTATCTATTTCCGTCGATATATAAGATAAAGAATGGAGAATTTGCAGTTTATCCGGCTTCGTTCCCGTCGGGAGGAAGCGTGGTCCACGGTATGGGCGATTTATCGTCGGGCTTTTCCCGAAAACGAACAGTGGCGGGAGGAGGCGTATGACCGTGCGTTCGATGACCCGTTGTTTGAAGCCGACGCTCTCATGCTCGATGGTGTTGTGGTCGGGTTGCTGTTCCATTGGCAGACCGGTGACTTCCGGTACATCGAGCATTTCGCTATTGCAGCCGAATTGCGCGGTCGTAATCTTGGTTCGCAGGTGTTGACCTCCTTTTTCGAGCGATTCGGCGGGCAGGTGATCTTGGAAATAGATCCGCCCGAAGATGTGATTTCCATCCGTCGACTCCATTTCTACGAACGGGCCGGATTCGTAGCCAATCCCGAATACACCTATATTCATCCCTCCTACCGGCAGCCGTTCCGGCAACATCCGTTGGTGTTGTTGAGCCGTCCGTCGGCGCTCGGTTATAATGATGCCTGCCGGTTCGCCGATTTCGTGCGCGAACGGATTCTGGGTCGTTATTCGGAGCACGAACGATCCGATTTACCCTCGATCAGTTGATGCGATAGGCTTTCTGCACGCCGCGGATGTGCAGAATGGAGTGGATGAGCGTATTGACAACGCTGGCTCCCGGCACTTCGACGGCGACCGTACCGCGCAGCGTACCGCCGCTCGCGGCTTCGAATGCCAGCGATCGAATGTTCAGTTTCAGATCGTGGCTGATGACCTCCGTGATGTGGTTGGCCATGCCCGTCGTATCGGCTGCGATGATGCGGATCGTCACGCGGAACGCCCCCTCGGCCGATTTCCGCCAGCGCGCCTCGATGATGCGGTAGGGATAGTTCTCCCGCATGCGGCGTGCGTTCGGACAGTCGGTGCGGTGGATGGTGATACCCGCATTGATGGTGATGAATCCGAATACATCGTCACCCTTGATGGGATTGCAGCACTTCGCTAATTTGTATTGGATTTTCGAGATGTCGTCGTCGATGACGAGGGCATCCTGCGAGCCTCCGGCCGGTGCTGTTTCGCGTTGCGCGGCATCGGCTTTCTTTTGGCGTTCGGCTTCCGCTGCCGCCGCACGTCGTTCTTCGGCGGCTTCGCCCGACAGATGACGCGAGAGAATCTCCTTGATGCTGCCGAAATCGATTTTCTGCGTCGCAATCATTGCGTAAACCTCCGTCCCCAAACGCAGTTTGAAATATTTCACCAAGTAGGCGATGGCTTCATCGATGGTGATCGCCAGCTTCCAGTTTTTCAGCTTGCGTTCCAGTTCCTCACGGCCCATGCGCGTGTGCTTGGCCTGTTCCTCGCGCAGGAACGATTTGATTTTGGTGCGGGCTTTGGTCGTCGTCACGACGTTGAGCCAGTCCGCTTTGGGCGTTTGGTTCTTCTGGGTCAGAATCTCCACGATGTCGCCGTTGTGCAGCACCTCGCGAATGGAAACCGCCCGTTGGTTGACCTTGCCGCCTACGCAGGTGCATCCGAGCGAGGTGTGGATGTCGAATGCGAAATCGAGCAACGTCGCGCCCTCGGGTAGCTTGCGTAGATCGCCGTTGGGCGTGAAGACGAAGATTTCGCCCGACGCGGGTTTCGCATCGAAACGTTGCGCCAGCGAGTGGGTCGTGTCTTCGAGCAGTTCGCGCAGCCGTCCGAGCCACATTTCGCTTGTCTGTGCCCCTTGCCCTACGCCCTTGTAGCGCCAGTGGGCGGCGATGCCGCGTTCGGCCACAGCATCCATGCGTTCGGTGCGTATCTGCACCTCGACCCAGCGCCCGTCGGCCGAGACGGTCGTGTGGAGCGATTCGTAGCCGTTCGACTTCGGAATCGAAATCCAGTCGCGCATGCGGGTCGGATTGGGTGTGTAGAAATCCGTGACAATGGAGTAGGCTGTCCAGCAGAGTGGCTTTTCCTGCTCGGGCGGGCAGTCGATGATGATTCGGATGGCGAAGATGTCGTAAACTCCTTCGAACGGTACGTGTTGCTTGCGCATCTTCGTCCAGATGGAGAAAATCGACTTCGTGCGGCTCTTGATGTGGTATTTCACTCCCATCGCATCGAGCCGGTCGGTGATGGGCACCAAGAAGCGGGCGATGAAACTGCGGCGTTCCTCGGCGCTTTCAGCCAGTTTGCGGACGATGTGGTCGTAGTCTTTGGGCTCGAGGTATTTCAGCGCGATATCCTCCAGTTCGCTCTTGATCGAATAGAGGCCTAGTTTATGGGCGATTTGGGCATAGAGGTTTAGCGCTTCCCAACTCTTTTTGCGCCACTTCTCGCGCGGGAAGATGTCGAGTGAACGCATCACTTCGAGCCGGTCGGCGAGTTTGATGAGGATGACGCGCGGGTCGGTCGAGTAGCTGACGAGCAGGTCACGGAAATTGTCGGCCTGTTCCGACGAAACTTTCAGCTTGAGTTCGGAGATATTCGCCAGTCCGACCGTGATGCCTACGACCTGTTCGCCGAACCGGGTGCGGATTTCTTCCGTGAGTGCGAGAAATTCTTCGGCCGACAGTTGTTTGTGGGCCAGCCGGACGACATCGTGCAGAATCGATGCGACGGTTGAATTACGGCCGAGCCCGACTTCCGAAATGACGATTTCCGCCACGGACACGGCATGGTCGAGCATCGGATGTCCATCGTAGCGGATTTGTTCCGTGAGTTTCGCATCGGCGAATGCTAATGCTTCGTCGACCAGCCGCTGCGTTTCGGCCGAAAAGTTGCTCCGTACCAGCGAACGGAGCTTTTCATAACGTGAAAAATCCATAACTCCCTGCACCTTGAATCCCAATTTACAAATGTAGTGAAAAATTCCTATATTTGAGCCGGAAAGGAGTGCAAGCCGATGGAAACAACTGAGCAATCGAAGAAGCGGACGATTTATGTTCCGACGACGGGCGAGGAGATTGCCAATGCCGTGTCGCATGGCGCGATGTCGTTCGTGACATTGCTGGCTTTGCCGTTCGCAGCCGTGTGGGCCTATCTCCACGATGCGGACGGGGTGTTGGCATCGGTTTCGGTTTCGGTTTTCGTAGTGTCGATTTTTCTGATGTTTCTCGCATCGACGCTCTACCATTCGATGAATCCCCATTCGCGGCACAAGGAGGTGTTCCACATCCTCGACCATATCTTCATCTACGTGGCCATCGCCGGCAGTTATACGCCGATTGCCTTGTCGGTCATCGGCGGATGGCAGGGCGTCGTCATCACGGTCGTGCAGTGGGCGATGGTGATTTTCGGAATCTTCTACAAGTCGTTGTCCCGCAAATCGATACCGGCCATCAGCCTGACCATCTATTTAGTGATGGGATGGACGATACTCTTTTTCCTGCCGGTCTTTCTGCGGCAGGCTTCGGCGCCGCTGGCCGCGCTCATCGCCATCGGTGGGTTGTTCTATACGCTCGGGGCGTGGTTCTATGCCCGCAAGGGATTCCGCTATCACCACATGGTGTGGCATCTGCTCATCAATCTGGCGGTCGTCGCCCACTTCATCGGAATCATATTCTTTCTTTATTGAGTGCAGCTTCTGTTTTTGAAAACAAGTTCCCTATGCGTGATAACCGTTACTGTTCTTTTGACGGTCGCGGTCGCTCCTAACGGTTGTATAAAACGGTTCACATGTTACCTACAGTGTTAGCATTATGCGCAGGTTTTATTAAAGAGCCGTCCACATGCTATCCACGGTCGTAAGAACTATGCGCAGCCTTGAATAAAAAACAGCAGGGAATCTCACGATTGCCTGCTGCCTCCGGAGGTTGCCCTCCGAAACTACTAACCCAAACTTAAATAAATGAAGAAACCTCACTGCGGTTGCTGTGCCGCAGCTGTATGTAGTTCGGGCAAATCATGTGCCAAACTTGGTGCGTGTTTTCGGCGGAATCGCGTTTTGCCTTCTTTGCGGCAGGTTTGCGACCGAACGGAATAATCCGGCCGCATGGCGGTCATCGGTTTTTCTGAAACCGCCCGCCGGTGTTGGCATAGATTATGGCGCAGACGATGCCTATCGGCAGCCAAATACGCCCCACGAGCGACAAACCCTTTCCGGGCCACAGTCCGTCGGCACAGAACAGTGCCGTGCAAACCGCAATGTAGAGCATCAGCCACCCCATGAACCGGCACAGCGCTCGTTCGTCGTATTTTTCGCGTTCGGTTCGCCGCATCGTGTTGTATCCGGCAATCAGTCCCGCGCCGTGTCCCGACAGAAACACGCATCCCAGCACGGCGAATGCGGCCGGAACCAGTAATTCCCAAAAGATGCCGTGCATGGGGCCGCGTTATTTTTCCTTGCGGAACACGCCTGTGTAGGTCGCTGGCGTGAGGGCGCGCAGTTCGGCTTTCACCGTCTCTGCGACATCGAGCCCGTCGATGAAAGCGGCAATCGATGCTTCGGTGACGTGGGTGTTCGTGCGGGTCAGCGCTTTGAGTGCTTCGTAGGGTTTCGGATAGCCTTCGCGGCGCAGAATGGTCTGGATGCCTTCGGCAACCACCGCCCAGTTGTTTTCCAAATCGCGGTCGAACGCTTCGCGGTTGAGGATGACCTTGTTCAGCCCTTTCAGCAGCGATTGCATGGCGATGACCGAATGAGCCATCGGTACGCCGATGTTGCGCAGGACAGTCGAATCGGTCAGGTCGCGCTGCAAACGCGATACGGGCAGTTTGGTCGCGAGGTGGCCGTAAATGGCCCCCGCGATGCCGAAATTCCCCTCGGCATTTTCGAAATCGATCGGGTTGACCTTGTGCGGCATGGCGCTCGACCCGACCTCGCCCGCCTTGATGCGTTGCTTGAAGTATTCCATTGAAATATAGGTCCACATGTCACGGGCTAAATCGACGAGAATGGTGTCGATGCGGCGCAGGTTGTCGAAAATGGCCGCCAAGTCGTCGTAGTGTTCGATTTGCGTCGTGTATTGCGAGCGGTTCAGCCCGAGCGACTCGCCCACGAACTGGTTGGCGAATGCTACCCAGTCTGTGGTTGGATAGGCTGCATGGTGGGCGTTGAAGTTGCCCGTCGCTCCGCCGAATTTGGCCGGTACGGCAATGCCGCGCAGACGTTCTGTCTGTCGGTCGAGCCGTTCGACGAATACCCGCATCTCCTTGCCCAAGATGGTCGGCGAGGCGGGTTGTCCGTGGGTGCGGGCCAGCATCGGGATGTCGCTCCATTCGTCGGCCATCGCCGCGAGTTTGCCGCGCAGTTCGCCGAGCAACGGCAGGTAGACCTCCGCAAGCGCCTCTTTGAGCGTCAGCGGAATGGCGGTGTTGTTGATGTCCTGCGACGTGAGTCCGAAGTGTACGAACTCTTTCCACGCTCCGAGTCCGAGCGCATCCATTTTCTCTTTCACGAGGTATTCCACTGCCTTGACATCATGGTTCGTGGTTGCCTCGATTTCCTTGACGCGGCGGGCGTCTTCGAGCGTGAATTTGGTGTAGACGGCACGCAGTGCTTCGAATTTCGAGCGGTCGATTTCCGTGAGTTGGGGTAGCGGCAGTTCGCACAGGGCGATGAAGTATTCGATTTCGACGCGGATGCGGTAGCGGATCAGGGCCGCTTCGGAGAAATAATCGGCCAGTGTTTCCGTTTTGTTTCGGTAGCGCCCGTCGACGGGCGAGATGGCGGTAAGCGATTCGAGCATGGTTCGGATGGGTTTTGCGGGTTCGGACAGACCGCCGGACGGCGCCGGAGGCCCATCGCACGGGTCAAAAATACAATAATAAATCGAAATCCGCATATTTTTTTCTACCTTTGTCAAATGAAAAAGCGCATGCAGGCATGGGATTTTTGAGGGCAATCGTCGATTCGTTGGTCGGATTCGTGCAGCGTAATCCGTTGACGGTCTTGGTTATATTTTTGTTGGCTCTGGGGGCGCCCGCATTGTTGAGGGGCATCGCCACGTTCGTGTTGTATCTGATTCTGGGGCTTCTGTTGGCCGGTGTGCTGTTGCTGTTGATTTTCGGGTGGCGCGTCCGTGCGATGCAGCGCCGCATGGAGGAGCAGCTCAACGATCATTTCGGTCGTAACGGACAGCAATCGTCTGCGCGCGGCGGTTTTTGGTCGCAGGCATCGCGGGGCGGGGCGTCTCGTCGGGGCGGTTCTGCGCGCGAGGGCGAAGTGCATGTTTACAAGACTTCCGAAGCACCTGAAAAACGGGTTTCGAGCGACGTCGGCGACTACGTGGATTTCGAAGAAACGAAAGAAAAATGAGGGTTTTCGAGTTGATCGGGCGTTATTTTCTGTTGATGGGAAAGGTATTTTCCCGTCCCGAAAAGAGCGCTATCTACCGGCGGCGCATCCTCTATGAAATGGAAGCGCTTGGCGTCAATTCCATCGGTCTGACTGCCATTATTTCGGTCTTCATCGGGGCCGTCATTACGTTGCAGATGTGCATCAACCTCGATTCTCCGTTCATCCCGCAGTCGTTGATCGGATACGCTACGCGCGAAACGATGATTCTCGAATTTTCGTCGACGGTCGTCGCGCTGATTCTCTCCGGCAAGGTGGGGTCGAGCATCGCCTCGGAAATCGGTACGATGCGTATCACCGAACAGATTGACGCCCTCGAAATCATGGGCGTCAATTCGGCTTCGTATCTCATCCTGCCCAAAATCGTTGCCGCCATCGTGTTCTTTCCGTTGCTGACAGTTCTTTCCATCGGCATCGGCATTCTCGGCGGGTGGGCCATCGCCTATCTGACGGGCATCATGATTCCGTCGGACTACATCGACGGCCTGCTACTCGATTTCAAGTCCTATTCGATCGTCTATTCGCTCATCAAGACCGCCGTGTTCGCCTACATCATCACTTCCGTTTCGGCGTTCTACGGCTACTACGCCAAAGGCAATTCGTTGGAGGTGGGCGCCGCGTCGACGCGCGCGGTGGTCGTCAGCTCCGTCGTCATCATGATTTTCAACCTGATACTGACCCAGTTGCTGCTGATATGATACGCGCCGAACATATCGTCAAATCGTTCGACGGGCGCACGGTGCTCGACGACGTGTCGGTCGAGTTCGAGACCGGCAAAACGAACCTCATCATCGGCCGCAGCGGCTCGGGCAAAACGGTGCTGCTCAAAACGCTGGTCGGCCTGCACGAGCCCGACAGCGGCGATGTGTGGTACGACGAGGTCGATTTCACGCAGCTGGGATTCCGCGAACGCAAGGCCATCCGCAAGGACATCGGCATGATCTTTCAAGGCGGGGCGCTGCTGGACAGTTCGACCGTCGAGGAGAACGTGAAATTGCCGCTCGATCTCTTTACGCAGCAGTCCGAGGCGGAAAAATTGGAGCGGGTCAATTTCTGTCTGCAGCGCGTCCGGCTGGAGAATGCCAACAAGCGCTTTCCCGCAGAATTGTCGGGCGGTATGATCAAGCGTGTTGCCATTGCGCGGGCCATTGTGCTCAATCCGCGCTACCTGTTTTGCGACGAGCCGAATTCGGGCCTCGATCCGCAGACCTCCATCGTGATAGATAATCTGATACACGGTATCACGCAGGAATACGGCATTACGACCATCATCAACACCCACGACATGAACTCGGTGATGGAAATCGGCGAGAAAATCGTCTACATCTACCGAGGTCGTAAGTGGTGGGAGGGGTCGAAAGACGACATCCTGCATGCCGACAATCCCGAATTGAACGATTTCGTTTTCGCTTCGGCGATGGCCAAACGCGCCCGCCGTTTTTGAAAACGGTTTCCTATGCGGTAGTGCGTCATCTTGCTTTCGGCGGTCGACGGCGTTTCTATCGATAACGGACAGGCCGACTACGGCGGAATAACGCCGGAGAGTCGGCCTTTTGCTGCCGTCAGTATAAGGTAGCGAGCAGGCTCGAGATCGATTGTGGACGATGCGCGTGATCGAATGATAACGCATTGCTCTATAACTCTTTGCGGATTCTGACCGTGGTTTTTTATAATATTTCGATTATACTTTTCGGAATTCTATCGATAAAAAGTATCGAAAAACACGCAAAATTCTGAAATAGGGCGCGAAAAAGAATGCTGCCTCTATGGTATTTCAAAAAAAAACGCTACCTTTGCAGTCCATTTTGGACAATGGAAAT
>RYWP01000002.1 GCA_003979135.1 Alistipes sp.
CCTTGTCGACGGCGACATGGATCGAGAGGTCGCCCAATTCGCCCTTGATTTCGCCGAGCGACGAAAAGGTTTTCAACTTTTGGGTAGCATCTACGGCATTGGAAATCAGCTCACGCAGAAAGATTTCGTGATCCGAGTAGAGGAATTTCTTGATTACGGGGAAGATGTTTTCCGTCGTAACTCCGATTTTTCCGTTTTTCATGGTTGTGTCAGTGGTTTGTTGTGATTTTCATTTGCATTCCAATCCAACAAAGGGTGTGCCAGCACCTGTTTACTGCCATTTTGTCAGTCGCACGTCTGACAGAATCGAAAAAAGACAACTCCTAAGTTTTGAGGAGTTGTCTTTTGTAGTACCCGTTCTGAAAACGGAATTTACTTTGTGTAAAGTTTGAATTTCATTGAGAACGTTTCGCCTGGGGCGATGCTGCGGAAACCGGCAGCCTCGGGGTCGGAGGCATTGGGAGCGTTCGTTATCCACGATTGCGGTTCGGGGCAGCAGTAGGGCACTTGACCGCCGTTGTTCCAGATCGTCCAGTAGGTCGTCATGTCGTTCACTTCGTAGAATGTGCGAACACCTGTCTGCTTGTTTTCAACCACCGCACCGCGATAGGGCTTGCCGTCCACGTCGATTTCACGCATGGTGAATCCTGCTTCGATAGGCGCGCAATCGGTCACTTGCAGACCGCCTTCGCGCAGCTTGGCGAATTGCTCCGTGAGCGGCAGTTTCCGGCCGGTCGGCAGATTGCGCTCGTTCAGTTCGACCTGTTCGCCGACAGCAACGCGCATCACGTAGTCGGCAGCCTTGCCGCCCGCGAACGGAATGCACAACGGCGTGTGGAATCCAACGCCGACCGGCATCCTCAGATTGCTTCGGTTGGTGAACGTCACCTCCTGCTTCAATCCTTTGGCGCTCAGCTTGTAAATGATCTTGCACTTGAACTCGTGCGGGAAGTGCTCGTAAATGGCGTCGTTCCCGATATTGGAGTAGTAGCGGCATTCGACCAACACCTCGTCTTCGGTCTCGTAGGCCTTCGATACGACGAATGGCAGCCCCTTGATGATTCCGTGGTGATAGTTGTGCTCTTTCTCGATGGTGATGGGGTATTGGTAGGTGCGACCGTCGAATTGGTAGCGGCCGTCGGCAATCCGGTTCGGCGGAAAGAGCAGCGGCAGTCCGAATATCTGCGGACGGCTCTTGAATGTTTCGATTTCGTCGGCCGCAGGCGTGCGAAGGATTTCTGCGCCCAGTCGCGTATTGGCCAGACGCACGAGGTTGGCGCCTACAGACGGAATCAACAATGCCGTATAGTCACCTTTGGAGAACTCGACGGCCTGCAATCCGTTCCAATCTATGCGATGCAACATCTTACAGCAGTTTTTGGATTTTCTCTTTCAGTGCATCTTTCGAGCATGCGCCGACCTGTTTGTCGACCAATTCTCCGTTTTTCAGGAAGATAATGGTCGGGATGTTACGCACACCGTATTTCACCGTGATGTCGTCGTTGTCCTCGACGTCGCATTTACCGATGACGACTTGACCTTCATATTCGGCCGCCAGTTCGTCCACGATGGGTGCTATCATGCGGCAGGGGCCGCACCATTCGGCCCAGAAGTCGATGACGACGGGCTTGCCGGAGGCCAGAACCTCCTCGAAATTCGTCTTGTTGATTGCTAATGCCATAGTTGTGAGTGATTTTTGGATTTATGCTATCGAATAATTGATTTCGTTTTCGTCCAAGTAGTCGACCAATGCTCGGTCGAGGCTGACTTTGTGAGTTTTCGAAAAGAGATTGATGGTTACGTGATTTTCCTTGTCGAAAACGTTCACGCGGAGCAGCGTCGAACCTTTCGATTCGCGTACTTTCTTCGTGAAGTCGCGGATGAACGATTCCGTTACTTCATCCACAGGGAGTTGGACGGAAATTTCCCGAATCATCGTATCGCGCAACTCCGACAGCTGTACCATTGAGATAATCTTGAACTCCAGCGACTTGTCGTCGTAAGGACGGGGCTGTACCTTGCCGCGGATGAACAGGAAATAGTCTTGGAAGAGGAATTTGCGGAAATTCTCGTAGTCCTTGCCGAACAGCACGAATTCATGCGATCCGTTGTAGTCTTCCAGCGTGAATTTGCCCCACGGTTTGCCGGTTTTGGTCGTAAGGTTCCGGACTTCGACTACCATGCCTGCGACGGCAATCTCCTGCCCGCGCATCGGTTCGAGATTTTCCAACTCGGTCAGCTGCGTTTTGCACATGTGGTCGATGATGACCTTGAAATCGTCCAGCGGATGGGCCGAAAGATAAAGGCCGATCATTTCGCGCTCCTTGTTCAGTGTTTCAAGTTGTTTCCAGTCGTTGCAGGCCGGAAGCACCGGACGCTGGATATCGACCTGCCCGCCCCCGCCGAAAAGGCTCTGTTGGGCATTGTTCTTTTCCGACTGGAACCGTTGTCCGTATCGGATCAGTTGCTCCATGAATATGGCACTGCCCGGGTCGCGCAGATCCGAACCGAAAAACTTGCCTCGGTGGAATTCTGTAATACCGTCGAAAGCACCCGCATAAGCCAAGTTCTCAAGACATTTGCGATTGACGACCGTGTAGTTGACACGCTCCATGAAATCGTAAATGTCTTTGTAGCGGCCGTTTTTCTCGCGTTCCTCGATGATGCTGTCGACTGCTGCTTCGCCGACACCTTTGATGGCAGCCAACCCGAAACGCACATCGCCTTTCTTGTTCGACGAGAACGTGCGCCGCGATTCGTTGATGTCGGGCCCCAATACGAGAATGCCCATGCGCTTGCATTCGTTCATATAGTCGGTCAACTGCTTGATGTTCGCCAAGTTTCGGCTCAATACGGCAGCCATGTATTCCGACGGATAGTTGGCTTTCAAATAGGCCGTCTGATAGGCCACCCACGAATAGCATGTCGCGTGCGATTTGTTGAACGCATAGGAGGCGAATTTTTCCCAATCCGACCAGATTTTCTCCAGCACTTTCGGGTCGTGTCCGTTCTGCTGTCCGCCGCGAATGAACTTCGGTTTCAGCGCATCAAGCTTGGATTTCAGCTTTTTACCCATCGCTTTGCGCAGCGTGTCCGATTCGCCGCGGGTGAAGTTGGCCAGCAAACGCGACAACAACATGACCTGCTCCTGATAGACCGTCACGCCATAGGTGTCTTTCAGATACTTCTCCATGATGGGAATATCATAGACGATGGGACTTCGGCCGTGCTTGCGGGCAATGAAATCGGGGATGTACTCCATCGGGCCTGGACGATAGAGGGCGTTCATGGCGATGAGGTCTTCGAACGTCGACGGCTGCAATTCGCGCAGGTATTTCTGCATACCGGCGGACTCGAACTGGAACGTTCCGACGGTGCGGCCCTCGCCATACAGCTTGTAGGTCACAGGGTCGTCGATGATGGAGAAATCGTCGATGTCGATTTTCTTGCCTGTGGTCTGCCGGACATTTTCGACGGCATCCTTGATGATCGAAAGGGTTTTCAGCCCCAAGAAGTCCATCTTAATCAGACCGGTATCCTCGATGATCGAACCTTCGTATTGCGTAACGAGCATTTTTTCGCCCGTCTCCTTGTCGTCGGCCGTCGCTACTGGCACCCAATCGGTGATGTCATCGCGGCAGATGATCGTACCGCACGCATGCACACCCGTATTGCGTACGTTCCCTTCCAGCATCTTCGCATAACGGATCGTATCGTGCATGAGCGGGTCGGTCGATGCTTCGGCATCTTTCAGTTCCGGTACGCTGTCGATAGCTCCTTGCAGATTGGTGCGGTCCGGTACCAGTTTACAGAGTCGGTCCGATTCCGAGAGGGGGAGCTTTTGTACGCGGGCGACATCCTTGATAGCCAGTTTGGCGGCCATCGTGCCGTAGGTGATGATGTGAGCGACCTTTTCCTTGCCGTACTTCTGTGTCACCCAGTTGAGCACGCGCCCGCGACCGTCATCATCGAAGTCGACGTCGATATCGGGCAGCGAGATACGGTCGGGATTGAGGAATCGCTCGAACAGCAGGTCGTAGGCGATCGGGTCGATTTGGGTGATACCCAGACAATAGGCCACGGCCGAACCGGCAGCCGAGCCTCGACCCGGGCCGACGGATACGTCCAGTTGTTCGCGGGCGGCCCGAATGAAATCCTGCACGATGAGGAAGTAGCCCGGGAAACCCATCGTCTTCATCACGTGCAACTCGAATCGAATGCGTTCGCGCTGTTCGTCGGTGAGTTGTTCGCCATAGCGTTGTTTCGCACCGTCCATCGTCAGTTTTTCGAGGTAGTCGGCTTCGAACTTGATGCGGTAGAGCTTGTCGTATCCGCCCAATTTTTCGATTTTTTTGCGCCCTTCGTCCTCGCTCATAATGACATTGCCGTTCTCGTCGCGTGTGAATTCGTCGAACAGCTGTTGTTCGGTGAAGCGTCGGCGGTACTCCTCCTCTGTGCCGAACGATTCCGGAATCTCGAATGTCGGCATGATGGGCGCGTGGTCGATGGAGTAAAATTCCACCTGATCGCAGATGTCGACAGTCGTCGCCATCGCCTGTGGATCGCTTTCGCCGAAAATCGCAACCATTTCGGCTGTGGTTTTCAGCCATTCCTGCTTGGAGTAGAGCATGCGTTTCGGGTCATCCAAGTCTTTGCCCGTCGAGAGGCAAATCAGTCGGTCGTGAGCCTCGGCATTGTCTTCGTCGACGAAATGAACGTCGTTCGTACAAATCGTACGGACATTGTGCTTTTCAGCCAGCTTGCGCAGATGTTCGTTGACCTTGAGCTGCATGGGGTAGGCCTCGTGATTGGCCCGTTCGACGGTCGCCTTGTGAAGCTGAAGTTCCAGATAGTAATCATCTCCGAACAGATTTTTGTGCCAGCGAATGGCTTCTTCCGCCTTGTCGAAATCGTCGGCCGTAATAGCGCGCGGCACTTCGCCGGCCAGACAGGCCGAACAACATATCAATCCTTCGTGATGCTTTTCCAACTCCGCATGATCGGTACGGGGGCGCATATAAAAACCCTCCGTCCATGCTTTGGAGACGATTTTTATCAGATTGTGGTACCCTGTCAGATTCTTGGCCAGCAGAATCAGGTGGTAGCCACCCTGATCGGGTTTGCCCTCCTTGTCCTGCAATCGGCGACGTGCGACATAGACTTCGCATCCGATAATGGGTTTGAAATCGGGTATAGCTTCGAGGTCGGCGATCTTTTTCCGGCCGACCGCCGCATCGAACCCGAACTCCTTGTCCATTTGGGCGAGTTCATCCGCTCGCTCCTTGAGTTTGGCGTATTGTTCTGCCGTGTCAAGCGATTCGGTTTTGCGCTTTTCCAATTCGCCCAACTGTTTTTCTAGCTCTGCCGCATAGCCTTTCGGATCAGGGCTTTCGGCCAAAAGTTTCTCCAACGCGTCGAACGACTTGCGGAGCGATTTGATTTTGTCGTGCCGTTTGTCGTTGATTTTCTTGACATAGTTGTAGAACTCCTTGACACCGAACATACTGCCGTGGTCGGTCAGAGCGATACCCGGTTGACCGTCAGCTACGGCTTTATCGACCAGTTTCTGGATGCTGGCCTGACCATCGAGTATGGAATACTGGCTGTGTACGTGCAGATGGACGAATCGGGACATAGTTGTTGAATGATCGTGGCGTTACAGTGAACAAAGATAGTGTATTTTGCGCGAAAAATCCGGCACGACGCTTGCAATTTATCAACAAAATGCTGAACTGCGAAACTGCACGAATCATGGAAAAAGATACATTGGTTGTATTGGCGGCCTATAACTCCGAGACAGAGGCCGAAATCGATAAAACGAAACTCGAAAGCGCTGGTATCTGGGCGATGATACGAAACGAATACATGTCGACATTCTATCCGACGGGCGCTTTACCGGCCGAACTGGTCGTGCGAAGTTCGGATTTGGCGAAAGCCCGGAAACTTTTGCCGGAACAATAAAAGGGTGCGCCGGTGTGCACCCTTTTATCGGAAAATTGCGGTTCTATTTTTCGACCGTCACTTTTTCGGCTTCCGATTCAAAAAAATCGGGTTTGTTGCGGCGGATGAAATCGGTTACATCTGTCAATGCCTCAGCGAATTTCGAAAAATCCTCCTTGTACAGAAAAATCTTGTGACGGTCGTATTGACTGCTTCCGTCGGCCGCGGTCATCTTGCGGCTTTCGGTGATCGTCAGAAAATAGTCGTCTGCCCGGGTTGCGCGCACGTCGAAAAAGTAGGTTCTTCGACCTGCCTTGACCGCTTTGCTTAGAATTTGCTCGCCGTACTCTTCGTTCTCACGGCGAGACGTCGCATGGTGTAACATCTTTCGGAAAAAAATTTCAGGTTCGTTTTTAGGTATTACGAATATAGCGAATTTTCTCCGAATTGCAAAATCTTTTCTGCTTCAACCTCGATTTTCGAGCAGCGGTTCGCCTTGCTGCTCCCAGTTTCCGAGTACTTCGAGTGCTCGTCTGAACGGTTCGTCGTGTGTACGATTGACCACCCGATAAAAACATTCGGTTCCGAAAAGACGTTGGGCGATAAGGGCTTTCAGCTGCATGCGCAGCAGCGGTGCCGATACGTCCATCGCTTCCGCGTCCCGTTCGACCGCGTGTTTGTCGCCCAAATTCGCCAGTTTGTCTAATTGTGCGTCGCTAATCGTGAATTTGCGATCGAAATGTTCGAATGTGGGGTAGTTCCGTTCCAGCCGGGTTCGCTCGCGGTCGAGGAAGTTTACGACATATTCGTTTACCACGCCTCGGCGAATCAATGCTGCATGATAGTCCGTGAATCCGGTCGTGTCATCAGCTATCCGAACATCAGGACGGATGCCGCCTCCGCCATAAACCATCCGACCTGTGCGAAGCGTGCGGTAGGCCGGAGCTGCTGCATCGAGGGAGTCTTGTGCTATATCGTCGGAATGCCGTAAATGATTTTGATAATATTCTTGGCGTTTTCCCTTTTTGTAAGGGCGCTGGATGATACGCCCCGATGGTGTGTGATAACGGGCGATCGTGATGCGGACAGCCGAGCCGTCGCCGAGTTCGATTTGTCGCTGAACCAGCCCCTTGCCGAAACTCGAACGCCCGATGACAATACCTCGGTCCCAGTCTTGTATTGCTCCGGCCACGATTTCCGATGCGGAGGCCGATGATTCGTCGATCAACACGACCAAGCGTACGTCGCATGCTTCACCATCCTGTTCCATACGGAACGTCTTCGGTGGGACGGCCCGTCCTTCGGTCGACACGATGGTTGCATCGCGGGGCAGGAAAAATCCGGCCAGCCCGACCGCCTGTTCCAACAATCCGCCGCTGTTGCCCCGCAGGTCGAGTATCAACCCGCGTAGAGGCCCCAATTTTTCGTATCCGCTTCTGAACTCCGACAGCGTGGTGCGACCAAATCGGTTGATTTTGATGTAACCGATGCTGTCCGTTGCAAGATAGGCCGCATCGACCGTATTGAGCGGGATTTTATCGCGAACCACGGCGAAATGCAGTTTGTCCGCCACACCGGGACGAACGATATCTAATTCCACGTGTGAACCGGTCTTGCCGCGCAGGTGTTTGGGAATATCCGCCGTGCGGAAACCTACGGCGTCGACCGTATCGATGCGTACGATACGGTCATTCGGGCGGATGCCGACATGCTCGGCTGGACCTCCGGCAATAGTGTTGACCACGTGGATGGTATCGCGCAGTACCGAAAACTCGATACCGATGCCACTGAATCCGCCTTCGAAACTGGCGACTACGCTCCGCATCTCATCAGCATCGATATAGGCCGAATGGGGGTCGAGTTCTTCGAGCATTCCCCGAATGGCCTCCTCGGTGAGCGGGGCCATATCTACCTCATCGACATAGAGTTCCGCCAACTTCCGGTACACCGACAGTAACTTCTGAATTTGAACGGCATCCGCCGCGCGCTGCGCAAGCAGCGGCGACAGCGAAAATATGGTAAAGAGAATAAGGAGCAGTTTGCGTAAATGACGGTGCATGGTGTATCGATTTTTCAAGACCCGTTTCTTCTTGCAAAAAGTTCTCCGCAATGGGTTTTATTCGTTCCAAATGCGCCAAGAAGCCACAGCTTGGGCCCGGAACATCGTTTCGCCGTTTTGGATGTGGGCGCCACGTTGTTGCCCGTAGTCGAGAAAACGGGTCAAGGGCGGATTGTAGACCAGATCGAGCAGGTAGTGCCGAGGGGTCAGATAGGCGTAAGGGATACGTGGAACCTCGTAGACCGCAGGAAAAGTGCCGACAGGTGTTGCGTTGATAATCAATAGACTGCGTTCGACTACTTCACACGGCAGGTTATCATAGGTATAATTGCCTTTCGCTGCATCGCGGGATACAAGCGAATAGGTGATGCTGCGTTCTGCAAGTGCATATTGCACGGCCTGCGAGGCGCCGCCCGTACCCAATACGAGCGCTTCTTCGGGTTCGTCGCCTTGCAGAAGTTCGTCGAATGCGCTCCGCAGTCCGATGATGTCAGTGTTGTGTCCGACGAGTGTTCCGTCGGGCATTCGCCGGATGCAGTTGACCGCACCGATGTTTTGTGCTTCGAACGACAGCCGGTCGAGCAACGGAATGACGGCCTGCTTGTAGGGAATGGTCACGTTCACTCCGCAGAGATCGGGATGCAGTCGGAGCAACTCGGGAAAATCGTCGATCGAATTCAATTCGTATTGGGCATAAGCATGGCCGACTAATTTTTCGTCGGCGAACTTCGCCGTGAAATAGGCTGCCGATGCCGAATGACCGAGCGGTCGGCCGATGATTCCGAATTGTCGCATGGTTATTTTTTGTGTTTGTCGGCGAGGATGCGGGCCGTCGTCTCGATAGCGTAAATCGAGGCGAATCCGAGCAGGCAGAGCACGATGGCCGGCAATAGATGGGCATCCTGACCGGTCAATGCTTCGAAGCGGTTCGGCGTGATGTTGTGTTCGATGAGCGGCATCGTCTTACCGTGGCTATCGACGAATGTCTCAACGGCCTCTTTCCACGGCCATACCTTATTGAGTGAACCGATCATGAACCCCATTAGTACGGCGATCGTGCAGTCGTGCCAGTGTTTGAGCAGCCACGAAAGCAGATGCGAAAAGGAAACGATACCCGCAACGGCCCCGACTGCGAAAATCAGAATGACCGGCAGATTCAGTTCGCCGATTGCTGTCATGATGTATTGGTATTTTCCGAGCAGGAGCAGAATGAACGCACCCGAAATGCCGGGCAGGATCATGGCGCAGATGGCAATCGCTCCGGCCAGTAAGATGAACCACCACGTCTCGGGCGTTTGGGCCGGTGAAGCTACGGTAATCCACCATGCGACACCGATTCCGACCAGCATCGATGCGACGGTCGGAATCGTCCAACGCTCGATTTGACGAGCCACCAATAGTGCCGAAGCGATAATCAGTCCGAAGAAGAACGACCATATTTCGATGGGGTGGTTGGCGAGCAGCCATGTCATCAGTCGGGCCAGCGAAAAGATCGCAATGCCGATACCGAGCAGCACGGGCAGCAGAAACGCACCGTTGATATGTTGCCACAATTCGCGGAAACGGCCTCGGCAGAGCAACCGCAAGGCGGTCAGATCGACCTGCCGGATGGATTCGATCAGTTCCTCGTAGATACCTGAAATGAAAGCGATCGTGCCTCCCGACACTCCGGGAACCACGTCGGCCATGCCCATGGCGCATCCTTTGAGCGCCAGCAACAGAGAACGGGAAAATTGCATCTTTCTGTGCGATTTTCTGCAAAGATAGTGCAAGCCGCTTGCAGAACCAAACGAAGTTTACACTATCTTTGCAAAAATTTGCCGTTGCCGCACGGCAGTACAGGGAAATATAATATTGATATTGAGAAATATGGCAGACGAAAAAATCATCTTCTCGATGGTGGGCGTTTCGAAGACGTTTTCCAACCAGAAAAAGGTGCTCAACGACATTTATCTTTCGTTCTTCTACGGGGCGAAGATCGGCATTATCGGTCTGAACGGAGCCGGTAAATCGACGCTCATGAAGATTATCGCAGGTATCGACAAGAATTATCAAGGCGAAGTGGTTTTCGCTCCCGGGTACTCGGTCGGTTATCTGGAACAGAAGCCGAAGTTGGATGATTCGAAAACGGTCCGTGAGGTCGTCGAGGAAGGATGCGCTGCTACGGTCGCGCTGCTGAAAGAGTACGAGCAAATCAACGAGAAACTCTGTGAACCGATGTCCGACGACGAAATGGCACGTCTTATCGAACGACAGGGGGAACTCTACGAGCAGATCGACCATGTGAACGGCTGGGAACTCGATACGGTGCTTGACCGTGCGATGGATGCGCTGCGCTGTCCCGATGGAGATCAGAGCATCAAGGTTCTTTCAGGCGGCGAACGCCGTCGGGTGGCTTTGTGCCGGTTGCTGTTGCAGCAGCCCGATGTGCTGTTGTTGGACGAGCCGACGAACCACTTGGATGCTGAGTCCATCGATTGGTTGGAGCAGCACTTGCAACAATATAAAGGTACAGTTATCGCCGTAACGCACGACCGTTATTTTCTCGATCATGTGGCCGGATGGATTTTGGAACTCGACCGCGGCGAGGGGATTCCGTGGAAAGGCAACTATTCGGGGTGGCTGGAGCAGAAAACTGCCCGCATGGCGATGGAGGAGAAACAGGAGTCGAAACGCCGCAAGACGCTTGAGCGCGAATTGGAGTGGGTGCGGATGTCGCCCTCGGGGCGTCATGCCAAGTCGAAAGCCCGCTTGTCGGCTTACGACAAGATGATGAACGAGGATGCCAAACAGCAGGAGGAAAAGTTGGAGATTTTCATCCCCAACGGTCCGCGATTGGGCGATGTGGTCATCGAGGCGCATGATGTGAAAAAGGCGTTCGGCGATCGCGTGCTTTACGAACATCTCGATTTCTCGTTGCCCCCTGCTGGTATCGTTGGTGTCATCGGCCCCAACGGAACGGGTAAAACGACCCTTTTCCGGATGATTATGGGATTGGAAGAACCTACCGAGGGTTCGTTCAAGGTCGGTTCTACTGTTAAACTGGCCTATGTCGATCAGCAGCATAAGTCCATTGATCCCGAGAAGACGGTTTTCGAAGTGATTTCGGGCGGTACCGATTTGATTATGTTGGGCAATCGCCAAGTCAACGCTCGAGCTTATGTTGCACGGTTCAATTTTTCGGGGGCCGACCAAGAGAAGAAATGCGGAATGCTTTCGGGCGGCGAACGCAACCGTCTGCACTTGGCGTTGGCGCTGAAAGAGGAAGGTAATGTGTTGCTTCTGGACGAACCGACCAACGATATCGATGTCAATACGTTGCGGGCACTCGAGGAGGGCCTGAACAATTTCGCGGGATGTGCTGTCGTGATATCCCACGACCGTTGGTTCCTCGACCGCATCGCTACGCACATCCTTTCATTCGAGGGCGATTCGAAAGTCGTTTTCTATCAAGGCTCGTACAGCGAATACGAGGAGTGGAAGCGTGCACAGGGGCTCGATATGGAGCCGCACCGCGTGAGATACAAAAAGTTGTTGGCCGATTGATTCACCTCATTACGGATTCATTCTGCCGCCCGTAAGAACGTCAAGCGGGTATTAATAAAATTCATAAAAATGGCACAGAAACCTACGATTCCCAAAGGTACGCGCGACTTTTCTCCTGCGGAGATGATGCGTCGCCAATATATTTTCGATACGATTAAAGGCGTATTCCGAACCTACGGCTTTGCGCCGCTCGAAACGCCAGCTATGGAAAATCTGTCGACCTTGCTCGGCAAATATGGTGACGAAGGGGATAAATTGCTGTTCAAGATTCTCAATTCGGGTGATTATGCCGTCGGTCTGACCGACGATGAGGTGCGCCGTTTCTCGAAAATCAGCGAAAAGGGATTGCGCTATGACCTGACCGTCCCGTTCGCCCGTTATGTTGTTCAGCATCAGAATGAATTGTCGTTCCCGTTCAAACGTTACCAGATCCAGCCCGTCTGGCGGGCCGACCGACCGCAAAAGGGTCGTTACCGTGAATTTTATCAATGCGACGTCGATGTGATCGGCACACGGTCGTTGTTGTGCGAGGTTGAATTGATCGAAATCGTCGAGCGGGTTTTCCGTGCTCTGGGTATTCGCGTAGTACTTAAGATGAACAACCGTAAGATTCTGTGCGGCATTGCGGAAGCCATCGGCTATGCGGATAAGATGATGGACATCACGGTCGCTATCGACAAATTGGACAAAATCGGGTTGGATAATGTCAAGGCCGAATTGCTCGAACGCGGATTGACGCAGGATGCTATCGACAGATTGCAACCGATACTTGAGCTGACTGGTAGCAATATGCAGAAATTGGATAAATTGAGCACTTTGCTTGCCGGATCCGAAGTGGGTATGCTTGGCATCGAAGAGATGCGTACATTGTTCGGTTATCTTGATCGCGAGCGAATCGATTTACCTGTCGAGTTGGATTTGTCGCTGGCGCGTGGATTAAACTACTATACCGGCGCAATTTTCGAGGTCAAGGCGCTCGATTTCGCGATAGGTTCTATCTGCGGCGGTGGACGCTACGATGACTTGACTGGTATTTTCGGTTTGAAAGGTCTTTCGGGTGTCGGCATTTCATTCGGAGCCGACCGTATCTACGATGTGATGTGTGCGTTGGAGCTCTTCCCTGCGTCGGTGAATTGCTCGACACAGGTACTCTTTGTTAATCTCGGCAGCGACGAAGAGACCGCAGTGCTTCCGATGTTGCGGGATCTGCGCGATGCGGGTGTCGCTGCCGAAATTTATCCCGAAAGCGGCAAGATGAAGAAACAGATGGAATATGCCAATCGGCGGGCCATTCCCTATGTGGTCATTGTCGGTTCCGAGGAGTTGGCATCCGGTGCAGCGACCGTAAAGAATATGCAGACCGGCGAACAACGGCAGGTGTCGTTTGACGAATTGAGTGAAGCTGTTTTCAGTTGTTGATTCCGTAAACCTTTGAAGAAACACCCCTGCGGCAAAAAAATGCGGTAGGGGTGTTTTCGTGACTGACAAGTATTTAATAGTTTTCTTTCTTGGGCTCGAAATAGGCTTGTTCGTGTAAGCAAGCAGGGCAGACTTTCGGCGCCTCATCGGCCAAACAGACATATCCGCAATTCCGGCATTGCCACCAGATTTTGCCGTCGCGTTTGAAGAAGTCGCCGCCGGTCAGATGGCTCAGCAATTTTAGATAACGGCTTTCGTGCTCGGCTTCGACCGTAGCAATCATCTTGAATGCCACCGCTACTTGGGGGAACCCTTCTTCTTCGGCGATTTTGCTGAAATCGCGGTACAGCACGTCCCATTCTTCGCGTTCGCCCTGTGCTGCTGCCAGCAGATTTTCCTGCGTTGTGCCGATCGGCCCCGTAGGATAGGCTGCCGTAATCGTTACTTCGCCTCCTTCAAGGAATTTGAAAAAACGTTTTGCGTGTTCCTTCTCTTGGTCGGCTGTCTCCATGAAGACCCCTGCGATCTGTTCGAAACCCTCTTTTTTCGCTTGGCTGGCGAAAAACGTGTAACGGGTGCGTGCCTGACTCTCTCCGGCGAAAGCTTTCAGCAGATTCTGCTCGGTGCGAGTGCCTTTGATGCTTTTTTCCATAGGACTGATAATTATTTGTTCGGAATGTTTATGAACAGACAAGTATCAAGAATAAGGACGAATTTCGCGATTTCGGTATGATAGGGCTATTCCGATTATCAATAAATCCTTCCGGACGATTCGAGAAGTTCTGCTGCGTCGGTGCGAAAGGTCGTATATGCGTCCGACAGTTCCATCGTGTCGGCAACATCGACCGGCAGGATCCGATAATCCGGAAGCGCTACCCAAACGGGAATTGCTTCGGACGCATAGGTGATGTGACCGTCGGGATGGAGTGTCAAGGTGATTTCCGCCATCAGGCCGCCGTCGCAGTAGCGTTTTCGCTGATTCGACACGAAATTGCCGAGCGAGTAGAACACCGCATGGGTCGAATCGGCTTCATATGGCTGGACGACGTGGGGATGGCTGCCGATAATTAAGTCGGCGCCTGCCTGTCGCAGGTTGCGGGCGATGGTTCGTTGGGTTTTATTCGGTTTGCGTTCATATTCATTGCCCCAATGGATGCAGACCGCCACGCATCGGGCTCCTCGACGGCGGGCCTCGGCGATGTCGGTCGCCATGCGCACGGTGTCGATGAAGTTGACCTCGGTCCCTTGCGGCACAGGGATTTCGTTAGTCGAATAGCTGTAATTCAGCAATGCAATCGGAATATTCCGGCGGGTGAGCAGGAGCGGATGACGCATTGTCCGATCGTGGTTGTCAGTAAACACGCCTGTTCGGAGGATACCGCAACTGTCCAGCACTTCGGCGGTCGTGCGGATCCCGATTGTGCCGCCGTCGCAACAATGGTTGTTGGCCATGACGGCTACATCGATACCAGCTTTGTGCAGGGCCTCGGCGAGTGCGATCGGCGACCGGAAGCAGGGATATCCCGAATAGTTCTCGGAGCGTGTCAGCGTGGTTTCCAAGTTGACGACAACCAGATCGGTGCTGTCGAAACGGGGACGCAGGGCCGCAAATACGGACGAATAGTCGAATCCTTCACTGGTGCGTGCGGCCACGACTTGTGGCATGTGCTGCATCACGTCGCCTGCGAACAACATGCGGACTTGCACGGGCTTGGGAATGTAGGGTTCCGATGCCCGGCGACGCGGTACCGTACAACAGAGGAGAAGCAATAGCACGGCTGCCGTATATCGGATGGATGTCATGGCTCAAACGGATTAGGATTTCCGGCGGCGTTTCGGATTGGCAGGGAACCAACCTTTTGCGACACGTTTGCGTTGTGCGAACAGTTCGCCGATGCTCCAAAACGACGAAGCACTCCACACGGCCAGTAAGGTCGACCAAAGGATGTCATGCACAGCGATCGACCCGATGGCTGCGGCGATGCCCATTACGAGAAATACCCACCAGCAACCGACGCCGAAATGGTATTCACCTTTTATAACCAGCGGATGAAACAGTCCGATAATTAGAAAAGTGGCGATTCCGATCGCCAATCCGGTCAGGTTATATTCCGTCAGCCATTCCATAGAAGCGTGTGTTATCGGGCGATGCGTCCTGTGACGGGGCCCGTGGCCAGTTGTTCGATTTCTGCAGTCGTAAAACGGCTGTAATCACCCGGTACGGTGTTCTTCAAGGCGCATGCTGCGGCTCCGAAGTCCAACGCATATTGCGCATCGCCCGGACGGGCCGCCATGCCGTAAATCATGCCGCCAACGAAAGCGTCGCCCACGCCTACGCAATCCACTACGCGGTCGATGTCGTAAACGCGGGTCAGATGGAGTTTTTCATCGGTGTAGAGCGTGCCGGATATGAGATGATGGTTGGCGCTCAGTTCGTTGCGCAGGGCGAAGACCACGGCGCGACAATTCGGGAACCGAGCTGAAACCGCAACGGCTGCAGCTTCGTATCCGGCAGCATCGAGCCGATAGGCTGCGTCTTGTGCTTCGAATTTCGGGAACTGGATGCCGAGTGCTTTGTCGTATTCGCCCTCGGTGCCGAACAGAATGTCGCATTGTTCCATCAGCGGTGGCAATACTTCGTCGATGCTTTTGCCATATTGCCATAGATTTTTCCGGTAATTGATGTCGCAGGAGATGGTCAGTCCGTGCCGACGGGCAGCAGTAATCGCTTCGGCACATACGGCAGCCGTGCTGGCGCTTACTGCAGCGGCGATGCCCGACCAATGGAACCACGCCGCATCGCGGAAAATCGTTTCCCAATCGAGTTGTCCCGGGCGCAAGGTGTCGAATGACGAACCAGCCCGGTCATACACGACCGTCGAAGCCCGCAAAGCGACCGTTTTTTCCATATAGTACAGCCCGATACGATTGCCGTCGCGTCGAATGTGCGATGTGCCGACCCCGAAACTGCGCAGGTCGTCGATGCAGGCATCGGCGATGCGGTTGGCTGGAAGACAACTTACGAATTCGCTGCGCAATCCGTAGTTGGCCAGCGAAACGGCGACATTAGCTTCGCTGCCGCCGAATCCGGCCTCGAAAAGCAGCGATTGGTTGAATCGACGATAACGGGACGGAGTCAGTCGGAGCATGATTTCACCGAACGAAACGATTTTGGGCGTGTGCATAGGCTTTGTACCTCCTTGCAAAATTAGGAAATTCGATGCGAAAAATAAGAATTATTTTCAAAAACAACAAGCCTGCCGAACTTCGGCAGGCTTGTCTTCATTCGGGATGAATCCGGTTTATTTCACGATGACTTGCAGTGGGGTTTCGACCGCCGCTTTCAGTTCGTTCACATCTTCGATCCATTTGTCCATGTCGTCCACGCCGCCTTGGCTCCAGCCGGTACCGGCATAGTAGATCATCGGTTCGTCCGGACGAACGTTCTTGACTGCCAGCGCATGACCTTCCGTTTCGGGAAGAATAGCCGCTCCGTCCCAAACCACGGCTCCAAAAATATCGCCGTCACGAACGGGGTCTTTCGAGTCGGACGCCGGCTCGCAGATAGCAACCCAATCTTCGCCAGTCTCGGTCTGTTTCACGTCGTGGCGCACGAAACCGGCTGCTACCGGAAATTCCTCGAAATCGCCGGAATAAATGGATTCCATCCGGTTGAACCGTTGGTTGGCATCGAGCGTGATAATTTTCGTCAGCGCGACCGTATGCGTGTCGTCGATGGCGAACGGAGCATAAGTCAACTCAACCGACGTACGAATCGGGCCGTTGTCGAGTTTCTTGCAGGTCTGATAGTTGTGCGGCAGAAGGAGAAGTTTGCCGTCGATGAACGGCACCGATGAACCACCCCCCAGCGTCTTGCCGACCTTGTAGCAGTCCATGCCGTCGCCGTAGTTGTGGTGGTAGTCGCCTTTGGCGTACCATTCGTCGATGACCAACTTGTCCGTGCATTTCACCCAAACGTCGATCCCCGGCGTAATCAGTTTCTCGGGCGAGGTCTCCAATGCAGGGCCGTAGAGCCGATAGGCGACCTTGTTGTTCTCCCATGCATAGTCGTCGTAACGTTCGGGGACTTGGCGGCCGAATGCTTCGGCGGGATAGGCTGCGCGTATGCCCGTGCCGATTGTGAAGTGCTCGGATTCCATGCCGTCGACGTCCGCTTGGAAAATGAGGGCCTGCGGCTCGGCTTTGCCCCGAAAGAGCACCTGTGACGGAACCTGTTCGCCCTCGTCGTTGCAGACGATTACGTTTTCGGGCGTTACGCCTTTGAGCGCCGCTAATTGATCCCATGCGATTTCCACGGTTTCGTCGTCACGGTCGATGGCGGTCGGATTGGATACCTCGACTTTCAGCCCCTGCGAGCAGGCTCCCAAGCAAAAAGCCGCGGCCAAGAGGAATAATTTGTTTTTCATAACTCGTTTTATTAAGATGCGACAAAATTACGTTTTTTTTGTTCGCCGGTCAATCACCGAGGAATTATTTGCCGGTTTTTCTCTTGAATTTCCGGAAATCTTATTAATTTTACCCGATGAAATCGGGCGAACTCTATCGAATGGCAGAGTTCCGAATGCGAAAATAAACTCAAAAACAACCTGAATAGACACATGAAACACTTCAATGACGACAACTTCCTGTTGCAGACACCTGCTGCGGAGCGTCTCTACCACGAACATGCGGCTAAGATGCCGATTATCGATTACCATTGCCACTTGATTCCTGAATATGTGGCTTCCGATCACAAGTTCGAGAATCTCTCGAAAATCTGGTTGGAGGGCGACCACTACAAGTGGCGTGCGATGCGTACCAACGGTGTTGACGAACGTTACTGTACCGGCAAGGATACGACCGACTGGGAGAAATTCGAAAAGTGGGCCGAGACGGTTCCCTATACGATGCGCAATCCGTTGTATCACTGGACGCACCTCGAACTGAAAACGGCGTTCGGCGTCACGAAACTGCTGAATCCGTCGACAGCCAGGGAGATTTACGATTACTGTACGGACCTGCTTCAGAAACCCGAATACCATGCCCGCGGGCTGATGCAGCACTATCACGTCGAGACAGTCTGCACGACGGATGATCCCGTCGATTCGCTCGAACATCATATCAAGGTGGCGAAAGACGGTTTCGCTGTGAAGATGTTGCCGACGTGGCGTCCTGATAAGGCGATGGCCGTGGAGAATCCGGCCAACTTCCGTGCATATATCGAGAAGTTGTCGGCTGTTTCGGGCGTGACCATCACGAAATACACCGACGTCATCGACGCTTTGCGCGTCCGTCACAAGTTCTTCGAGTCGGTCGGCTGCCGCTTGTCCGACCACGGCATCGAGGAGTTCTACGCCGAGGATTACACCCAGTCGGAAATCGATGCTATCTTTAATAAAGTATATGGCGGCCAGAATCTGACGCACGAGGAGATTCTGAAGTACAAGACCGCCATGATGGTCGAATTCGCCATCATGGACTGGGAGACGGGCTGGACACAGCAGTTCCACTACGGAGCTATCCGCGACAACAATTCACGCATGTTCAAACAGTTGGGCCCCGATACCGGCTTCGACTCCATCGGCGACTTCACCGTGGGTAAGAAGATGTCGAAATTCTTCGACCTGCTCGATCGCAACGACAAATTGACGAAGACCATCATCTA
The DNA here is from genome assembly GCA_003979135.1 of Alistipes sp. GTDB lineage: Bacteria > Bacteroidota > Bacteroidia > Bacteroidales > Rikenellaceae > Alistipes. The sequence continues at coordinate 18,630 of RYWP01000002.1, forward strand.
CAACCTCAATCCGCGTGACAACGAACTGGTCGCCACGATGCTCGGCAACTTCCAAGACGGACGCTACGGTGCTGGCAAGATTCAGTTCGGTTCGGGCTGGTGGTTCCTCGATCAGAAAGACGGTATGGAAAAACAGATGAATGCGCTTTCGACGCTCGGTCTGTTGAGCCGTTTCGTCGGCATGCTTACCGACTCTCGCTCGTTCCTTTCGTATCCGCGTCACGAGTATTTCCGCCGCACGCTCTGCAATCTGCTGGGCAACGATATCGAGAACGGATTGTTGCCTGCATCGGAAATCGATTTCATCGGCAAGGAGATCGTCGAGGGCATCTGCTACCGCAATGCGAAGAACTATTTCAAATTCTGATGCGATTCAAAGTATTAAACAGAAGCTAATTAAAATAACAAAAAATCAACAGAAAGATGAAAATCGTAACTTTAGGCGAAATCATGTTGCGTTTGTCCACGCCGGGCAATACGCGTTTCGTGCAGTCGGATTCGTTCGATGTCGTTTACGGCGGTGGTGAAGCCAATGTAGCGGTCAGCTGTGCCAACTACGGCCACGATGCTTATTTCGTATCCAAACTTCCGAAACACGAAATCGGTCAGTCGGCTGTCAATGCGCTGCGCAAATACGGTGTCAAAACTGATTTCATCGCCCGTGGCGGCGATCGCGTCGGCATTTACTATTTGGAGACCGGCGCTTCGATGCGTCCGTCGAAAGTGATTTACGACCGTGCACATTCGGCCATTGCCGAAGCCGATCCGTCGGATTTCGACTTCGATGCTATCATGGAAGGTGCCCAGTGGTTCCACTGGTCGGGTATCACGCCTGCGATTTCGGACAAGGCTGCCGAGCTGACGAAACTGGCTTGCGAAGCTGCCAAACGTCACGGTGTGACTGTTTCGGTCGACCTGAACTTCCGCAAGAAGCTCTGGACGAAAGAGAAAGCACAGTCGATCATGCGTCCGTTGATGCAGTATGTCGATGTCTGCATCGGCAACGAGGAGGATGCCGAATTGTGCCTCGGATTCAAACCCGATGCAAACGTCGAGGGCGGTGAAACGAATGCAGAGGGTTACAAAGGCATTTTCAAACAGATGGCCGAAGCGTTCGGTTTCAAATACGTGATTTCGACCCTGCGCGAATCGTTCTCCGCTACGCACAATGGCTGGAAAGCGATGATCTATAACGGCAAAGAATTCTACGAATCGAAGCGTTACGACATCAATCCGATCATCGACCGTGTGGGTGGCGGCGACTCGTTTTCCGGCGGTATCATCCACGGTCTGTTGACCAAGCCGACGCAGGGCGAAGCGCTCGAATTTGCAGTTGCAGCTTCGGCTTTGAAGCACACCATTAACGGCGACTTCAACCTCGTATCGGTCGAGGAGGTCGAGAGCTTGGCCGGCGGCAATGCGAACGGACGCGTGCAACGATAAATAAATCGATTCAAGAACAAGATTATGGCAAAATTCGATAAAATCGCCGTACTGAAGAAAATCGGCGATACCGGTATGGTTCCGGTTTTTTATCACAAGGATGTAGAGGTCGCCAAGAAGGTCGTAAAGGCTTGTTACGAAGGCGGTGTCCGTGCGTTCGAGTTCACCAATCGCGGTGATTTCGCACACGAGATTTTCGGCCAGCTTGTCAAGTGGGCCGATAAGGAGTGCCCCGAACTGGCGCTCGGTATCGGTTCGGTCGTCGATGCTCCGACGGCGGCGCTTTATATCCAGTTGGGCGCTAACTTCGTCGTGGGTCCGTTGTTCAATCCCGAAATCGCTCCGGTCTGCAATCGTCGCCTCGTTCCGTATTGCCCGGGATGCGGTACAGTTTCCGAAATCGGTAAGGCACAGGAGTTGGGTTGCGATTTGACGAAGCTATTCCCGGGTGACGTCTACGGCCCCAACATGGTCAAGGGGTTGATGGCTCCTTGCCCATGGTCGAAAATCATGGTTACGGGCGGCGTGTCGCCCGACCGTGAAAATCTGACTTCGTGGTTCAAGGCTGGTGTCTATTGTGTGGGCATGGGTTCGAAATTGTTCCCGAAAGACCGTGTGGCTGCCGAAGACTGGGCATACGTGACGGACAAGTGTAAGGAATGCTTGGACATCATCGCTGAGCTACGCAAATAAATCGATATCGTACCCGCTTGCTGTCGAGTAAGCGGGTGCAATTGAATTTTTTTAACCGAATAACCAAATAAATTTCAATAATGACAAATACCAAATCAACCTCTGCACAGTTGATGACCAACTGGCGTTGGTGGATGTGCGTGCTGCTGTTCGTTGCCACTACCGTCAACTACATGGACCGTCAAGTGCTGTCGCTCACGTGGAAAGACTTCATCGCGCCCGAATTCCATTGGACGGATGCCGATTATGGTACCATTACCGCTGTTTTCTCGATTTTCTATGCCGTTTGTATGCTTTTCGCAGGCCGTTTCGTCGATTGGATGGGTACGAAGAAAGGTTATCTTTGGGCGATCGGCGTATGGTCTGCAGGTGCTTGCGTACACGCAGCTTGCGGTTGGGCTACGGTGCATATCGAAGGCTATGGCTCGGTGACGGCTATGACTGCCGTAGAGAGCGGTTCGGCTGCTGCATTGGCTATTGCCTCTACGAGCGTTTGGCTCTTCTTGGCTGCCCGTTGTATCTTGGCGCTCGGTGAAGCTGGTAACTTCCCCGCAGCCATTAAGGTGACGGCCGAATATTTCCCCAAGAAAGACCGTGCGTTCGCTACGTCGATTTTCAATGCCGGTGCATCGGTCGGTGCGCTGGTTGCACCCGCAACCATTCCGCTGTTGGCTCAATATTTCAAGGATAAAGGCATCGGTGGCGGTTGGGAAATGGCGTTTCTGATTATCGGTGCTTTGGGTTTCCTTTGGATGGGTTTCTGGCTCTTCATGTACGACAAACCTGAGAAATCGAACCATGTCAACGCTGCTGAATTGGAGTATATTCATCAAGACGACGCCATTGAGGAGACGGGAGCTAAGACGGACGCAACGGCTGAAAAGACGATTCCTTTCTGGCAGTGCTTCACTTATCGTCAGACTTGGTCGTTCATCGTCGGTAAGTTCTTCACCGATGGTGTGTGGTGGTTCTATCTGTTCTGGGCTCCTGCCTATTTCTCCGACCAATACGGTTACTCGTCCAGCTCGAGCATGGGTATCGCGCTGATATTTACTCTTTATGCAATTGTTACCGTATTGTCGATTTTCGGTGGTTACTTGCCAAAATTGTTCGTCGATAAGAAAGGAATGAATCCTTATGCCGGTCGTATGTTGGCTATGTTGATTTTCGCATTCCTGCCGTTGCCTGCTCTGTTTGCCCAGAGTGCCGGTACGGTGTCGGTTTGGTGGCCTGCTATCATCATCGGTCTGGCCGGTGCCGGACACCAAGCATGGTCGGCTAACTTGTTCTCGACTATCGGCGACATGTTCCCCAAATCGGCTATTGCAACCATTACCGGTATTGGTGGTATGGCCGGCGGCGTAGGTTCGTATCTTATCAACAAGGGTGCCGGGGCATTGTTTACCCACTCGGAGCAGATGGGCGCAGCGTTCCAGTTCTTCGGGTTCGAGGGTAAGCAGGCAGGTTACATGATTATCTTCTGCATCTGCGCCGTCGCTTATTTGGTGGCTTGGATGATTATGAAAACATTGGTGCCGAAGTATAAGCCCATCGTTTTGAAATAATCCGAAAACATTCCATTCGTTATGATTAAAGAACTCAATAAAAACACAGTTGCGAAGACCGAACGGCCCGTCAAGATTCTGCAATTCGGTGAAGGTAACTTCCTCCGTGCGTTCGTTGATTGGCAAATCGACATCGCCAATGAAAAAGGCGTGATGGATGCTGGTGTGGCTATTTGTCAACCCATCCTTGATCCCGAACACAAGGTGCTGGGGATGATTGACTTGCTGCACAAACAGGACAATCTCTATCATGTCTATCTGGAAGGCATTGAGAACAAACAACCCAAGAAGGACATCCGTTTGGTTAAGAGTGTGATGGATTCGTTCAATCCGTACATTGATTACGAAAAGTACGAGCACTATTTCCTCTCGCCCGAACTGAAAATCACCATCTCGAATACGACCGAGGCAGGTATCCGTTACGAGGAGGGTGACGATTTGAATGCCCGTCCGCCGAAATCGTATCCGGCCAAGATGACGGCGCTGCTTTACAAGCGTTTCAAGCACTTTAACGGCGACCCGACGAAAGGTCTTTGCATCATCTGCTGCGAGTTGATCGAGAACAACGGCTCGACGTTGCATGAATACGTCATCAAGCATGCGCAGTACCACAAATTGGGGCAGGATTTCATCGATTGGGTCGAGCAAAACTGCCATTTCTGCGATACGTTGGTCGATCGTATTGTTCCGGGCTTCCCGCGCGACACGATCAACGAAATCAAAGAAGAAATCGGTTTCGATGACAACCTCGTTGTCAAGGCTGAGTTCTATCATCTGTGGGCCATCGGCGGTGCAGGCTACAAGGAGGTGATGAAAGAGCTGCCGTTGGACAAGGCCGGTTTGCACGTTATCTTCATGCCCTCCATCAAGCAGTTCCGCGACAAGAAAGTGCGCATTCTGAACGGTTCGCACACCGGTATGGTGCCCATCGCGCTGCGCATGGGCTGCGAGACGGTGATGGACGCTTTCAACACGCCTGACATCGAGAAATTCATCAACGACATGGTTGCCGAAGAGGTCATCCCGATGATCGAAGAAGATCAAACCGAGTTGAAGCAGTTCGCCGCCGATATTTTGGAGCGTTTCTACAATCCGTTCATCAAGCACATGTTGAAGTCCATTTCGCTCAATTCGCTGTCGAAATGGGAGGCCCGCAACTATCCGACCGTCAAGGACAACTGGTTCAAAGCACATAAACTGGCGCAGCACGAATGCTTCACGTTCGCCGCGTTGATGAGCCTTTACAGCCCGAAAAGCGGTTTCGAACCTGACGATACGCAGGAGTTCGTGGAATATATCCGCAAGAACTGGGATTCGCAGGATATGGATGCTACGATTTCGAAAATCGTCAAGGAGAGCGGTATTTTCACGGTTGACTTCTCCGAGGTCCCGGGCTTCGTTTCGGCTGTTGCCAGCTACGTTCGCGACATTGAGGAACTCGGTATGGCCGCTGCATTGAAGAAATTTCTGAATAAGTAAATTGTAACTGTCGATGGGGTGGGGCGGGCTTTTCGGTGAAAAGCGAACTCCACCCCTTTTTTATTATGGAACGTATGAAACGATTTTTGAAAATCAATGCGGCGGACAATGTGGCTGTAGCGCTGGCTGACGATTTGCATAAAGGCGATACCATCGATGTCGATGGTGTGAAAGTCACGTTGCAGGAGGATATTCAGCGCGGGCACAAGGTGGCTTTGCGCGACATCGCCGAGGGTGAAAACGTCATCAAGTACGGTTATCCCATCGGCCATGCCACGACTGCCATTCCGCAGGGCGGGTGGATTCATTCGCACAATCTGAAAACCAATCTGCGTGACGATTTGGAATACACCTATTCGCCCAAAGTCTACGACATTCCTGTCACTAAAACCGACCGCAAGGTGATGGGCTATCTGCGTAAGAACGATACGATGGGTATCCGCAATGAGTTGTGGATCGTACCGTCGGTCGGATGCGTCAACGGACAGGCACAGGCAATTGCTGCTCGCGTGAAAGCCGAATGCGATTGCTCGCATCTCGACGATGTGCGCGTCTACACGCATAATTACGGATGTTCTCAGCTGGGCGATGACCATGCAAACACACAAAAAGCGTTGGCTGCTCTGATTAAGCATCCCAATGCAGGCGCTGTGTTGGTATTGGGTCTCGGATGCGAAAACAACCAAGTTTCGGCACTCAAAGAGGTTATCGGCGAATGGGACGACGAGCGTGTGAAATTTCTGATTGCCCAAGAGGTCGAGGATGAAATCGAGGTCGGATTCGAGATTTGCCGTGATTTGGTCGAGAAAACGAAGCAGGACAAACGGCAGCCGTTGCCGTTATCCTATCTGCGCGTCGGTTTGAAATGCGGCGGTTCAGACGGATTTTCGGGCATCACAGCCAATCCGTTGGCCGGTCTTTTCTCCGACTGGTTGATTGCACAGGGCGGTACGACTGTCCTGACCGAGGTTCCCGAGATGTTCGGTGCCGAAACGATTCTGATGGATCGCGCTACCGACCGCAAGGTATTCGATCAAACGGTTTGTCTCATCAACGATTTCAAGGGCTATTTCCGCAAATACGACCAGCCGATTTACGAAAATCCGTCGCCCGGTAACAAGAAAGGCGGTATTACGACGCTGGAGGAGAAATCGTTGGGCTGCGTACAGAAAGGCGGTGCCCAGCAAGTCGTCGATGTGTTGAAATATGCACAACCGATCGTCAAGCAAGGGCTTAACCTTTTGCAGGCCCCCGGCAACGACCTTGTTGCTGCGTCGGCGTTGGCCTTGTCGGGTTGTCAGTTGGTGTTGTTCACCACGGGCCGCGGCACGCCGTTCGGTTCGTTTGTGCCGACGATGAAGATTTCGACCAACACACAGTTGTCGAAATTCAAATCCAACTGGATCGACTTCAATGCCGGCTCGCTTGTCGAAGACGAGGAACCGCAGGCTGTGCTCGACCGTTTCATCGAGAAAGTGCTCGCCACGGCCGATGGCGAGCATCTGAAACACGAGCAAACGGGGTTCAAAGAGATTGCTATTTTCAAAACCGGCGTCACGCTCTAAATCCGGAGGAAATCATGAAACGATTGTTTGCGACGATTCTTTTGGTTTGTTTGGTGTTCGGGCATTCGGTCGCTCAAGGCCGCATGTATGTAGTCGATTGCAACGGAGCGGGCGATTTCGAAACCATTCAGGCTTGTTTCGATGCGTTGCCGTCCAAATCGGCCGAATGGCGTACGGTACAAATTCGTCCGGGTATCTATCGCGAAAAACTGACACTCGACGTCTATAAGGACAAGGTTGCTATTGTCGGTATGGGGGAAACGCCCGAATCGGTGCGTGTCGTCTGGAACGATTATTCCGGCAAGGTGGTCGACGGCTACGAAATGACGACCTACGATTGCTATACCTTTTCGGTGCAGGCCGATGATGTATTTTTGCAGAATCTGACTATTGCCAACGATGCCGGCCGGGTGGGGCAGGCTGTAGCTCTCGAAACGCGGGGCGACCGCATCTGGATCGACCGTTGCCGGTTGGAGGGCGATCAGGATACGTTCTTTCCGAAAAACTACGTCGCGCGAATTTGGGTGACGCACAGCTACATCGAGGGTACGACCGATTTCATTTTCGGCCCGTCGATTGTCGTTTTCGACGATTGCCATATCCACGCCAAGTCGGACAGTTTCATCACGGCAGCATCGACCACCGAACGCAACAAGTACGGGTATGTGTTCCGCGATTGCCGTGTCACGACCGACCCGCAGGTGACAAAACTCTATCTCGGACGCCCGTGGAAATCGACTGCTCGCACCGTTTGGATGCGTTGTGAACTTCCGGCCTCGATTCGCCCCGAAGGATGGCACAACTGGCGCGACCCTGCCCGCGAAAAAACGTCGTTCTATGCCGAATGGCGTTGTACGGGCACTGGCGCCGACCGAAGCGGTCGTGTGCCGTGGTCGTACGAATTGACGGACGACGAAGCTGCCGAATACACCGACGCGAAAATTTTCGCCAAAAAGACCGGCTCGGAGCAGTTCCATGACGATTGGACTCCGCTTGCAAACGAATATCTGCGGGCATTACTCGACCGTCCCGATGCTTACGGTCGTGCAGAAATCTGCGCTACTCAAACTCCTACAACCTAACTTGAAAAACGTATGAAAAAGATTTTATTCGCCAGTCTATTGTTTCTAACAACTTACGCTTCGGCGCAGGCTGTCTGGACGCCTGATCTCGGCAATGGAAAGTATAAGAACCCGATCGTCTTTGCCGATTATTCCGACCCCGATGTCATCCGCACGGGCGACGATTATTGGATGACGGCTTCGTCGTTCAATTGTGTGCCCGGTTTGCCCGTGCTGCATTCGACCGACCTTGTTAACTGGGAACTCGTCAATTATGCGCTGCCGCGCATGTACGACACGGATTTCGATGCCGCATCGCACGGCAATGGCGTGTGGGCTCCGGCAATCCGTTTCCACGACGGTTGGTATTATATCTATTGGGGCGACCCCGACCGCGGCATCTACATGGTGCGTACGCAAGATCCGCGCGGCGCCTGGTCGAAACCCGTATTGGTCAAGGCTGCCAAAGGCATCATCGACACCTGCCCGCTGTGGGACGAGGACGGTCGAGCTTATTTGGTACATGGATGGGCCGGTTCACGTGCCGGATTTAAAAGCGTGTTGAGTGTATCGGAGATGACGCCCGACGGAACGGAACTCATCGGCGAAGATGTGTTGATTTTCGACGGTCACGATGCACATCCGACGGTCGAGGGTCCGAAATTCTACAAACGGAACGGCTATTACTATGTTTTCGCTCCGGCGGGCGGTGTGAAACCCGGATGGCAAATCGTCCTGCGGTCGAAATCGCCGTGGGGACCGTATGAATGCCGCAAGGTATTGCATCAGGGTGACAGTTCGGTCCCGGGGCCGCATCAAGGCGGTTGGGTCGAGGATGTCGAAGGCAATGCGTGGTTCATTCATTTCGATGACCGTTATGCCTATGGCCGTATTCTCCATCTGCAACCGATGACGTGGCTGCCGGATGACTGGTGTATCATCGGCATAGACCGTAACAACGACGGTATCGGAGAACCGGTGGAACAATGGCAGAAACCGGCTTCGTACGTAAAAAGTACAGTAAAAACACCGGTCGAGAACGACGAGTTCGCCAGTCGCACGTTGGGGCTGCAATGGCAGTGGCACGCCAATCCGCAAACGGGCTGGTACTTCACCAATCCGACCGACGGCGAATTGCGTATGTATTGCCTGCGTAATCCCGAGGGTTGGAAGAATTTGTGGGATACACCGAATTTACTGTTGCAAAAAGTGACGGCGCCCGACTGTACTTACACGACGAAGATCGATTTCCGAGAGGCCTATGAGGGCGATCGTGGCGGATTGGTGATGATGGGCAAGGATTACGCTTTGGTCGGAGTAGAATTCCGGGACGGCAAGTTGACGCTCGTGCAGGCCGATTGCGTTCAGGCGGATAAAGGAAAGCCCGAGCAGGTCAACGCGACGGTTCCGTTCACGGGTGGGCCGGTTTGGTTACGCTGCCGCATTGCTTGGAAGATGGACGACAAGAACGTGCCGCAGATGCATGGACAATTCTCATACAGTCTGAACGGCAAGAAGTTCACCGACATCGGCCGACCGTTCGTCGGTCGTGAGGGGCAGTGGATCGGTGCCAAGATCGGCTACTTCGCAACGTCCGAAATCAAGAAGAATGACGGCGGCTGGATGGATATCGACTGGTTCCATGTGACGAAATAGACGTTTGAAAACTCGGGATGTCTCGAAAAGAGAAAGCCTCTGCCGCAAAGGCAGAGGCTTTCTCTTTCAGCAAAATTCGTTAGTACACTTTGTCGTAAATCGTGCGCAGTCGGTCGGAGAGATAATATTGCATCACACCGCGCAGGAACATGAAAAGCGTAAAGGCCAGCCACAGCGCATTGTTACCGATGAATCGATAAAATTCGTAATAGATGGCGAAATAGGCAGCCGTAGCCAGAAACATCGAATTGCGCATGATGCGTGTTTCGGTCGCTCCGACCATGATACCGTCCATGATGAACGGCATCGTGCAAGCCAACGGTATCAGAATAATCCAAATGATATACCGCCCGGCCATGCCGATAATATGTGTTGCATTTTCTGTGTCGCTGACGAATAACCCGAGCAGTCCCTGCCACCATACGAGATATACACCAACGAAGACGATCGAGACGCCCATACCCCAAAAGAGACATCCTCGTATGCTTTTCCGCAGAGCACCCGCATTGCAAGCACCGATAAAACGACCTGTGAGAGCTTCAGCGGCATAGGCAAGGCCGTCGTTCATGTAGGAAAAGAGCGTGAAGAGTTCCAGTAAAAGCGTATTGACCGCCAGTAGGGTAGGGTCATCCATCCGTGCGGAAGAACCCGTAAAAAAGGTATAGACAGCAACGATGCAGAATGTTCGGAGAATGATATCGCGATTGATCGTGAAAAAGGTCTTGAGCGGCCGCCAGTCGAGTATCTCCGACCATATGACCGGCGTTAGAATGCGGCGGAATTTCCAAAGCAACAGCCCGAGTGCAAGCGCGACACCCATCCATTGGGCTAACACCGACGCATAGGCGATACCGACGATTCCGAGGTCGAGCCCGAAAGCGAACCACAGACTGCACGCTACATGGATGATGTTGACCGTTATGGCCGTACACATCGGGATTACGGCATTCTGCATTCCCGTGAACCATCCGTTGAAGCCGAACAGCAGGATGCCGGCCGGAACGGCCCAGATACGCGCATAGTAATAAGCCCGTGTCATTTCGTCACCGTGCATCACCCACAGAGCAGCCTCGCCGACCGGATATTGGAGCAGAACCATCAACACACCTATCACGACCGATACGACCAATGCACGTACCAGCATATTGGTGCATTCTCGAAAATTTCCGGCTCCGAAAGCCTGCGCTGTCAATCCGCTGGTGCCCATACGCACGAACGAACAATTCCAATAGATGAAATTGAAGATCGATACGCCGATAGCCAACGCACCGATGGTCTTGGTCGAATCCGCTCCCCAATGACCTGCAATAGCGGTCGAGGCGAGCCCCATCAATGGTACGGTGATATTCGACACGATGTTCGGCAATGCCAAGCGCAATATTTCGCGGTTTATCTTCATGGACAGCAGTTTTCGAGGCAAAGATACAAATAACCCGAACACAAAAACAACTTTTTTATTCGTGCGACAACCCGTTTCACCGTTCGGGGATTATCCGCCCAATCGTGTTTTATCGAAGATGGTATGGGAAGGTCCAAAGACAACAACAAATCAAAGGGACGATTGCCATACGGCAACCATCCCTTTGATGTATTTCCCGAAACGGGAAAGATCCCGATTATTTCGGTTGTTTGCCGATGTAGGCCAGAATACCGCCATCGACATAGAGTACATGGCCGTTGACGAAGTTCGAAGCATCCGAAGCCAAGAATACGGCAGGACCCATCAGATCTTCGGGCGTACCCCAACGCGCGGCGGGCGTTTTTGCAACGATGAATGCGTCGAACGGATGACGTGAGCCATCGGGCTGTTTCTCGCGCAACGGTGCCGTTTGCGGCGTAGCGATGTAGCCCGGACCGATGCCGTTGCACTGGATGTTGTATTCGCCGTACTCCGATGCGATGTTCCGGGTCAGCATCTTCAGACCACCTTTCGCAGCGGCGTAAGCCGATACCGTCTCACGTCCCAATTCCGACATCATCGAGCAGATGTTGATGATTTTGCCGTGTCCTTTCTTAATCATCGACGGAATGACGGCCTTTGCAACGATGAACGGTGCGTTCAGATCGACATCGATTACCTGACGGAATTCGGCGGCGGTCATCTCGGTCATCGGGATGCGCTTGATGATACCGGCGTTATTTACCAGAATGTCAATCACACCTACTTCTTTCTCTATTTTCGCGACCATCTCGTTCACTTGCTCCTCGTTCGTCACGTCGCATACATAACCCTTGGCTTCGATACCTTCGGCCTTATAAGCTGCAAGGCCCTTGTCTACGAGCTCCTGTTTGATGTCGTTGAAGACGATCTTCGCACCCTGACGAGCGAATGCCGACGCCAAAGCGAAACCGATACCGTAGGATGCACCCGTTACGAGGGCCACCTTACCTTCCAATGAAAAGTTTACCATCTTACTGTTTTCGTGTTATTTGGTTACTGATTATTTCAAATCCGTGATTTTCGAGAAATCTTGGTCTCCGTAGTCGAGGTTCTCGCCACCCATACCCCAGATGAATGTATAGTTATGCGTTGCGGCTGCGCTGTGAATCGACCATTCGGGCGAAAGCACGGCTTGGTCGTTCTTCATCCAGATGTGGCGTGTTTCGTCAACTTCACCCATCAAGTGGCATACAGCGTGTTCTTCGGGAACTTCGAAATAGAAATAAGCCTCCATGCGACGCGAATGCACGTGCGCCGGCATCGTATTCCAGACGCTGCCCGGAAGCAATTCGGTCATACCCATCTGCAACTGGCAGGTCGGCAGGACCTGATTGACAATCATCTTGTTGATATTGCGGTCGTTCGATCCCTCCAGCGAACCCATGTGAGCGACGACGGCTTCGGATTTGGTGACTTTTTTGTCGGGATAGTTGCAATGGGCCGTCGTCGAGTTGAAGTAGAACTTCGCGGGATGTTCGGCATCCTTGCTTTCGAACGTTACTTCGCGGTCGCCGCAGCCGAGGTAGAGCGCTTCTTTATAGCCGAGCTCGAACGTGGCATCGCCCGCTTTTACGATACTTGCACCGCCGACATTGAAAATACCTATCTCGCGACGGGTCAGGAAATAAGGCGCTTTCAACGGATCGATGGCCTCCAGTTTGAGTTTTTCATTGACAGGCATAGCTCCGCCGACGATCATACGATCGTACATCGAATAAACCATGTTCACCTCGTCGGCCGCGAACACTTTTTCGATCAGAAAATCGCGACGCAGACGAGCCGTGTCGTAATGCTTAGCGTCTTCGGGATGCGCGGCATAGCGGATTTCATAATTGGTTTTCATATCGTTCGATAAATTTATTTGGTGACGTTGTTATATTTATGCAAAGGTAACAAAATACGCGAACAATAAAAAATATCGCGGGGAATAATTCCAGTCCTCATATCCCGAAGCGTCCCGATGATGGCATGAACGGAAAAAACGGCCGCAATCCGCGAATTAGGGCACACAAAGTGTTGGAATCCGGAAAATTGAATTACCTTTGCTGGTCATAATTCCAAATAGACAATGAAAGATTCTAAAAACGACTCGACCGCTGCTCTCTCTCGGTTCGGACGGGACAAACGAACCCGTACCGTAACCGCCACGACCGAACGTGTCGAACGTCGTCCGCGTCAGCAGCGCGAGGCTGCTCCTGCGGAACAACACCGCGAGTACAAACGCAACTCGTTCAATCCCAACTTCACACGCGACAACCGTCCGGCATTCGATGAAAAACCTCGTCGATCGTTCGGAGACCGTCCCGCATATGGCGAACATTCGAAACGCACTTACGGCGAGCGTTCGAACTACGGTGAAAAACCGCACGGTTATCGCAATGACCGGCCCGAACGCGGCGAACAGCGTTCCTATGAAGAACGCCCCCGTCCATCCCGTTCTTTCGGCAATAAACCATCCTACGGCGGCGGATACAACCGGAACAATCGAACCGATGGAGATCGTAACTTCAACAACGACCGTACGGACGGGAATCACGCTCCTCGCAAATTCGAAAAACGACTTGACAACCGCGGCCCGAAAAAATACGGTAACAAATTCGGCAAACCGACGAACTCCGGATTCAAGAAGCGCGAGGAACAACCTGCATCTTATCCGAAATACAATCCCGATAAACAAACGGGGGCGATTCGTTTGAATCGTTTCATCGCCCAATCGGGCGTTTGCTCGCGCCGTGAGGCGGACGATTTCATCGTGGCCGGTGTGGTGTCTGTCAACGGCAAGGTCGTGACCGAATTGGGCACCAAAGTGATGCCGACCGACGAAGTGCGATTCAACGATACGCGCGTACAAGGCGAAAAGAAAGTCTATTTGGTGCTGAACAAGCCCAAAGGCTACGTCACATCGCTCGACGACCCCCATGCTACGAAAACGGTGATGGATTTAGTCAAGGGTGCTTGTGCCGAACGAATCTATCCGGTCGGACGTTTGGATAAGAACAGTCTCGGTTTGTTGCTGTTCACCAATGACGGCGACATGACCAAACAACTGACCCATCCGACCTACCAGAAAAAAAAGATCTATCAAGTGACGCTCGACAAGCCGTTGACGCGCGCCGACATGGATCGCATTGCCGAAGGCATTACGCTGGAGGACGGCGAAATCCATGCCGATGAAATCGCCTACGTCAAAGACAAGAAACAGGAGATCGGCATCGAAATCCACTCGGGTCGAAACCGCATCGTACGCCGAATCTTCGAGTTCCTCGGTTATGAGGTAAAGAAACTCGACCGTGTTTATTATGCCGGTCTGACGAAGAAAAATCTGAAACGTGGCGCTTGGCGATTCCTTACCGATGAGGAGGTGCAGCGGCTCAAGTCCGGACAATACGAATAAAAACGTATCCTCATGACGGAACCTCTCTATCAAGCCGACGCCGCACGCTACGATGCCATACCTTATCGGCGTGCCGGACGCAGTGGTGTCCTGTTGCCTGCCTTTTCGTTAGGCATGTGGCACAACTTCGGCAGCGAAAGTCCCCTTTCGAACATCCGGCGGATGGCCCATTACGCTTTCGACCACGGTATCGTCCATTTTGATTTAGCGAACAACTACGGGCCCGCTTACGGCACGGCCGAGGAAAACTTCGGCCGATTGATGGACCGCTCGTTCCGTCCCTACCGCGACGAAATGTTCATTGCGACCAAAGCTGGGTACGATATGTGGCCGGGGCCATACGGGAACTGGGGTTCGCGGAAACATCTGACTTCCAGCCTCGACCAAAGTCTACGCCGTATGAAACTCGATTACGTCGATGTCTTCTACACGCATCGTTATGACCCGGCGACCCCGTTGGAGGAGACATTGCAGGCGTTGGTCGACATTGTTCGGCGGGGGAAGGCGCTTTATGTCGGCATTTCACGTTATCCGATTGAAGCGGCGCGGTTTGCATTCCGTTATTTGGCCGAGCGGGATGTCCCGTGTCTGTTGTTCCAAGACCGATACAATCTCTTCAATCGGGAGCCCGACACTTTGGGCGTCCTGCCACTCGCGGTGGAGGCCGGTTCTGGGTTCGTTGCCTTTTCACCTTTGGCGCAGGGACTGCTGACGAACCGCTATCTGAACGGTATTCCCGAGGGTTCGCGCATGTCTCATAACGGATTCTTGCGCAAAGAATCGTTGACCAACGAAATGTTGATGCGCATCCGTGGGCTCAATGATTTGGCCCAGCGGCGCGGGCAGACGCTTGCCGAAATGGCATTGGCATGGCTGCTGCGTGACGAACGAGTGACATCGGTCATCATCGGAGCCAGTTCCGTCGAACAGATTGCGGACAACCTGCACGCCTTGCAGAATCCCGATTTCACGGATGAAGAACTTGCTGAAATCGCGAAATACATCTGAAATAAAAAGCCCGACTTCAATAGTCGGGCTTTTTTCGTCGCTCAATCGGCAGCATGCGTTCTTCGATACCATGCCGTCTTTTTATGCAGGTCGGCATATTGCCGTGACGGTTCAGTGGTCGTAACACCCGAATAATGCTTTATCGGAGTCATCCGATGATTGTATACCGAGTAGAACGAGGGTGTGTTGAGTCTGCTTTCTGCCGGAAAGGTTCGGTTCAACTGCTCCTCGAAACGGGCATAGAGCGTATCATCCGCGCAGATTGCCCGCAGATAGTCTCCCAAATCGTAAAAAATATGGGATGACATTCCTTCGTAATATTGCAGGTCGTTAACATTGTATTCCCGTTTGGCTCCGACTTGGATTTCGGCCACGGTCACTGCCAAGGCTTCCAATTCATTCGTGACGGTCAATGAAATGCAGCCGGAACGCGCATTGTTGGCGACGGTATCCCAATCGGAATCATAGAAATACCAAAATGCGTGACAAACGGCAGCCAAATCGGGGCCATCGGAGACGAACAGATACGGAATCGTCCGTGCATAGGGAAATCCTGCGCCCATGATTTCGCAAGGCGACGAGATGATGTAATCGAATGAATGACGCAGGTCGTAAAGCGTTTCGATGTTGGACATGAAGCAACCGTCGAAAATCAGATAATCGAACCGGTAGGAGAGTCCGGCGACCGCATCAGCCAACTGGGCGATGTCCATAAGATGGCCCGAATCTCCGAAAAACCGCGTGCTGCGGGTAATCAATGCTCCGGGGAGCGGTCGCTCCGGCACGTACCGTCCTTGGGGCAATGGCGCATCTTTCGGAATCCACCCGAATCCGTGGCAGCCGATTGCCAATCCATAGCTATCGGCCGGAGCCAAAAGCTGCATATCTGCAAACATTTCCTGCACCGATGCGGTCTCGTCGGCATGGAAATTCTCGTATATTTTCAATTCTTTGCGCACGCATTTCCGCTGCCGTGCATCGTAGACGATTTCGAACAAGGTAGCTTGATCGTACGCTTTTGGCTGATAGCAAACTATTATGCGCCCGCCGTTCTTCAATGCTCCGGATTCGACCGCTTGTTCGATGCCTTGAATATTTTTTTCATAAAATCGCAACAATGACTGCCCCGGCATGTAAAGCAACATGGTATGGCTCACCGGAACGACCGGTTCTGGTACATCATCCTTGCTACATGCGACGAAAACGAATACGGCGAGCAGTATGCCACATAGCTGGCGTAACATCATTTGTATACGCGGGGTTTGAGGTTGTTGAATTGCCATGTACGGTCTCTTTTATAGGTGTAACCTTCGGGCTTGTTCCAGTAAACCCGACTGAAATCAAAATAGAATCCTTTGCGTTTTTTACCCTCCACGACGTAGGACACAGCCAGCGGCACGAACTCGACCGAACGGCTGACAATGCGGCTTTTGCCACAGGAGAATCCCTCGGCGGCCAGTACGTCAAGCGCATGATCGAACAGCAAAATATGCCGCGGCGACGATTGCGACAATCCGTCACCCGAGGCGAGGATAGCCCGCATTACACCGTTCATTCGGTCGGAATAGGCGCGTTCTTGCTCTTTATCGCCCAATGCGCCGTAGGCGAATGCCATCAGATTGAGCAGTTTCGGGCTGAACGGATCTTTTTTCAGCGCATCCCGACCGACCGATACGATTTCTTCGAGCGTTTCACGCTCGGGCATATCGGGATTGAGCGCTGCTGCCAACATCAACACGCGGTCGACATACGGATTCGCTTCCAACGGTTTGTAAGCCTCTTGATAGGCATAGCCGTAATAGAGATAATGGTAATCTTCATCGGTCAGCGTCGAATCGCCCATATCGTAGCGCAACCGCAGCGACGTATAATAATAAGGTGATCCGGTGTTCATCGTCCGACCGAGAATATCTTCCTCGTCGGGAACTTTCGCCACAGCCAACATCGGCATCAACAAAAATGTAAGCAGCAGTCTGTTCATTCGTGCGTTTTTGTGTAGAACGTACCGATCAGCACAAATCGTATTCGGCGATTAATTTTCGGAACTTTTCGCGCAGCGCATCCGAACCTGCAACAAGCGGCAGGCGCATCCGGTCGCTGATGATGCCCATTATCGACAGCGCGCATTTCACGCCGACCGGATTGCCCTCGGTAAAAAGAGCCTTGACGGCTTCTGCGAGCGGTACGAATTCCTGCTCCGCACGGTCAAAATCACCGGATTTAGCATGATTGAGCGCCCGCATGAAGCAGTGGGGAAAGGCGTTGACCGCAACGGAAATCACGCCGTCGCCACCGCACCGCATCAGGTCAATAGCGATGCCGTCATCGCCCGAAAGCACCAAAAATCCGTCGGGGCGGCCGTCGATGATGTGTTGCATCTGCTCGATGTCGCCCGAAGCCTCTTTGATGCCAATGACATTGTCGAAATCACGGGCGATGTGCAGCGTTGTTTCGGCTGTCATGTTTACGCCCGAACGTCCTGGGATATTATAGAGGATGATGGGGAGCGGTGAATGCTCCGAAACGGTGCGAAAATGCTGATACAAGCCCTCCTGCGACGGTTTGTTGTAGTAGGGTGTTACGCTCAGAATGGCATCGGCTCCGCGCAGGTCGAACTCGCGCAACTGATCGAGCACCTCGGAGGTCGAATTGCCTCCGACCCCGATGACCAACGGCACACGGCGCGCGATGTGATTCGTGATGAACATCGCAATAACGGCCCGTTCGTGCAGGTAGAGAGTCGGAGTCTCGGCCGTCGTGCCGAGTGCAACGATGTAATCCGCGCCGCCGTCGATAACATAGTCGATCATACGGGCGAGTGCATCGTAATCCACCTGCCCGTCAGAAGTGAATGGGGTAATCATGGCGGCCCCTACGCCGGAAAGTTTGTGTCGTAGCATAGTGCAATCGTTTGTTTCTTAAAAAAGTGTGCCCTGTTCGGGAATCGTTGGTTGTTCCGTTTTTTCAACCGGCTCGGCAGCGGGAGTCGGTATACGACCATCATTGCCGAGCATCGCTTCGAAATCCGATTCCGAAATGATGCGGACACCCAGTTTTTCTGCCTTTTTCAATTTGGCGGGACCCATATTCTCTCCCGCAACAAGGTAATCGACATTGCCCGATACGGCGGCCAGATTTCGTCCGCCATGCAATTCGATCAGATTTTTCAGTTCATCGCGGCTATGATTCAGAAATCGTCCCGAAATAACGAAACTTTTGCTGTCCAGCGTATCCGAAGCCCGTTCGCGTTCTTCGGCTTCGAACTTCAGTCCGGCTTGGCGTAGTCGTTCGATGATGCGCAGATTTTCCGCATCGGTAAAATATTCGAGGATACCGTCGGCAATCTTCGCACCGACTTCTTCGGCCTCGACCAGCTCCTCGCGCGAAGCCTTCATCACGGCATCCAGCGACCGAAAGTGTTCCGCCATGTATTTGGCCGTTGCTTCGCCGACGAAGCGAATGCCCAACCCGAACAAGACTCGACTGAATGGCACTTCGACCGATTGACGGATAGAACGGATGATGTTTTCGGCCGACTTTTCGCCCAAACGGGGCAGGCAGGCTAATTGCGGCGCTTGCAAATCATAAAGGTCGGATATATCGTGCACCAATCCGTTTTCGTAGAGCAGTTCCACGGTCTCCTCGCCCAAACCCTCGATATTCATCGCCTTGCGACGGATAAAATGAATGATGCGGCCGAGAATCTGCGGACGGCAGCCGCTTTGGTTGGGACAATAGTGTTTGGCTTCGCCTTCGTAGCGCACCAGCGGCGTGCCGCATTCGGGGCAGACGGTGATGTATCTAAACGGTTCACTGTCGGCCGGACGCTGCGCCAACTCAACGCCCGTGATTTTCGGAATGATTTCGCCGCCTTTCTCCACATAAACCATGTCGCCCGGACGAATGTCGAGCAAGGCCATCTGCTCGGCATTGTGCAGCGTTGCGCGCTTCACCGTCGTTCCGGCCAACAAAACCGGTTCAAGATTGGCTACGGGGGTGATGGCTCCCGTTCTCCCCACCTGAAAATCAACGCTCACAAGGCGGGTCAACGCCTGCTCGGCCTTGAATTTATAGGCGACAGCCCATTTCGGCGCTTTGGCGGTGAAGCCCAACCTCCGTCGTACAGCGAAATCATTGACCTTGACGACTGCTCCGTCGGTCGGAAACGGCAATTCACGACGAGCCGCGTCCCAATGATGGATGAACGCATCGATTTCCTCGATGTTGTGGCAGATGCGGATATGTCCCGAGATTTTGAATCCCCATTGACGGGCTTTTTCGAGACTTTCCCAATGCGACTCGAACGGCAGGTCCTCGCCTGCCAATTGGTAAAGCGAACAATCCAATCCACGGCGGGCAACGACGGCAGACGATTGTTGCTTGAGCGTACCGGCAGCAGCGTTGCGCGGATTGGCGAACAGCGGGTCGCCTGCGGCTTCGCGTTCGGCATTGAGCCGATCGAACGAGGCGTAGGGCATTAGAATCTCGCCTCGGATTTCGAAATAGTCGGGCCATCCGTCGCCCTGCAACCGGAGCGGCACCGAACGCACGGTGCGGATGTTGTTCGTCACGTCGTCCCCCTGCGTACCATCGCCGCGCGTAACCGCTCGTAACAACCGCCCATGTTCGTAGGTAAGTGAAATGGCTGTGCCGTCGAATTTGAGTTCGCAGACGTACTCTGTCGGGCCGGCTTCCCGCTCGATGCGGTCGATAAACTCGTGCAACTCGTCCAATGAATAAGTGTTACCCAACGAAAGCATCGGAAACCGGTGCTTCACTGTATGGAACTCAGCTGTCAGGTCGCTGCCCACGCGTGCCGAGGGCGAATTAGGGTCGGCGAATTCGGGATGTGCCTTTTCCAACTCCTGCAGTTCGCGCATGAGCGTGTCGAACTCGAAATCGGAAATCTCGGGCGCATTGTCGACATAATAACGATGGTTATGGTATTCCAGTTGCTTGCGCAACGTTTCGATTCGTTCGCGTATCATTTCGTTCCGAAAGGACCGACGAATCATGCCCACCCGTCGTTCCCACTTATATTATTTATTGTACGTGTGTAAAGGTACATATTTTGCGGCGAATGAAAGTCAAAAACAAAAAAAATGCAAAAAAAAATTATGGATGCGATGGCATATACAAATTTTGCGTATAATTGCAGAAAATTTCGGACACAACCATGACACAGCTCAATAGGACGAAGAAGCATATCGTTACCAGCCTGCACAATCTTACCGCTGAGTTGCAGGATGCGCTCAAAGAAAAATATCCTTACGGTTTCACCGATGCCATGATGCGCGTCGACAAACCCAACGGCGATTTTTTCTATGCCGTACCGTTCGACACGGATGAAGTGGCCTATTTGGTAAAAATCGACGTGAAGATCGATGACAACTCGGCAGAAGAGGACGAAAAGGATTATTACGACGACGAACTGAAAGGCGCTGACGACATTCAGGAAGACGGCGGTTCATCGTCCGATGATGGCGGCGACGCGGACGACGACATCAGTATCTGATTGGATAGAGGCGTTTTCTGCGTCTCTCTACCACTGTAAAAAACACGCTTTCGCAATCCGGTGAAAAACGGGTAAGAGTATTGGGTTTTTCCCAAATAATGCTTACCTTTGGATGCAAAAAACGTCTTTTGCATCCAAAAACACTACCGGACAGATGAAAAAAGCAGACGTGATACTCGGCCTTCAATGGGGGGACGAGGGCAAAGGAAAGGTCGTGGACGTGTTGACGCCTCGTTACGAGGTCGTAGCTCGATTTCAAGGCGGTCCCAATGCCGGTCACACATTGGAATTCGGCGGAGAAAAATATATCCTGCGTTCCATCCCATCGGGTATTTTCCAAGGCGGGAAAACCAATATCATCGGCAACGGCGTGGTGCTCGACGCCATTTTGTTCCGTGCCGAAGCAGAAGAGTTGGCCAAAAGCGGTCATGATCTGACCAAGCAACTCTGCATCTCGAAAAAAGCCCATCTGATTCTTCCGACGCACCGCATGCTCGATGCCGCCTATGAAGCGGCCAAAGGCAGTGCGAAAATCGGCACCACAGGGAAAGGCATCGGCCCCACTTACACGGATAAAATCAGCCGCAACGGCATGCGGGTCGGCGACTTGTTGAGCCCCGATTTCAAGACCATCTATGCCAAGGCCAAAGCGCGCCACGAGAATATCCTGCGCAGCTTGAATTACACGTATGATATTTCCGCCCTCGAACACCAGTGGTTCGAGGCTGTGGAATATCTGAAACGTTTCCGAATCATCGACAGCGAATACTTCGTGAACGATTGCTTGAATGCAGGCCGCAGTATTCTGGCCGAAGGTGCGCAGGGAACGCTACTCGACGTCGATTTCGGTTCCTATCCGTTCGTCACCTCTTCGAATACCGTTTGTGCCGGCGTCTGCACGGGGTTGGGCATAGCACCGAATCGCATCGGAGAAGTCTACGGTATTTTCAAAGCCTATTGCACCCGTGTCGGCAGCGGCCCGTTCCCGACGGAACTGTTCGACGAAACGGGTGCCGAGTTACGGCGTATCGGGCACGAATTCGGGGCCGTAACCGGCCGAGAGCGTCGGTGCGGCTGGCTCGATTTGGTAGCACTGAAATACTCAATCATGATTAACGGCGTCACGCAACTCATTATGATGAAATCCGATGTAATGAACGATTTCGATACGATTCGCATTGCTACAGCCTACGAAATTGACGGGCAACGTACGACGGAATTCCCTTATACGGTTATCGATGGATTAAAGCCGGTCTACACGGATTTCGAAGGATGGAAGTGCGACCTGCGCGACTGCCGCAGTTACGATGAGTTCCCTGAAGCATTCAAACGTTACGTCGATTTCATCGAACAGGAGACGGGCGTGCCGGTCAAAATCATCTCGGTAGGTCCGGATCGTGACGAGACCATCGAACGGTAAAAACGAAAAACCAACAACCAAATAACGAACTATGAAAGAAAACCTTAAAATTGTCGTACTGGCCAAGCAGGTACCCGATACCCGCAACGTGGGCAAGGACGCGATGACCCCCGAAGGGACGGTCAATCGTTCGGCGCTTCCGGCCATCTTCAATCCGGAGGATTTGAATGCGCTCGAGGCGGCATTTTCGTTAAAAGACCGTGTTGCCGGAGCGACGGTGCTCGTTCTGACTATGGGCCCGCAGCGCGCTGCAGATATTATCCGTGATGCAATGTTCCGCGGCGCCGACGGCGGTTATCTGCTCTCGGGGCGTGAATTCGCCGGCTCCGATACACTGGCCACCTCCTACGCTCTTTCGTGCGCTTTAAAAAAAATCAATCCCGATATTATCATCGCCGGCCGTCAGGCCATCGACGGAGATACGGCGCAGGTCGGCCCGCAGGTGGCCGAAAAACTGGGTTTGCCGCAAGTAACCTATGCAGAAGAAATTACGGAAATCAAAGCGAATACGTTGATTGTGAAACGCCGTTTGGAGCACGGCACCGAAGTGGTCGAATGCCCCGTGCCGGTTGTCATTACGGTCAATGCTTCGGCGGCCGAGTGTCGTCCGCGCAATGCGAAACGGGTTATGACCTACAAATGCGCTTTGGCCAAGTCGGAAATCGCCGCGGACCCCGAATCGGCCGCAGCCAAGCGGGTCGCTTCGAAACCGGCGTTGCAAATTGTCGAATGGGCGGCCGCCGAGGTCGATCCCGACCCGACGCAGCTGGGTCTGCAAGGTTCGCCAACGAAGGTCAAGAAGATCGAAAACGTGGTTTTCCAAGCCAAGGAGGCCAAGAAACTCACCGCCGCAGACAGCGACATCGAAGCACTGATGGTTGAACTTATCGCGAGCCACACGCTCGGCTAATCTGCACGAAGAAGATGAACAATATATTTGTATATATCGAACTCGAAGGCAACAAGGTCGCCGACGTGAGTCTCGAATTGCTGACCAAGGGCCGCGAATTGGCCGATACGCTGAAAGTGAAACTCGAAGCCGTCGTCATTGGTCACGAAATCAAGGGTCTCGGCAAGGAGCTGGCGAAATACGGGGCCGATACGGTATGGGTTGCCGACGATGCCATTTTCGCACCGTTCCGTACATTGCCCCATACGGCAGTCATGTGCGGATTGATCGAGGAAGAGAAACCGCAAATCGTTCTGTTCGGCGCTACCTGCGTGGGTCGCGATTTCGCACCGCGCGTTTCGTCGGCACTCCACAGCGGTCTGACAGCCGATTGTACTCAACTGGAAATCGGTGACCACAAGGATGCCAAGACCGGCAAGGAATACACCGATCTGCTTTATCAGATTCGTCCGGCATTCGGCGGAAACATCATTGCTACGATCGTCAATCCCGATCATCGTCCGCAGATGGCGACCGTCCGCGAGGGCGTGATGCGCAAAGAACTGGCAGCGAAACCCGCCGGCGGCGAGGAAAAAGCCATCGACTGGAAAAAGTACGTGAAAGACACCGATTTGGCGGTAAAAATCATCGAGCGGCAAATCGAAGAACGCAAAATCGATATCAAGGGTGCCGGTATCATCGTGGCTGGCGGCTACGGCATGGGCTCGAAAGAGAACTTCAAGTTGGTGCATGAACTGGCTGATGTATTGGGTGCCGAAGTGGGTGCGAGCCGTGCTGCGGTTGATGCCGGATTCACGGAATATGCCCGCCAAGTGGGGCAGACCGGTGTCACGGTACGTCCGAAACTCTATATCGCCTGCGGTATCTCGGGACAGATTCAGCACACGGCCGGCATGGACCAGTCGGCGATGGTCATCTCGATCAACACCGACCCCGAAGCGCCGATCAACAAAATCGCCGACTTCGCTATCACGGGCGACGTGAACGAGGTGATTCCCAAGATGATTAAATACTACAAACAAAACTCGAAGTAATGGCTAATTTCTTTTCAGATAACAAAGATTTACAGTTCCAGTTGCAGCATCCGCTGATGCGCAAAATCGTGGAACTGAAAGAACGCGGATTCGCCGAGAAAGACCTTTACGACCATGCGCCGCAGGATTTCGAGGATGCAATGGATTCCTATCGCCGCGTGTTAGAGATTACGGGCGAGGTGTGCGGCGACGTCATCGCGCCAAATGCCGAGGAGGTCGATCACGAGGGCCCGCGCGTGGTGAACGACCACGTAGAATACGCTTCGGGAACGGTGCGCAACCTCAAGGCCATCGTCGACGCCGGTCTGGGCGGCCTGACCCTTCCGCGTAAATACGACGGTCTGAACTTTCCGTTGATTTGCTTCGTCATGGCCAATGAAATGGTGGCTCGTGCCGATGCCAGCTTCGAGAATATCTGGGGCTTGCAGGACTGCGCCGAGACGCTGAACGAGTTCGCGTCGGAGGTATTGAAACAGAAATACCTGCCGTTGGTTTCGGCCGGTGCGACTTGCGCAATGGACTTGACGGAGCCGGATGCCGGTTCGGATTTGGGTGCCGTGATGCTCAAAGCTACGTGGTCGGAGGAGAAACAGACGTGGTTGCTGAACGGAGTAAAACGTTTCATCACCAACGGCGACGGCGACGTTTCGCTCGTACTGGCCCGTACGGAAGAAGGTACGACCGATGCCCGTGGTCTGTCGATGCTTGTCTATGATAAACGCGACGGTGGGGTCAAGGTACGCCGCATCGAGAATAAACTCGGCATCAAGGGATCGCCCACGTGCGAACTGGTCTTCACGAATGCTCCGGCCCAATTGGTCGGCGACCGCAAGATGGGGCTTATCAAATACGTAATGTCGCTGATGAACGCGGCCCGCTTGGGTATCGGCGCGCAGTCGGTCGGCACCTGCGAGGCTGCCTATCGAGAAGCCCTGAAATACGCGCACGAACGCGAACAGTTCGGCAAGCCCATCATTCAATTCGCTGCCGTATCGGAGATGCTTTCCAACATGAAAGCTAAGTTGCAGGGGGCTCGCGCATTGCTCTATGAAACAACCCGTTTCGTCGAGATTTACAAGCAATATACCCATATTTCGCACGAGCGTTCTCTCGAAAACGAAGAGCGTCAGGAAATGAAGTTCTACAACCGGCTGGCCGACGGCTTCACGCCGCTGGTGAAACTCTTCTCGTCGGAATACGCCAATCAGTTGGCTTACGATGCGGTTCAGATTCACGGCGGGTCGGGCTTCATGAAAGACTATCCCTGCGAACGACTTTATCGCGATGCCCGCATTATGAATATCTACGAAGGCACTTCGCAGTTGCAGGTCGTTGCGGCCATCAACGCCGTAACGAAAGGCACGTTCATGGAGCAAATCGAGACTTACGCCGCTGCCGAATACACGTCCGCCATGCAGCCCGTCGTTACGAAACTGAAAGAGTTGACGGCTAAATTCACCGAAATGATCGCACATGTCGAAGCAGGTGAAAAAGAAGTCGGCGGCTTCAAGGATTTCCATGCCCGTCGATTGGTTGAAACGGCCGGACACATCATCATTACCTATCTATTGGCCCGTGAGGCTGGCGAATGCGAGGATTACGTAGCTTCAGCACGTATATTCTGCAAGCTGGCCGAAGGCAAGATAGGCGAGGCCTACACTTATGTGATGAACTCCACGACCGAAGACGTCGCACTATTCAAAGGCGTCGAAGAGGAGTGTTGAATTTTCGACAGAACGGCTCGGCGATTCGTCATACGATCGCTGGCCGTTCTGTTTTGATTGTCCGAGCGGATTATCCCGAACAGCGGGGGAGTCCGCTTTTTGGTAAACGAAGCATGATTCTTGCCGAAAAAACGTATCTTTGTACACGAATAATTCATTCAACCTATGGATTGCATGCGCCATCTTCTGTTTTTCAGTGTTGTTTGTCTCGTTGTAGCTTGCGGCGGTCGACAGCAACGACAGCCCGATACAACTGTGGAACCGGCACACATGCCGCGTGTTTTCTTGCCAGCCATCCCGCCATCGCGGCTGACAGCTGAGGAAACAACAGAATGGATGCGCTGGCACTATTGGGACAAATTCGATTTCGCGGACACACTTTTCATTGCCGAAATCGATACGGCACAGATGGTACAGGCTTATGCCCGATACATTTCGTTGCTCTCGATGAAACCTACCGATGGAGCACCGATAGATTCGTTGATGCAGCGAGCCTCCTCGTCGCGGCAGATGCACGATTACTTCGCTTGGCTGGGAGAGGTGATTCTCCACGGCCCCAATTCACCGCTACGGAATGATGAATTCTATATTCCTGTTTTGCAATCGATTTTGGCCAGTCCTTACTATGATGAATACGAACGTATCGCTCCGGCCTACGACCTGGAACTGGCTTCGCAGAACCGCCTCGGCCGACCGGCGAATGATTTCCGTTATACGTTGGCTTCCGGTGTGACCGGTTCGCTCTACGGACTGAAAGCGGAATACGTATTGCTTTTCATCAATAACCCCGGATGCCCTATGTGCCGCGACATTCGTGAAGCCATCACGGCATCGCCCATGCTTACAGAGATGATCGAACGGGGTCGGTTGAAGGTGTTGGCGCTCTATCCCGACGAGGATCTGACAGAGTGGCGCAATTACCGTTCACAGATTCCAGCGACGTGGATAAACGCCTACGATGCAGGCTGTAAAATTCGCAAAAACGACCTCTACGACCTCGGAGCGATTCCGTCGCTTTATCTGTTGGATCGCTCCAAACGAGTGTTGGTGAAGGACTCGACAGACGTACCCTATATTGAAGAAGTAATCGACCGTGCAAGTTGACAATAAGTTTTGCTTATGGAGGTATAAACAAATAGAATCGCCGAAATGTGCGGAGGTTTGAAGATTTTGTTACCTTTGCAATGCAAACAAAACACTAAACCAAAACTTACGATTATGGCAAAGAAATGGCGTTGTACCGTATGCGGGTACATTCACGAAGGACCCGAGGCACCCGACCAGTGCCCGATGTGCAAGGTAGGCAAAGATAAATTCGTCGAGGTCGTCGAACAGGACGGCAATCTGGATTTCGTTACCGTCCACAAAATCGGCGACGGCAAGGGGGCTAATCCCGAATTGTGGGAGGGTTTGCAGAACCACTTCATGGGCGAATGCACCGAGGTGGGCATGTATTTGGCCATGAGCCGTCAGGCCGACCGCGAGGGTTATCCCGAAATTGCCGAGGCTTACAAGCGTTACGCCTGGGAGGAGGCGGAACACGCTTCGAAATTCGCTGAGTTGATCGGCGAGGTCGTTTGGGATACCAAGACCAACCTCTACAAGCGGATGAACGCCGAGTGCGGCGCTTGCGAAGACAAGATGCGTCTGGCCCGTTTGGCCAAGGAGCAGAATCTCGACGCGGTGCACGACACCGTACACGAGATGGCAAAGGACGAAGCGCGCCACGGCAAGGGCTTCGAGGGGCTTTATAAACGTTACTTCGGTAAATAGTCACAGCCAAAGTCATTCAGGAAGAGGGGAGGACATAAAAGTTCTCTCCTCTTTTCGTATGCGCAGGGCCAACGTTCCCAAATGTACAAAGGAGAAAAAACAAACCGACTACTGCACGATTTTTTTTCAGAAATAGTCGGAGCTTATTTGAATATCCTAATACGACTGTCAACCGGTTGGAATGTCTTTTCTCCAGGCTCTCCGGCGGGAAGGCCGAACGGCATCTGTGCAATCAACCGCCACGAATCAGACAAGCTCCATTGTTCCTGTACCTCTTTATCGATCAACGGATTGTAATGCTGCAACGATGCTCCGAATCCCATATCCTCCAGTTTCGTCCAAACGACCAACTGGTGCATCGCCGATGTATGTTCGGCCCACGTCGGAAAATTACCGGCATAGAGCGGCCACCGCTGCTGCAATTCCCGAACGACAGCCATATCTTCGTAAAAAAGTATTGTTCCGTATCCCGACGCGAAAGCGGTTTCGATTTTCGCTTTTGTGCGCGGAAAATCTTCGACCGGAACCCGCGCCTGCAATGCTCGCTCGACCATCTGCCAAAGTGCCGTATGATGTTCACGTAGCAGCAAGACCAATCGCGTCGATTGCGAATTGTAGGCCGAGGGCACATGCTTTATGGCAAAGCGCAAACAACTCTCGATTTGCGCATCGCTCACGAGCGATTCTGCACTTAATGCATAATAACTGCGTCGATGCAGCAAGGCATCGTCCAAATTCCGTTTCATGTTGGTACGGTTGATGATTTTGTACTTATCCGGCGAAAGTCATGCCACAAAAAAACGCTATCTTTGTGCCGATGGAACGCATGATCGAACTTTTTACTGCTTTGGGCGAACGGTTGCGGCTTTTCGGTAATACTTCCGCGACCCGCGAAGTCGCTACGGTTGCGTGTCGGGCGAACGAGTGGTTCTCCACCGATGAAGTGTGCCGTGCATTGCAGGCGATTGCGACAGAGATGCTGCAGCCGGAAGCACTTCGGCAATGGCTGTCGACTTATGCAACTCCGGTCAGAGTACCGCGCCGCATTTTAACCGTGATGGCCGGAAATATCCCGGCGGTCGGCTTTTTCGATTTGCTTTGTGTCGTGTGCAGCGGCCATCGATGCGTCTACAAGCCATCGGCCAAGGATTCTGTTTTGATGGATTATATCGTCGATGAATTACGCGTGCTTTTGCCCGAGGTGCCGGTAGACCGTTATGACGGAACAGGGGCTGTGGATGCCGTTATAGCAACCGGAAGCGATAATGCTGAGCGGTACTTTCGAGCACATTATGCAGGCATTCCGATGTTGTTGCGGGGCAGCCGCCAATCGGTCGCAATTCTTTCCGGCAACGAAACAACGGAACAGTTGAACGGACTGAGCGATGATATTTGGGCCTATTCAGGATTGGGGTGTCGGAATGTATCGCTGATCTTTGCCCCCGATGGATATGATTTAAAACTCGAAATGCCGCACATAAACATCAAATATAAAAATAATTATCGCCAAACGAAAGCGTTGCTTCAAATGAACGGTATTCCATTTGAGGACCTCGATATTGCAGTAGCAGTCGAACAACGGAACTTTCCGAAATTACTGAGCGAATTAGCCGTTGCTCGATATCGAACTTTAGACGAGGTGAAGACATGGCTTACGGAGCACGATCGGGAAATCCAATGTGTTGTGACAGATTGTTTGTCGCATCCACGTCTTGCGGATTTCGGGCGGGCACAATCTCCCTCGCTGACAGACTGGCCAGATGGCAGAGATGTGCTGGCATGGCTGACGGATCTGGCATAAAAATAGCCGAAAAAGACATCAAAGTCGTAAAAAAGACGTATCTTAGTCAAATAAATTACTTACAGCTATGTCGATGGTTTTCCGTTTCCGGATGTTGAGCGACGAAAACGACAATTTCGTCCGCGATTACGAAGCATTGTATGATATGAAGCTGCTCGATTTCCATAATTTTCTGCTCGAAACGCTGGAATATGAGCCTTGCATGGCATCCTTTTTCACGGCAGACGACTTGTGGGAAAAACAACAGGAATTCACATTGATGGAAATGGGTGACGGCGAGAGTGACACGCAACCCCGATTGATGGAAGATGTGACGCTCGGTCAAATTCTGCATCATATTCGGGACCGGTTGATTTACCTCTTCGATATGTTCGGTGACCGTGCCTATTATCTTGAATTGACAGGTGTTTACAAGTCCGAACCAAACAGCGTTTATCCACGTGAAATATTCGCTCGCGACGAGGTGCCCGACCAATACGACCCTTCGAAAAATAGGCAGGAGGTCGGTTCGAATGATTCGATATTCGACCAAATGATGGACGAATTCACCGATTTCGAAGGCGACGACAATTACGACGATGAATATTAAACGGTTGTTGGTTATCGTTGGTCCGACCGGTTGTGGCAAAACCGACCTCAGCATCCGACTTGCACAGCATTATGGCGCACCGATTCTTTCGACCGATTCGCGTCAATTCTATCGTGGTATGGCCATTGGCACGGCACAGCCTACGACCGACCAGCTCCAAACAGCAGAACATCACTTCATTGCATCGCATGATATCACTGACGACTTGAGTTGTGGACAGTACGAGGTTTTAGCGTTGAAGCGATTGCAGGAACTTTTTGCGCACCATGAGCAAGTCATTGCTGTGGGCGGTTCGGGTCTTTATGTGCGCGCCCTTTGCGAGGGGATGGACGATCTTCCCCATGCGGATGAAACTTTACGTGCCGAGCTGACCGAACGATTGCGGCGAGACGGGGTTGCGGCATTGGCCGAAGAGTTGCGCGAACTCGACCCCGTTTATTATGAAACCGTCGACCGATGCAATCCGGCACGAGTACTTCGTGGAATGGAGGTGTGCTTACAGACCGGCCGCCCTTTCTCCGAGTTTCGAACCGGAATAAAAAAAGAACGTAATTTTCAGATTGTCAAAGTTGGATTGACATTACCTCGCAAAGAACTTTATGCACGTATCGACCGCCGAGTAGATGCCATGATGGCTGCTGGGCTGGAAGCCGAAGCCCGAACTCTCTATCCACATAGGGCACTCAATTCATTGCAGACAGTAGGCTATCGCGAACTGTTCGACTATTTTGACGGGCGAACGACACGCGAAGAAGCGATCGAACGAATCAAACGCAACTCCCGCCGGTATGCCAAGCGACAGATGACATGGTTTCGGCGTGATCCCGAAATCCGGTGGTTCGCACCCGACGAGGACGAGCTCATCATCCGACATCTGGATTTGGTCGATTGACGATTTTTTGCTACTTTTGCTGTGCTTTTTGACTGAAAAGCGGTCGCTCGGATGGTGGAATAGGTAGACACGCCGGACTTAAAATCCTGTGACCTGCAAGGGTCGTGCGGGTTCGATCCCCGCTCCGAGTACATTACAGAGATAGACAGCCGTTTGCAAACATCATTTTGCAAACGGCTGTCTATATAGAGGATTTATGGTTAAAACAAGCAAAATTTTGTAATTCGAAATAATGCATTATCTTTGCATCGAATTCCAACCGACCGGACGGCCGTCCGGTTTTTGAAAATCATACTTGAAATAGTTTATACTACATTGTTGCATGCAGGATTTAGAAGCACTCGATGGAAAAAGTCTGGCGGAGTTGCGTGAAATCGCACGGGCGTTGGGCATCGAAAATATCATGGTCAAAAAACGCGAATTGATCGCCAAAATCGCAGGTGGAACGGCTGAAGCCGAAGCACCGACAGGGCCTGCCGCAGAAGAACAAGCGCCCCGCAAACGCGGACGGCGCCCCCGCACGGCTGTATCGGAGGTAGTGAACGATGAACGAGAGGCTGTGCAACCGGCGGTTGAAATAGCAGAACAAAGCCCTGCTGCGCCGAACGAACAAATAACAGGAATTCCGGCGAAAAAGCGCCGTGGCCGCAAACCGAAAGCTGCCCAAGAACACGCACCACAACCGCAGATATTTGACGAGCCTCAGTTGTCGCAGGATACTGATTCCAATGAACAGGAATTTTTCACGCCATTAGCTTTCGATGAAGTAATTACGAAAGATGATTTCATTGGCGAAATCGAAGGCGAAGGTGTATTGGAAATCATGCCCGATGGATTCGGATTTCTCCGCTCGGCCGACTATAATTACCTCAATTCGCCCGATGATGTTTACGTTTCGCCGTCGCAGATCAAGCTGTTCGGACTGAAACCCGGCGACACGGTAAACGGAGCCATTCGCCCGCCGAAAGAAGGGGAGAAATACTTCCCGCTGGTACGTGTGAACGAAATCAACGGATTGGCACCGGAGTACATCCGAGACCGTGTGCAATTCGAGTTCATGACACCGCTCTTCCCGAGTGAGAAATTCTGTCTCACCGGCAACGGACACAACAACATGGCGACTCGTATAGTCGATCTGTTTTCGCCCATCGGCAAAGGGCAGCGAGGCTTAATCGTCGCCCAACCTAAGACCGGTAAAACCATGTTGATGCAATCGATTATCAATGCGATTGCTGACAACCATCCCGAAGTATACATTATTGTACTGCTCATTGACGAACGCCCTGAGGAGGTAACCGAAATGGCGCGGAACACGAAAGCCGAGGTCGTCGCCTCTACATTCGATGAACAGGCGTCCCGCCATGTGAAAGTGGCCGAAATGGTTTTGGACAAGGCGAAACGAATGGTTGAATGCGGTCATGATGTCGTGATCTTCCTTGACTCGATTACCCGTTTGGCCCGTGCCTATAACTCCGTGCAACCGGCATCTGGCAAGGTGCTTTCGGGTGGTGTGGATGCCAACGCGCTCCACAAACCGAAACGTTTCTTCGGAGCAGCCCGCAACACGGAAGAAAAGGGTTCGCTGACCATCATCGCCACAGCTCTGATCGACACTGGCTCGAAAATGGACGAGGTGATTTTCGAAGAGTTCAAGGGGACGGGTAACATGGAGTTGCAACTCGACCGTAAATTAGCCAACAAACGCGTTTACCCTGCTGTGGATGTCATTGCATCGGGCACCCGCCGCGAAGATCTGCTGCTGTCTCGCGAGGTGATGAACCGTACATGGGTGTTGCGTAAATATCTGGCAGACATGACGCCGGTCGAAGCAATGGAATTTCTCCAGAAACAGATGGGTCTCACGGAGAGCAATGAAGAGTTTCTCGCCACGATGAACCAGTAAAAGCCAAACACCAAATAAAACTCTAATCCAATATGAAAATCAGAAATTTATCCATCTTATTCGTTTGCTTATTCGCAACGATGCAGGCATTCGGATGGGGACAGAAGGGACATGATGTAACGGCTTACATCGCCGAATGCCATTTAACACCTAAAGCGGCTAAACAGATCGACAAAGTGCTCGATGGACACTCTATTGTTTACTACGCCAACTGGCTCGACAATGCAAGTCATACGCCTGAATACGCCTATACCAGCACTTGGCATTATCTAAATATCGATGAGGGCAAGACTATTGAAACCATGCCGCGCAATCCCAAAGGCGATGTATTGACTGCCGTGACGACTATTTACGAAAAGCTGAAAACTGGCGGATTGTCGCATGAAGAGGAGCAGTTCAATCTGAAGATGCTGGTGCATCTGGTCGGTGATATGCACTGTCCAATGCATACAGGACGTCTTTCTGATCGGGGTGGTAATAATCGTCCGGTCGTATTGTTCGGTCGGCCATCCAATCTGCATTCGATTTGGGACAGCGGAATCGTAGAGGCGGCTCACAAATGGAGTTATACTGAATGGCAACAACAAATCGATCGCCGGAATCAAGATATCGAGACAATTCAAGCAGGTACGCCGACCGATTGGCTCCTTGAGACACAACGGATTTGTAACGAGGTGTATGAAAAAACACCTGAAGGCACGAAAGTATCTTACGATTATGTAAATAAGTACGCACCGATCATCGAGCAGCAATTTTTGCGGGGAGGCCTGCGGTTGGCTCATCTGCTGAACGAAATTTACCGTTAATTCGAAAAGTTTCGGATTCGGAATCATAAAAACAGGCGAAAAATTCTATTCCGCCTGTTTTTTATTTGATGTCCGTTAAAAAAGTCGACGGATAATTTCAGAAATATTTGGATTTTCGGAAATATTATGTACCTTTGCTCCGCATTTGCAACCAATGGTCGTATAACCTATGCGGAAATAGCTCAGTTGGTAGAGCACAACCTTGCCAAGGTTGGGGTCGCGAGTTCGAGTCTCGTTTTCCGCTCAGAGGGCTTGAGAGAAATCAGGCAATAAGAAGCAAAAAACCTTATGTATCAATGATATGTAAGGTTTTTTTCGCTTTTGGGCGGTGAAGGTCGAAGCAATGAAAAGCAGGTTTTTCGGGCTCAATTCGTGACCTGTTTCCGGGTTTTGAAAATTAGGTCACGATTTAGCCGTATTGCTTTGTTTTGCACTATTTTACGTCGCAATATATTCCATGCTACGCAACGTTTAATTATTAAACCCATGTAGCCATGTGCAGACGTACCACTTTCTCCGTCGTTTTCTTCTGTAAGAAAACCAAAGTCAACAAGAAGGGCAAGGCTCCCATTTATGCCCGCATCACCACTTCCGGTCAGATTACCGAGATCCACACACAGTGCCAGGTCGAACCGGCGCATTGGAATCAGCGGTTGGAGCGTTGCATGTTGCGGGATGCCGTATCGATGCGAATCAATGATATCATCGCTTCTTTTCGGGCCAATATCCTCGCCGCTTACGACAGCCTTATCAAAGAGGGCAAGGAGCCGAATTGTTTCGCCATCAAACAGCGGTTGGAGCATGCTGCCGGGAGTTCCCGGATGTTCCTCACGGAGTTTTCCAAGTATTGCGACAAGCGACAAGCAGAAGTCGGCGTACGGATTACGCAGTTGACTGCGAATAAGTATCACCGGCTACTGCGGTATATGACCGAATACACAAAAGAGCAGTACAAGAAAGAGGATTTGCCGTTGGATATGATCTCTTACGAGTATGTCGATGGGTTGAATACGTTTATCCAGACAGCGCACCGTTGTAAGAACAACGGCGCTGTGAATCTGTTGTGTTGTCTGAAAAACTTCATCCTCTACGCTATCCGTAACGAGTGGATCGAGAAGAATCCATTCCGGTACTACAAGATGAAAGTCGACAAAACGAATGTCAAGGTCCCGTTGACCAAATCGGAACTCGACACGCTTATTCGTAAACCGCTACCCAACGAGCGGCTCGACAGAATCCGGGATGTCTTCGTCTTTTGCTGCCTGACCGGATTGGCCTTTACAGATGCGGACAATCTGCGCAAGGAGCATATCACGACCGACGAGCAAGGTATGCTTTGGATTCATAAACCGAGGGAGAAGACAGCGGTGATGAGCCGCGTACCACTCTTGCCCCATCCGATCGAATTGCTGAACAAATACGGACATGATGCAGAACTGCAAATCAAAGGTAAGTTGTTGCCCGTGCCGAGTAATCAGAAGATGAACGCCTATCTGAAAGAGATTGCCGACCTGTGTAACATTCAGAAGAACTTGACGACGCATTGTGCCCGGCATACTTTCGCTACGCTGGCCATCGAATACGGCATGCCGATCGACATCATCGCCAAGATACTCGGCCATACGAACACGAACATGACGCGCCGTTACGCGAAGATTTCCGAGACCAATATCAGTCGCGAAATGCAGAGAATAGGAAAAGCGTTGGCTGTTTAGAGCAATCGGGGCTGGAACTGCAAAAGGTTTCGGCCCCGTTTCTTATTTGCAAGCATCTTTCCCAGGTCGGTAATTGCGCATCAGCATTTCATACAACTTCGATTCGGGATAGAGAATCGTGCGTTCGCCGACGATTGTAAAGGGAATCACTCGTTTGTCGCGGAGCGATTGCAGCGTACGAGGCGAAATATGAAGCAGGCGACAGGTCTCTTCACCGGTCAGGTAGTGCTCTCGACAGCTTACGTCAGATAAGTTATCTGCAATAGTGCGCAGTGTACGTTCTACCGTCGCCAAATTCTCGTGCAGAGCGACCAGCTCTTCGTTCTCATCGGTCAGATAATCCATCGACAGATTCATTCGGATTCAACGGTTCGGGATTGCAGGAAACCTTCGATGTCTTTTTGCCGGAAGAGCGTTTTTCCCTCGATGGACGAGAAAGGCAGAACCCCTCTCTCCCGATACGTATGCAACGTCCGTTTCGAGATATTCAGTTGTCGGCATACCTCTTCTCCGTCGATCCACTCCTCCGGATGCAACAACTTCAATTTGCTTTGCAGACGCTCCGCAAGTTGAGAGAGCATTTCAATCCGAGAACACAGCTCTCTGAAAGTCCGCTCTTCGATACAAATCAACTGTTTCATCGACCTCGTTTTTTCCCAAAGGACGGATTAAAAACATAGCTTGCAGTCAAATCGACGGCATATGTCATCTCGTGACAGCCTATTGCACCTCGGAAAAGAAAAAGGTTGGTACGTTCATAAACCCACCCGTCGATATTGAGATGCCATAGAATATCGCACCCGATAACCGTTCGGTTTTTCTGCGTTTATCCGGTTGTCCGTTTGCTTGCAGGAGCGAATGATTGGTTATATGGTGATATGGTTACAAACACTCATGGTTATAGTAAGTCGTGTCCGGTTGTTCAGGTGGTCGCTGTTATGTCTGCAAACAACTATATATGACTGTTTGCAGATGTTCAACCACTATTGTTTGTCCGCCTTCAAGCCGCAAAGAAATATGTCAGTTCAGAATAATCCTATCGCGAAAAGCCGTATGACGATATATGTCCTCTCGTGACATCGTATGTCACCGTAAATCATGGGGATGAATCGGTTGGCATCCGCTATTTTTGCCGTATCCTCCTGCCGAGCAGGTTTCCGGCGGAATCAGTCGGGGTTGACGTGTCATTTTCGTGAACAAGCGTTCACGGCGAGTTGTGTTTTGTGCAACACGAAAGTCTTCGTGCAACACAAAACCTCGCCACTTCCTGCCGGAGCGGAGGCGTCTTCCTCCAAAGTCGGAGCCGCAAGGTGGAATGGTGAATATGAAACAAAAACATGATGGAACTGAAGAAAAAAATACGCAATACGGGTGGCCGCAAGCCGAAGCTCGCTCCTGTAAAGTATCGTTATATGGTGAACTTCAACGAAGATGAAAACGCTTTCTTTCGGCAGCGATTCGAGGGATCGGGATTGGATTGCTACTCGAAATTCATCAAGGCCGTACTTTTCAAACGCGAAATCAAGGTCGTAAAAGTCGACAAAACGACGCTCGATTATTACGTCCGATTGACACAATTCTACCGGCAGTTTCAAGCTGTCGGTAATAATTACAACCAGATCGTGCGGGCGTTGAAGATGAACTTCGGCGAGAAGCGCGCCTTGCAGATGCTCTATCGATTGGAACAACGCACCATCGAATTGGTCGTATTGAGCAAGCATATCATCACCCTGACGCAGGACTACGAAGCGAAATATTTGCAAAAGTAGTCACGGTTCGGCTTCGCGCTTTCGTCCGTCGGAAATTTAACTTATCCGCCGCGACCGTACGCATTCGAGCCTGCGGTTTCAGGCAGAAAATCGAGTGAAGCGATTTTCTGCCTGAAAAACGCTCCGGTGCGGCGGATAAGTTGAGCGTCAATTCGGGACGAAAGCGAGCGAAGCCGACCGAGGACGCAGAAAAGGCTGAAATGAGAATCGAAACACAACAGGATTATGCGCGATAAACCGCGCCAGACAACCGTATTTTTGACTGCCGGAGCAGCTCGGGACTTCAACGGCTCGCCTCCCAAGTCCGCATTCTTTATAGTACTTCGTACTAAATATGATTTTATTTTCACAGCGATTTATCGTACTTCAACTCGAACCATAGATTTGAACTACAACGAAATTCTCTGAATATTTCTCAAACAAAACCAATGTGCTTAGACATAATAATTCGATAATTGAGAAAACAAATTAACTACTTTAATAGAATACTTCTATAACGCCAATACATCTTTACAACTTACGATCTCAATTTTG
>RYWP01000031.1 GCA_003979135.1 Alistipes sp.
CGCCTATCCCGATGCGGCATGGAGCGACAAGGAGCAACAAGTGACCCCGCTGGAACTGGCGGAGATTTGTCGTCGGCTGGTCGTTCGCGAGGGGGCTGAGACGACCGAAAGTCTCGATTCGCTGCGTGGCGAAATCGACAAGTTGGATGACTGTTTGCTGGATTTGCTGGCCCGCCGGATGCACGTGGCCCGCGACATCGGACGTTATAAAAAGGAGCATGCGATGCCTGTCTTGCAGGCGGCGCGCTACGAGGCGCTGTTGGCGCGGCGGGTGGCGCAGGCTGAGGAGCTGGGCATGGATGGCGGGTTTATGCGGCGCGTGTTGCAGGCCGTGCACGAAGAATCCGTTCGCCAACAGATGGAAAAACTCGACGAATGACAGACGGGGCTGGCAATTGTGCCAGCCCCGTCTGTCATTAATGGTATTGGGGAGTGTTCGTCGCTATTCCAGTCGCAACTTCAACGTTCGGTCGGTTGCTGAGGACCCTCCGTAATAAATTGTGTAGTCGCCCAGAAGGGTGCGCATCGTCGCCGTGGCTGGGTCGAAGCATTCGAATGCCGAACCGTCGAGCGTGAAGACGATTTCGGCCCGTTCGCCCGCCTTGACCGCCACGCGCCGGAATGCCCGCAGGCTCTTCGACGGGCCGTCGGGGTCGTCGTTGCGACGGACATAGACCTGCACGACCTCTTCGCCATCGCGCGGCCCGCGGTTGCGCAAGCCGATGGTCAGTTGCACGGGGGTACCTGTCTTGATGTGTTTGGCCGAGAGTTTCGCCTTACCATAATCGAATGTCGTATAGCTCAATCCGTGGCCGAACGGGAAAAGCGGTTCGCCGCGGAAATAGCGATAGGTACGTCCCTGCATCCGGTAATCCTCGAAGTCGGGCAGCTGTGCCTGATTCTTGTAGAATGTTACGGGCAAGCGTCCTGCAGGGTTGTAATCACCGAACAGCACGTCGGCTACGGCCGTGCCGCCCGCCTGCCCGGGGTACCATGCCTGTAAAATTGCGTCGCAATGTTGCGCTTCGGGCTCCAGTGCCACGGCTGACCCTGAACAGTTGACGTAGACGATGCGTTTCCCCGCACGGTGCAGGGCGGCGATCAGTTCGCGCTGCACGGCAGGGAGTTCGATGTCGGTGCGGTCGCCGCCGCGGAATCCCGGGAAGCTGACTTTCTTCATCTCCTCGCCCTCGATAGCGGGCGAAATGCCGCCCACGAAGACCACGTATTCCGCATCGCCCGCGGCGGCGACCGCTTCGTCGGGTGTCATCGTGCCGTAAGCGCCTTTGCCCGAGCGGAGCAACTCGGCATGGCCTGCCGGTGCATCGGGAATGCGGTTGTCGATCAATCCGCAACCGGCCACGTAACGCACATTGTCACCCGCTTTGGCACGGATGCCCTCCAAAACTGAGACGGTGTGCGACGGGAAACCGTTGTAGTTGCCCCATTGCATGACCGTATCGGCGGCGTTGGGCCCCATGACGACGATGCGCGCGGCATCCTCGCGGCGCAGGGGCAGAATATTGTTGCGGTTCTGCAACAGCGTCATCGTCTCGCGAGCCATCCGCAAAGCTAAGGCGCGGTGCTCGGGGCAATCGATGATGTCGGTCGGAATCCGGCTCCATGATACTACGCTGTCGTCGTCCATTTCGCCCAAAGCGAAGCGCGCCCGCAACAGACGCCGCACGCTGACGTCGATTTGCTCCTCGGTAATCAATCCTTGTTCGACGGCCTTGCCCAGACTCAGGTAGCTGCTGCCGCATTCGACGTCAGTCCCCGTCAGCACGGCATCGGCCGAAGCGTGGGCCGCATCGGTGTGGGTTTCGTGGTGCCCCGTCTCGTAGAAGTCGTTGATGGCCTTGCAGTCGCTGACGACGATGCCCTTGTAGCCCCACAGGTCGCGCAGAATGGTGTGCAACAAGCGATTGCTGCCGCAGCAGGGTTCGCCCTCGTAACGGTTGTAGGCGCACATCACCTCCTCGACGCCGCCCTGCTGCACGAGAGCTTTGAACGCGGGCAGGTAGGTTTCCCACAGGTCGCGGGCGTCGATGTCGCGGGCATCGAACGAATGGCGGTTCCACTCCGGTCCGGAGTGTACGGCGAAGTGCTTGGCGCAGGCATGGAGCTTATCGAAGCGGGCCGTGTCGGGCCCTTGCAGCCCGTGTACGACGGCCAATCCCATGCGGGTTGTCAGATAAGGATCTTCGCCGTAGGTCTCCTGTCCGCGGCCCCAGCGTGGGTCGCGGAAGATGTTGATGTTGGGCGTCCAAAAAGTCAGTCCGCGGTAACGCGCATGGGTGTCGGTGCGACGGCTTTCGTGGAACTTGGCGCGGGCCTCATCGCTCACGGCGTCGAACGCACGGAAGACCAGTTCGTCGTCGAATGAGGCGGCCATGCCGATGGACTGCGGAAAGACAGTCGCCAGCCCGTTGCGACCGACGCCGTGCAATGCCTCGCTCCACCAGTTGTATGCGCGGATGTCCAATCGCTCGACAGGTAACGAGACATCTTTCATCAGCCCGATTTTCTCGTCGAGGGTCAATCGTTTCAAGAGGTCTTCGGCGCGTACCTCGGGGGCGAGGGCCGGGTTGCGGTAGGGCTCGTTCTGGGCGGCGGCGGTCAACGCGAGGAGCCCGAGAATGGCGGTCGACAGGAGTCGTTTCATGAGTAGGTCGGTTTTTATTTTTTTATATTAAAAGTTGCGCATAATGCTAATGGCGGTCGTAACATGCGGACTGTTCTCGACAAAGCGAGATATGCGAGCCGTTTCTTTATGCGAAGATAGGAAAAATTCGCCGGATTCCTTTTTCTTTCCATATTCCGCCGATTTTTATGCTCTCTTTCATCGATTATTTGCGATGCACGGAATTATTTCGTACATTTGCCCTCCGATTTCGGATGGAAATAAACGAATGAATACAATATAGACAATATGAAAATCGTCAAAGAACAACGCGACGGAGGCTGTTCGCTGGTGCGGGTGACCGTCGCAGAGGCCGACTACGGCGAAACGGTCGAAAAGGAACTCCGCACTTACCGCCGCAAGGCCAATATTCCGGGTTTCCGTCCGGGTATGGTGCCGATGGGCATTGTCAAGAAAATGTACGGCAAGAGCGTGCTGGCCGAACAATCCTATCGCACGGCCTCGAATGCTGTGTTCGAATACCTCCAAAAAGAGAAGATCGACTATTTGGGCGACATCATTCCGTCGGAGGAGCAGGGCGATTTCGATTTCGACAACAATACCGAGTTCGAATTCGTCTTCGAGTTCGGCGAGGCGCCCGAAATCAAGTTGGAGCTTTCGGACAAGGACAAGTTGACCTATAACCGCATCAAAATCGACAAGAAGATGCACGGCGACTATCGTTCGAACTTCCTGCGTGGCTATGGCCGGTTGGTCGATGCCGATGAGGTGACTTCGGACGAGGCGCTGAGCGTGACGCTCGACAATGGCGACATGCAGGTGGCGGATGCCTATGTGGGATTGATCTCGATGTCCGAGGAGGAGCGCAAGCCTTTCATCGGCAAGAAAGTGGGCTACAAGACCGAGGTGAATATCAACGAACTCTACAAGAATCCTTCGCAGCGTGCGGCGATCTTTCAAGTCAAGGAGAACGAATTGGAGGGCATCAAACCCGAATTCACGCTCGAAATCACCAAAATCCGCAAGTTCGCCGAACCCGAACTGAACGAAGAGTTCTTCAAGATGGCTTTCCCGCAGGGCAATGTCACGGACGAGGCTTCGTTCGACAAATTCATCGACGAACGCATCGAGGCGGAACTGTCACGTGAGAGCGATTACCTCTTCACGCTGCAACTGCGCGATTACCTCGTTAAGAAGGCTGGTCTGAAGATGCCCGAAGCGTTCCTGAAACGCTGGCTCTACACCATCAACGAGGGCAAGTTCACGATGGAGGATATCGAGAAAGATTTCGATCAGTTCTTGAAGATGTTCACGTGGAACTATTTGCAGAAGCATTTCATCCAGACCGACAAGCTGACCGTATCGAAGGAGGAGGCTACGGCCGAAGCCAAAGCGCTCGCCGCTGCTCAGTTCGCGCAGTACGGTATGCCGTCGGCGCCGGACAACATGCTGGAAGACTACGCCAAACGGATTCTCGAAGACCAGAACCAGTCGCAGAAGATCTACGAAAAACTCTTCGAGGTGAAAGTAGTCGAGGCCGTGAAGTCGAAGATCGCCGTGACGGAAAAAGCAATTTCCGCCGACGATTTCGCAAAAAAGGCCCGCGAACTTCAATAAATCTTCAAAAAAGAGCTCTCGGGACTTTGCAGGCGTGATGTTTGCAAAGTCCCCTTTTTATTAACCGGCATGGGGTGCAGGGATATGCGTCAGGTCGGACGGCGTGGGGCGGTTGACCGTTTTGGTCGTGAGACCGTGGCGCTCGATTCCCCGACAGCGGATGCGAGGCCGTGGCAGAGAATGGAAAGATGTGTGCCGGAGGCCGTCTTGCTGAAGACCTCGGGACGATAGGATTCGATTAACGGAAAAAGAACGAAATAAGCATGGAACACAACTCGGAATTCGAGCAATACGCATGTTTGCAGTGCGGCATCAGTTCGCTGAAACTGCATGATTTCCGGTCGGTAAGCGCTTCGTACGTTTCGCCGACCATCATCGAGGAACGGCAGTTGAACGTCGCGACGATGGATGTCTTTTCGCGTTTGATGATGGATCGCATCATCTTCCTCGGTGCGCCGATTTACGACGATGCGGCCAATATCATTCAGGCTCAGCTGCTCTTTCTCGAATCGGTTGACCCCGAGAAAGACATCCAGATTTACATCAACTCCCCGGGCGGATCCGTATCGGCCGGACTGGGCATCTATGACACCATGCAACTGGTAGCACCCGATGTGGCGACCATTTGTACGGGGCTTGCCGCTTCGATGGCCGCCGTGCTGCTGACCGCCGGTGCCGATGGCAAACGCTCAGCGCTGCCCCACTCACGGGTGATGATCCACCAGCCGCTGGGCGGTGCGCAGGGGCAGGCTTCGGATATCGAAATCACGGCCCGCGAAATCGCCAAGACCAAACGCGAACTCTACGAGATTCTTTCGGCGCATTCGGGCGTTCCGGTGAAGAAAATCGAGAAGGATGCCGATCGCGATTACTGGCTCACGGCCAAAGAGGCGAAAGAGTACGGGTTGATCGACGAAGTGTTGGCTAAACTGACGAATAAATAGAAACAGGGAGAGATGGCACAGAATAAGCATCCGCACAAGGGAGGCGGAAACTATACGGGCGACGACCGTTGTTCGTTCTGCGGCGCGCGGCGCGATGATGTCGAGTTGATGTTTCAAGGCATGGATGGTGCCAACATCTGCAACAAATGCGTCGAGAACGGTTACAAGATCATCGCTGAAAACGATTTTGCTGCGGGCGCCCGCTCGAAAGGGCAGGAGCCGCTGCGCAAGGAGGAGCTGCTCAAGCCCTCGCAAATCAAAGAGTTTCTCGATCAGTATGTCATCGGGCAGGACGATGCGAAACGCTATCTCTCGGTGGCCGTTTATAACCACTACAAACGGTTGCTGTATGCGCCGAAGGAGGATGAGGTTGAAATCGACAAGTCGAATATCGTGCTGGTCGGCCCGACCGGTACGGGTAAGACGCTGATGGCGCGCACCATCGCCAAGTTGCTGAAAGTGCCGTTCACCATCGTCGACGCCACGGTGCTGACCGAGGCGGGGTATGTGGGCGAAGATGTCGAGAGCATTCTCGCGCGGCTGTTGCAGGTCGCCGATTATGATGTCGAACAGGCCCAACGGGGCATCGTCTTCATCGACGAAATCGACAAAATCGCACGCAAGGGCGACAATCCCTCCATTACGCGCGACGTCTCGGGCGAGGGTGTGCAGCAGGCGCTGCTGAAAATTCTCGAAGGCACGGTGGTGAACGTTCCGCCGCAGGGCGGCCGCAAGCATCCCGAACAGAAGTTCATACAGGTCGACACGCGCAATATCC
This sequence comes from Alistipes sp., assembly GCA_003979135.1. Lineage (GTDB taxonomy): Bacteria > Bacteroidota > Bacteroidia > Bacteroidales > Rikenellaceae > Alistipes. Next base: position 5,984 of record RYWP01000031.1, read on the forward strand.
TGTTCATCTGCGGCGGTGCATTCGACGGTATCGAAAAGCGCATCGCCCAGCGGCTCAACACGCGGGCGCTGGGTTTCGGGCGCATCAACGCCGATCCCGTCGACCGCAACAACCTGATGAAATACATCTCGCCGCAGGATTTGAAGGCATTCGGACTGATTCCCGAGTTGGTGGGGCGTTTGCCGGTGCTGACCTGCATGCAGCCGTTGGGCCGTGAGGCGCTGCGCTCGATTCTGACGGAGCCGCGCAACGCCATCGTCAAGCAATATGTCCGTTTGTTCGAACTCGACGGTGTGCAGTTGTCGTTCGACGACGAAGCGCTGGACTATATCGTCGACAAGGCGGTCGAATTCAAACTCGGTGCCCGCGGCCTGCGGTCGATCTGCGAGGCGGTAATGATGGACACCATGTTCGAAATCCCCTCGTCCGGCGATGAGCGTTTCGCCGTGACGCTTCCCTATGCGAAAGAGAAAATCGAAAAAACGCATATTTTGAGTCTGAAAAAGGTCGGATGACGAAAAAATCGTTATCTTTATATCTCGAAACTCTAAATAAACGATGTCTACGAATACCAAACTTTCGCGTGTGGCCGATAATATTCGCATTTTGTCGGCCGCTATGGTCGAACGCGCCAAGTCGGGCCATCCGGGCGGTGCGATGGGCGGTGCGGATTTCATGACGGTGCTCTATACCGAATTTCTCCGCTATGATCCCGACCGCATGGATTATCCTTTCCGCGACCGTTTTTTTCTCGATCCGGGTCACATGGCGCCGATGCTCTATTCGGTGCTGGCGATGGCCGGTCATTTCACGGCAGACGATTTGAAGTCGCTGCGGCAGTGGGGAAGCGTGACGCCCGGACATCCCGAAGCTGAGGTGTTGCGGGGTATCGAAAATACCTCGGGACCGCTCGGGCAGGGTCATGCGATGGCGCTCGGTGCAGCCATCGCCGAACGATTCCTTGCGAGCCGATTCGGCGAATGGACGGCCCACAAGACCTATGCCTATATTTCGGACGGTGCCGTTGAAGAGGAAATTTCGCAGGGCGTGGGCCGCATTGCCGGCCATCTGGGTCTTGCGAATTTCATCATGTATTACGATTCGAACAACATTCAGCTTTCGACGCAAGTCGATGAGGTGGACAGCGAGGATGTCGCTGCGAAATACAAGGCGTGGGGCTGGAACGTGCTGTCGGTGGATGGCCACAACATCGATGCATTGCGCAAAGCCATTGCTGCGGCCAATGCCGAGACCGAACGTCCGACGTTGATTATCGGTCGTACGGTGATGGGACGCGGTGCCGTGGGTGTCGACGGCAGCAGCTACGAGAACAAGGTTTCGACTCACGGGCAGCCCTTGTCGGCGGCCGGTGCCGATTTCGCTGCCACGGTGAAGAATCTGGGCGGCGACCCCGAAAATCCGTTCACGTTCTTCGAGGAGAGCCGCGATGCGTTCGACGCACGCCGCGAGCAACTGCGCAAATGGGCGAAAGAGCAGGCGAAAATCGAAAAGGCATGGCGCTCGGAACACCTTGATTTGGCCCATAAACTGGATGGATTTTTTGCGAACGAGCTGCCCGAAATCGATTGGAACAGCATCGAACTGAAAGCCGACAGCGCGACCCGTGCGGCTTCGGCGTCGGTGTTGAGTGTGCTGGCCGAGAAGGTTGACAATTTGGTTGTTGCTTCGGCCGACCTCTCCAACTCGGACAAGACGGACGGCTACCTCAAAAAGACGAAAGCCTTTGCGAAAGGCGACTTTTCGGGCAAATTTTTCCAAGCGGGTGTGTCGGAGTTGACGATGGCCTGCGTGATGAACGGTATGGCCCTGCATGGCGGAGTGATTCCGGCGTGCGGTACGTTCTTCGTTTTTTCGGACTACATGAAACCGGCTGTGCGACTGTCGGCGTTGATGCGTCTACACGTGATTTACATTTGGACGCATGATTCGTTCCGTGTGGGCGAGGATGGCCCGACGCACCAGCCTATTGAGCAGGAGGCGCAAATCCGCTTGATGGAGCACCTCCATAACCATAAGGGCGAACGCTCGATGGTCGTGCTGCGGCCTGCCGACGGCGACGAGACGGTAGCGGCATGGAAACTGGCGCTCGAAGAACACCGTCCCGTGGCGTTGATTCTGTCGCGTCAGAATATCAAGACGCTGCCTGTGCTGAGCCAGAGCCGCCGCAAGGAGGCGATGCAGATTTCGAAGGGCGGCTACGTCGTGATGGACGCTGCGAAACCCGCCGCAATTCTGGTGGCCGATGGATCGGAGGTCTCGACGTTGGTCGAGGGTGCCCAACTGTTGGCCGAAGAGGGTATCTCGGTGCGCGTGGTGAATGTTCCGAGCGAGGGGCTGTTCCGCGACCAGCCGCGCTCGTATCAGAATACGGTACTGTCCGCAGGGATTCCGCGTTACGGAATGACTTCGGGTTTGCCCATCAATCTGTCGGGGCTGGTCGGCGAGGATGGATATATCCACGGACTGGATCACTTCGGCTATTCGGCGCCCTACAAGGTGCTCGACGAACAGTTCGGTTACAACGGTGAGACTGTGGCCGAAGAGGTAAAAGAACTGCTCGGCAAGAAAAAGAAATAATGATCGGATTTGCGGGATTGCGTCCGGTGGTTTTGCCGTAAGCGGCAAGGCTGCGGCGAGGTAGCCCGAGAATTACTGGAAAAAGGCGGAGAGGTCGGAATCATCCGACCTCTCCGCCTTTTTATTGACAGAACCGGCTATTTCTTTCCAGCCGGCTTCGGAGCATTGCCGCGATTGTTGTAGGCCTCGATGGCTTTGGCCAAGACGACCAGCGCCCGTTTCAGATCCTCCTTGCAGAGAATGTAGGCGATGCGTACCTCGTTGCGTCCGAGGGCGGGGTCGGTGTAGAATCCCGATGCCGGTGCGAGCATCACCGTTTCGCCCTCGTAGTCGAAATCCGAAAGACACCAAGCGCAGAACTTGTCGCAGTCGTCGACCGGCAGCCGTGCCACCGTGTAGAACGCACCCATCGGAATGGGTGAGTAGACGCCCGGGATGCGGTTCAGGCCGTCGATCAGACACTTGCGGCGTTCGATATATTCCTCGTAGATCTCGGCGCTGTACGTCCGCGGAGCGTCGATGGAGGCCTCAGCCACGATTTGCCCCAAGAGCGGCGGCGAAAGGCGTGCTTGGCAGAATTTCATCACGGCGTCGTGCACCTTGCGGTTCTTTGAGATGAGAGCGCCGATGCGGATGCCGCATTCGGAGTAGCGTTTCGATACCGAATCGATCAACACGACATGCTGTTCGATGCCTTCGAGATGGCAGGCTGAGATGTAGGGCGACCCCGTGTAGATGAATTCGCGGTAAACCTCGTCCGAAAAGAGGAACAGGTTGTATTTGAGTACCAAGTCGCGGATGCTGTTCATCTCGCGGCGCGTGTAGAGATAGCCCGTCGGATTGTTGGGATTGCAGATGAGGATGCCGCGCGTGCGTTCGTTGATGAGTTTCTCGAACTCGGCCACGTCGGGCAGCGCGAAACCTTGTTCGATGGTCGATACGACGGGTCGGATGACCGCTCCGGCCGAAATGGCGAACGCCATGTAGTTGGCATAGGCCGGTTCCGGAACGATGATTTCGTCGCCCGGGTTGAGACACGACATGAACGCGAACAACACCGCTTCCGATCCGCCTGCCGTGACGATGATGTCATCGGGCGTGAGATTGATCTGGTATTGCGCATAGTATTCGGCCAGTTTCTCGCGCAACGAACGGTAGCCGTCGCTCGGGCTATATTCCAGTATCGTGCGGTCGATTTGTTTCAGCGCGTCGAGGCCCACTTGCGGGGTCGGCAAGTCGGGCTGACCGATGTTGAGCTGGTAGATTTTCGTGCCTCGGGCGCGGGCGGCCTCGGCGAGCGGCATGAGTTTGCGGATAGGCGATGCCGGCATCAGTTCGGCACGTTGGGAGATTTCAGGCATAGCGGCAAAGGGATTTAAGCGTGGGTTTGTGCAGTCTTGCGGTCGTGCAGAATGGCTTGGGCGTGTTCCGCGGCCCAGCCGATGAGCCCCTCGATGTGAGGCAGCAGCGATTCGGCCCGCGGTGTTAGCGTATATTCCACGCGGGGCGGCACTTCGGGATAGACCGTACGCACGACGAATCCGTCCTCTTCAAGCGTACGGAGCGTGACGGTCAACATCTTCTGTGAGATGTCGGGAATCGAACGTTGCAGTTGTTTGAAGCGCATCGTCCCGTTTTTGCTCAACACGAAGAACACCAGCAACGACCATTTGTCGCCGAAGCGGGCGAGGATGTTCCTGATCGGACAATCGGGAACCCAAGCGTCTTCTATCGTACGTCTGTTCATATCGTATTAAAAATCATTCGCGATAATTCGCATGGAACAGTTTACAAAAGTAAGCAAATAGCTTTTCGTATGCAACTGTTTTTGCTGAAAAAGTCGTTGGGAACGATTCGTGCGTTTGATTTTGGCGCATCGAATGATTCGGAGGCGTTTGAAACCGGTCGGAATTTTTGGCGGAATGAAAAATCGATGTTATTTTTGTCGACGGAAAGATGGCAGAGTGGTCGATTGCGGCGGTCTTGAAAACCGTTGAGCTGCAAGGCTCCGGGGGTTCGAATCCCTCTCTTTCCGCTTGAATTCTTTCGGCAAAGAAAAGCGCCGCACGATCTGAAATCGTGCGGCGCTTTTTCGTATGCAACGTTCGGATTAAACCAGTCCCGAGAAGCCCATGAACGCCATGGCGAGAATACCCGCTGTAATCAACGCGATGGGCACACCTTTAAACGCTTTCGGAACATCTTCGAAGTCGAGCCGCTCGCGGATACCGGCGAAGAGCACCAGCGCCAATGCGAACCCGAGTGCCGTAGCGACCGAATAAGTGACGCTCTGCAAAAGGTTGAACTCTTTCTGAATCATTAGAATGGCGACACCCAACACCGCACAGTTGGTCGTAATCAACGGCAGGAAGATGCCCAACGCTTGATAGAGCGAAGGCGATACTTTTTTCAAGATGATTTCGACCATCTGAACCAACGCGGCGATCACCAGAATGAATACGATCGTCTGCATGTAAACGATGTCGAGCGGCACCAGCACGTAGGTCTGAATTAGCCACGCCACGACCGATGCGATGGCCATGACGAATGTTACGGCGGCACCCATGCCGAGCGAAGTTTCGACTTTCGACGATACGCCCAAGAAAGGACAGATGCCGAGGAATTGCGCCAGTACGACGTTGTTGACGAAGATGGCACCGATAATGATGGCAAAATAGGAAAGCTCCATAACTATTTCTTGGCTAATTTGTTAAACAATACCATGAGGTAGCCGAGCACGAGAAATGCGCCCGGAGCCAGCACGAAAATCAGCGGCATGTAGTCGGCGATGCCGAAGCTGTAGCCGAAGATGGCGCCGCTGCCCAACACTTCACGCACGGCGCCGATGACCGTTAGCGAGAGCGTGAAGCCTAAGCCGATGCCGATACCGTCGAGCATCGAGTCGAACGCGTTGTTTTTCGATGCGAAGGCTTCGGCACGACCGAGGATGATGCAGTTCACGACGATCAGCGGGATGAAGACGCCGAGCGACGCATAGAGCGCCGGCACAAAGGCCTGCATCAACATCTGGATGATGGTCACGAACGAGGCGATGATGACGATGAATGCCGGAATGCGCACCTTGTCGGGAATGATGTTCTTGACCAGCGAGATGACCAAGTTCGACAGAATCAGTACGGCCATCGTCGCCAGACCCATGCCCATGCCGTTTTCGGCCGAGGTAGTGGTTCCCAGCGTCGGGCACATACCCAGCACCAGCACGAACGTCGGATTGTTCTTGACGATGCCGCTCAAAATAATCTTCAGCTTATTCATTTCGATCTCCTTTCTGAGCCTCGGGCTCGTCATTTGCGGATTCTGCGGTCGCTTCGGTCAGAGCCGTTGCGCCCGTTGCTGCGTCTGCGGGCGCAATGCCTGCGGATACGTTCTTGTAGGCTGTCCATGCACGGTTCATGGCATCGACATAGGCGCGCGACGAAATGGTCGCTGCCGTCAGGGCGTCGACGTCGCCGCCGTCCTTCTTGACTGCCAGTTTCATGTCGGCGGGGTTCTTACCTTTGAAACTCGTAATCAACGGATTGCCTTCGTCGGTCATTTTCGTACCGAGGCCCGGCGTCTCGCTCTGTTCCAGGACGTTGACGTTGACGACTTCTCCGTCGGGTGTGAAGCCGACCATCATGCGGATGGTACCGCCGAAACCCTGTTTGGTCATTGTCTGCACGGCGTAACCCGATACGACACCCTCTTTCGTCGCGGTGTAGACCGTGATGGGGAGTTCGTCGATGGTCAGTTCGGCGTTCGTTGTTTCATCGAATGCGGGGAGCACTTCGTTGAGTGCTGCGACGGTCGCGGCCTCTTTCGCTGCGGCGATGGGCTCCGCGGTAATCATATTGACGACCCCGACGCCGGCTGACGCCACGAGCGTGATGCCGAAAAGGACGGCCGTCATGTTCTTCAGTGTACTTTTCATAACTTTCTCCTTCTCGTTATTTCACGCCGAAGCGCTTGGGTTTGATATACTTGTTCAGCAGGGGAACCACCGAGTTCATGATGAGGATGGCGAACGACATACCCTCCGGATAGGCGCCCCACAGACGGATGCACATCGTGATGGCACCGATGCCGATGGCGAATACGCCGCCGCCCTTGACGGTCATCGGCGAGGTGGCGTAGTCAGTCGCCATGAAGATCGAACCGAGCAGCGCACCGCCGGCCAATACGTGGAACAACGGATATTGCCACAGCGCGTCGCCCGTCATGCCGTTGCAGAACGCCACGATAGCGGCGAATGCGGCCATCGTTACGAGAATGGTCACCGGAATGTGCCACGTGATGACTTTGCGCCAAAGCAGATATATGAAACCGGCCAGCAGCGCCAGCGCAGCTACCTCGCCGAGCGAGCCGGGCATGTTGCCCAACAGCAATTCCTGCACACCAACCGTATCGATACCGGCACCTTGTTTCACGGCTGCCAGCGGCGTTGCGCCCGATAGGGCGTCGAATCCGTCGACCTCGGGAAACGAGGTCATCTGCACGGGATAAGCGATCAGCAAGAAGACACGGCCGACCAATGCGGGGTTGAACGGGTTCTTGCCGAGGCCGCCGAACGACATCTTGGCGATGGCGATGGCGACGAACGCGCCGATGACGACGATCCACCACGGAATGGTTGCCGGCAGGTTGAATGCCAGCAGGACGCCCGTTACGATGGCGGACCAGTTACCGATGGTGGCGGTACCGCGGACGATGAATCGCTGAATCAGATATTCGAACGTCACGCAGGCGAAAATCGACAGCGCCGTGACGAAAAGTACGTTCGCTCCGAATACCACGGTCGAAACGACTAGTGCCGGCAGCAGGGCGATGACCACATCGCGCATGATGCATGCCGTCGAGCGGTCCGATTGCACGTGGGGCGAAGGAGCTATAATCAATTTATTGTTTCCCATTTTTCAGTCTTTTTTAAGGATGTTGGCCCATTATTTTTTCGGTGCGGCGGCAGCGGCCCGTGCACGGATGATACCCATGACGGTTTGTTTGCCCAGCCGGATCCAGTCCAGCAGCGGCAGATAGGCCGGGCAGGTCGCCTGACACGAACCGCACTCGATGCACGATGTGACCATCTGTGCCTCGATGACGTCCCAGCCTTTTTTCTGGGTCATCTTCGAGAGGTAGAACGGTTCGAGGCCCATCGGGCAGGCCGATACGCACTTCGCGCATTTGATACATTGCGTCGCCGTCCGGCGTGCCGCGTCGCGGCCGCTCATGACCGTGATGCCCGAGCAACCCTTCGTGACGGGCGAGTCGAGATTGCACATCGCACGACCCATCATCGGGCCGCCGTTGATGACTTTGCCCGCATCCTCCGGAAGACCTCCGGCCGCTTCGAGCAATGTCGAAATCGGCGTACCCATGCGTGTCAGCAGGTTTTTGGGTTCTTTCATGCCCTTGCCCGTGACAGTGACGACACGCTCGATCAGCGGTTTGTTCTTCTGCACAGCCTCGTAAACGGCTACGGTCGTTGAAGCGTTGCAGACTACGGCGCCGACGTCGATAGGCAATGCGGGCGGAGGCGGAACCTGCCGGCCTGTGACAGCCGCAATCAACTGTTTCTCACCGCCCTGCGGGTATTTTACCATCAAAGGCTGCACCTTGATGCCTTTGCGGTCTGCGACGAGTTGTTTCAAGTGGGCGATGGCATCGGGTTTGTTGTTCTCGATGCCGATGATCGCTTTCTGAACGTCGAGCGCCTTCATCAGAATTGTCACGCCGATGATCAACTCCTTGCCGCGCTCCAACATCGTGCGGTGGTCGGAGGTCAGATAAGGCTCGCACTCCACGCCGTTGATAATCAGCACTTCTGCTTTCTTGCCGGGAGGAACCGACAGCTTAACATGCGTGGGGAACGTCGCGCCGCCCATGCCGACGATGCCGGCATCCTTGATTTTGGCGATGATCTCCTGCGCCGACAGCGTGCATTCCTCGACGAGCGTCGTCGAACGGTCGATACCCTCGGCCCAATCGTCGCCCTCGCGTTTGATGGTAATCATCGGTTGACGCAACCCCTGTCCGTTGGCTACGAGATCGACGGCCGTCACCGTACCCGAGATGGGCGAGTGGATGTTCGCCGACATGAAACTGCCTGCTTCGGCGATGAGCTGACCCGTGACGACGCGATCGCCTTTGGCGACCTTCGCCACGGCCGGTGCGCCGATGTGCTGGGCGAGGGGAATCGTCACCGTTTCCGGCAACGGAAGCACCTCGATGGGCTTGGCGCAGCTCAGCTTGTTTTCCGACGGATGAACTCCGCCTATGGGAAATGTCTTCATATTTCGGAAATGAATTGTTTACGTGGGTTTATTCGGCTGCCGTTTTCGGCGTTTCCGGAGCGGCCGGAGCCTCTTTGGCAGCCGGTGCTGCTGGAGCTTTCGGCTCTTTGGGCAGCGGTTCCATGCCGACGAGCTTGATGGCGCCGGTCGGGCACTCGTTCACGCACTTGCGGCACAACTTGCACTTCTGCGGGTCGATGTAGGCGAGGTTGTTTTCCACCGTGATGGCGCCGAACGGACATACTTTCGCACACTTGCCGCATCCGATACATCCTGCCTTGCAGGCTTTCATCACCACGGCGCCCTTGTCTTTCGATACGCACGACACGTAAACAGCACGGTTCTTGGGCCACTTCTTGCGCAGTTCGATGATCAGTTTCGGGCAGGCCTTGACGCAGGCTCCGCAGGCCGTACATTTGTCGGGGTCGACCTCGGGAAGACCCGTTTCGGGATTGATGTGCAGAGCGTCGAATGCGCAGGCTGTTTCGCAGTCGCCGAACCCGATACATCCGAACGAGCAGCCCGTTTCGCCCGCATAGAGCGACGAGGCTACGGCGCACGATTTGGCACCGTTGTATTCGTTCGTGCGGGGGCGTTTGGCGCACGTGCCGCCGCAACGTACGGTGGCTACCTGTGGTTCCTTTTCGGCTGCGGCCTTACCCAAATAGGTGGCCACGGATTTCATGGTATCGCCGCCGCCCACCGGACAGAAGAGCGCCGAAATATCGTCGTTCTTGACCAGCGCGTCGGCCATGCCGCGGCAACCGGCGAATCCGCAGCCGCCGCAGTTGGCACCGGGCAGCATCTTCTCCACCTGGTCGATGCGCGGGTCCTCCTCGACGCGGAACTTCTGCGCGACGAAGTAGAGGATCACGGCGGCGAGCACACCCAGCACGCAGAGCGTCAGGAT
>RYWP01000003.1 GCA_003979135.1 Alistipes sp.
ATTTGCGTATGGCCGCCGCTGACCAGCAGACACAGAAACGGGAAGTCGGGATGGGGCAACTGTCGGTCGGGCAGGTCGATGAAGTGGGAAAGTATGTGTCCTTGCAGGTGGTTGACCTCGACCAGCGGAATGTTCCGTGCGATGGACAGACCTTTGGCGAACGATACGCCGACCAGCAGCGACCCGACCAGTCCGGGGCCGCGGGTAAATGCGATGGCATCGATTTCGTCGGTGCTTATGCCGGCTTCTTTCAGCGCCGTGTCGACCACCGGAATGATGTTCTGCTGATGGGCGCGGGATGCCAATTCGGGAATGACGCCGCCGTATTTGATGTGGACGCTCTGCGATGCGATGACGTTCGCGAGAAGCGTATTGTCGCGCAACACGGCCGCCGAGGTGTCGTCGCACGACGATTCGATGCCTAAGATGGTGATGTTCATTTTTGGTTCCGTATCTCTTGGTACGTGTTTTTCCGCCCTCGGGCAGACGAAATTATTTCATGCTTTTTGTAGGGTTGTTCTCCCAAAAAAGTTAACTTTGCAAGTTACAATGAAAGCCCGATGCGCAAAGGTATAAAAATATTGGGAAAGGTGGTTGCGATGACGTTGTTATCGTGCGTCGTTTTGCTGCTTTCGCTTGCCTTGGCGTTGCTGATTCCGGCCGTGCAGAATTTTGTCGTGCGGCAGGTGACCCGGGCGGCTTCCGACCGGTTGCAGACGACGGTCAGCGTTCGGCGCATATCCGTGGCTTTTCCCGGAAAGGTTCGTGTCGATGGATTCTATGTTGAAGATTATCAGCGCGACACATTGATTTATGCCGGCCGTGTCGATGCGTTCGTGACCGGTTTCGGATTGTTCGGCGGCGGGGTGGAATTGAGCCGCGGTGAGTTGGTCGATGTCAAACTGTTTCTGCGCGAAACGCCCGAGGGCGAGATGAATATCAAGCAGGTTGTCAGTCGCTTGGCGAATCCCGATCGTACGAAGAAGAAACCTTTTCGGTTGGCTATCCGCACAGCGACGGTCAAGGATATGGAACTTTGCCTCGAACGGCAGAAACACCGTAATCCGCCGTTCGGCATCGATTTCGGTCACATGCATTTGACTGGCATCATGGCTGGAATCGAACGTTTCGAGCTGAACGGTTCTTCGATCGAGACCGACATAACGTCTTTTCGGGCTGCGGAGCGTAGCGGCTTCGTGTTGGACAACCTTTCGGGTAAATTCCGGTTGGACAATGGGTATCTCGAATTTACGGATGCGAATATTCTGACGACCGAAACGAATCTTTTTTTTCCGCATATCGTCTTGCAGGGCGATTCGTGGGCCGATTACAAATATTTCGTCGAGCGCGTGCGGATCGAGGGTGTGTTGCGCCATTCGCAGCTCGCCACTGCTGATGTGGCCTATTTTTCGCCCGGGTTGCACGGGAAATCCGGAGTATTGAGCGATGTCAATCTGGATTTTTCGGGTCGGGTCGATGACTTCGATGCCAAAATCCGGAGTCTTCGATTGGGGCGGCACACGTTTCTTGCCGCCGATGTTGCGGTGCAAGGCTTGCCCGATTTCAGACAGTCGCATTTCGACGTGCAGGTTTCGCGTTTGAGCACCGTTTCGTCTGAAGTGCAGCAGGCAGTAGCGGATTTTACCGGAAAATCGTTGTCTCCGAAAATTGTCGACATACTTGCCAATGCGGGTAATATGAATCTGGCGGTGCAGTTCAAGGGAACGCCGTCGCTTTTCCGTGTGAACATGGGCGCTGAAACGGCGGTCGGCAAGGCGAATTTCGACCTCGCTTTGCAGCCTTATCGAGACGGTTTGCGTAGTATCGACGGAAACGTTGCGGCGCGTAATCTGCGTTTGGGAGAACTGCTTGGGCGGACGGATTTGTTCGGCGACGCTTCGCTTTCGGCGCGAATCGACGGTGTGATCGGACGCAGATACGCCGATGCGCAGGTGGACGGAACCGTCGACCGGTTGACGTTCAATGATTATACGTATGATACATTGCACCTTGACGGCCGCTTGTTCAATAAACGGTTCGACGGCCGGATTTCGGCGCGTGACCCGCATCTGAATTTCGATTTTTCCGGTTTGCTCGATTTCAATGAGCAGGTGCCGCGTTACGACTTTTTGTTATCCTTGTATCAAGCCGATTTGGCGCAGCTTCGCATCAATCGCCGCGATTCCGTTTCGCAGCTTGCTGCGCGGATTGTGGCACGGGGAAGCGGGCGTTCGTTGGATGATATGAACGGAACGATTCGGATCTCCGATGTCGTTTATCGTTACAACGACAAGACCTTGCGGGTCGACAGTCTGGCGGTTAGGGGGAAAAACTCGATGAACAGCAAATACGTCGAATTGCGTTCGGATTTCGCCGATGTTACGTTCCGAAGCAAGACCAGCTACCGCGAGGTTTTCGCTTATCTCCGGCAGAGTGCCGGAAAATATCTGCCGCGGCTCGGCAATCGATGGAAAGATGTCAGTGAAAGGATTCCGATACAACCTGCCGCGTCCGATAATTATTCGCAGTTGAAGGTCGACATCCGCAATTTCGATCCGGTGATCGATGCCGTGTCGCCCGGGTTGCAGATTGCCGAGGGTTCGTCGTTGAATCTGACGTTCAATCCGGCGAATGACCGGTTGAGTTTCCGGGCTGTGTCGGATTACATCGAACGGGGTGGATTGCTGGCTATTCGGTTGAATGTCAACGCTCGCAATACGAACGATTCGTTGGTTGTGAGTGCGGATGCCGAAAATTTCTATGCGGCGGGACTTCATTTGCCCGGATTGCAGGTTTCGGGTGGAGCCAAAGGCGGACAGGTGGAGTTGTCGACAGGATTCAGCGATACGATACGCCATTTTTCGGGATTCTTCGAGGTCCGTGCCGGGGTCTCGGATGAAGAAGGCCCGAACGGACGCGTACTCGATGTGCGTATTTTGCCTTCGCGCATCGTACGCGGGGATATTACGTGGCGGATTTTGTCTCGCGGTATCCGGATCGACACTGCACAAGTGGTGATCGATCGTTTTTTGGTCACCAGTGACGGGCAGCATTTGTTACTTGATGGCGTTGCATCGCGCAATCCGAACGACTCGTTGTCGTTGCGGTTGTTCAATTTCGACTTGGCGCCTTTTTCGCAAATCGTCGATCGGATGGGCTATGGTATCGAGGGGCGGACCAATGGCGAGGCGACCATGAAAGCCGTGTTCGGCGGTGGAGAAATTTCGGCGGACATTCGGTTGGACAGTCTGTCGGTCAACGGTTTTGCGGGACCGTCGTTGCAACTTACTTCCCGTTGGGAATTGGCGCGTAATCGGGCAGGTGTTTTCATCACTGATCGGATGACGCGCGATACGATTATTCGCGGTTTTTATGCGCCCAAACATCGCCGTTATTATGCTCGGATGCGTCTTGACAGCATCGATATGGGTCTGATGGATCCGATTTTGTCGGGGGTGGTATCTTCGACCAGGGGCATGGCTTCGGCCGATCTGGTGCTTCGGGGCGAACGCCGTGCGGCCGAACTGACCGGCAAGGTGGATGTCAAGGGTTTGCGTACGACCGTTGATTTCACCCAAGTGACTTACGATGTCCCCGATGTGTCGCTCGACGTACGCGGCAATCGGTTCACTTGCTCGAACGTGCCGATTTTCGATTCCGAACGGAATCGCGGACTGCTTGATCTGACCTTGAATCTGCAACATCTTTCCAATATCGCTTATGACGTGCGGGTGCGCCCCGAGGGCATGTTGGTGCTCGATACCGACGAATCGGACAACGATACGTTCTACGGTAAGGTTTACGCTACAGGCAATGCCCGAATTTCGGGTGACAAGGGTAAGGTCGACATGCGTATCACGGCGGCGACGGACGATAATTCGACTTTCTTCCTGCCAATGTCGAGCAAGTCGAATATTTCGAATGCCGATTTTGTCGTCTTCGAGAAACCGCAGCTGGAGGATACCACCGACCGGCTCGTGTTGAAAAGACAGCAGTTCGAACGGCGTCGCAAACGGCGTTCGGGAACGACCAGTCAGATGAACATTGCGATGACGCTCGATGTGCGGCCCAATGTCGATTTGGAAATGTCCGTATCGGGTAACGTGATACGAGCACGCGGTACGGGTACGCTCAGTATGCAGATAAATCCGAGATCGAACGTCTTTGAGATGTACGGCGATTACACCATCGACGATGGTAGTTTTCACTTTACATTGCAGAATATTCTCAACCGGCGGTTCGAAATCGAACCCGGTTCGACAATTCAGTGGACGGGTTCTCCGATCAATGCCATGCTCAATATCGATGCCTTGTATAAACTCAAGACTTCGTTGCAGCCGTTGTTGGGCAGTACGTCAGACCGATTGGCAGGCGACCGGTCGGTCAATGTGGAGTGTCTGATCCATCTCGGCGAGCGGTTGACCGACCCGACCGTGACGTTCGATGTGCGGGTGCCTTCGACCGACCCCGAGACGCAAGCCATCATCGCTAATGCGCTGAATACGCCCGAAACGGTCGACATGCAGTTCCTCTATCTCCTGTTGTTCAAGAGCTTCATGGCCGAAAACAATGTTGCTTCGCAGAATATCGGTGCATCGGTTTCGTACAATACGGGGTTGGAATTTCTGACCAACCAGTTGAGCAACCTGCTTTCGGCGGACGATTACAGCATCGTTATCCGGTATCGTCCTAAATCGGAACTGACGGGCGATGAGGTCGATTTCGGACTTTCGAAAGGGCTTATCAATAACCGTCTTTTCGTTGAGTTGGAGGGCAATTATTTGATTGACAGTAAACAGCAGATGGTCAATCGTTCGATGTCCAATTTCATGGGTGAGGCTTATATCACCTATCTGATCGATCGGGCCGGTACGTTGAAACTGAAAGCATTCACGCAGACGATTGACCGTTTCGACGAGAATCAGGGTTTGCAGGAGACAGGATTGGGCATCTATTTCAAGGAGGATTTCGATAATTTCCGTGATTTCCGCCATCGGGTTCGAGAACGCTTCACGAACAAAAAACGGCAGGCGCGGCGAGCGGCCCGACGAGCTGAACGTTTGCGGGCGAAACAGGCAGAACCGGTTGCAGTGGAAAACGAAGCCGAAGAACAGCATGAAAACAAAATTCAATAAATCGATAGAACTATGATCAACTTTTTGCAGGCTGCCGAAGCGGTGGCCGTAAGTGAAGAAACCCGCATGGGATTGTGGTCGCTCTTTTCGAAGGGCGGTTGGTTGATGTGGCCGTTGCTGGCATTGGGCGGAGTGACGATTTTCATCTTCGTCGAACGCTTTTTGGCTATTCGCAAGGCTTCGGTGCTGGACATGAACTTCATGAACCGGATTCGCGATTACATCTCCGATGGTAAAATCGGGGTGGCCGTCAATTTGTGCCGGAAGACCGATACGCCGATTGCGCGCATGATCGAAAAGGGTATCGAGCGGATCGGTCGTCCGATGAGCGACGTGCAGACTGCTATCGAGAACGTTGCCAACCTCGAAGTCTCGAAACTCGAAAACGGACTTCCGTTTTTAGCGACTATAGCCGGCGGTGCGCCGATGATCGGTTTCCTCGGTACTGTGCTCGGCATGGTGCAGACTTTCATGGATATGTCCGCTGCGGGCGGAACGGTCGATCTCGCTTTGTTGTCGAGCGGTATGTATGTCGCGATGGTGACGACCGTGATGGGTCTGTTGGTCGGTATTCCGGCCTATTTCGGCTACAACTATCTGGTCGCTCGCATCGAAAAGCTGGTGTTCCAGATGGAGGCCAATTCCATCGCATTCATGGATATTCTGAATCAACCCGTTCAAAGATAGGCGATTATGGCAATCAAACACGGCTCGAAAGTCGATAAGAGTTTTTCGGCATCGTCGATGACCGACTTGATGTTCCTGTTGTTGTTGTTTCTGCTCATCGCGACGACGCTCATCAATCCCAATGCGTTGAAACTGATGTTGCCGAAAAGTACGAATCAGCTCAAAGACAAGGCGATGACGACCGTCTCCATTCAGAATGCGGGCGGAACGTACCGTTATTACGTCGAGTTGCAGGAGGTCGGTTCGCTCGAGGGGGTCGAGCGGGCGCTCAAAGCTCGTCTCGATGGTCAAAATGAACCGACTGTATCGTTGCATGCGGAGAAAACGGTAGTCTGGGATGAAGTGGTCAAGGTGATGAACATTGCCAAACGCAACGGCTACAAACTCAACGCAGCAACACAACCCGAATAGACGAAACGATGTATTACTACGATCCGAATGACCGAGGACCGCGCCGATGGGCGGTGATTGCACTGACGCTTTATGCGTCGGTGCTCGCCATTGCGTTTTGGTTCGTGTCGTTCGATATCAGCCGGATCGTCGAGAAACCGAACGATACGATCGAAATCGAATTTCTTGAGCCCGAACCTCCGAGACCGACAGTTGCTTCAGTGCGGCGTGTACACGAGCATGCAACGTCCGAGGAGCAGGTCTCACAGGTCGACGGTGCGGACGAAACGACCCGTACACCCAACCCAAAAGCGCTTTTCAAGATGAATCGCGGGGGTGTCGACGAGCCCGAGAATGCGGGCAATCCCCATGCCCAGGAGGGCGAAGACAGCGCTTCCGGTCGAGGTGCCGGTCTCGAGCCTGATGGTTTGGAGCAGCTCGACAAAGGGTTGCAGGGGAGAGGATTGGTCGGCAATCTGCCGCGTCCGGCTTACCCCGGAACCGAAAGCGGGAAAGTGGTGGTTCGGGTGACGGTCGGGGCGCGCGGTGAAGTGGAGAGTGCGGTTTTTGAACCGCGAGGCTCGACGACCAATGATAAGGGATTGATCGATGCGGCGCTCGCTGCCGCACGCAAGGCGCGTTTTGCTGAAAGTGCGGCGGCCGTGCAAGGAGGAACGATAACCTATATTTTCCGAATGAAATAATTATGTGGTATTTGTTCAGATATGCCGTATCGTTGACGGTCGGTTTTATTATGTCGTTCGGAACGCTTGCAGCCCGGGAGCGCGGTTTGCAGGCGGATACGACCGTTGTGCGCGGTGCCGAGTTGCGGTTGTCTATGACCGTGTGCGATTTCGGCGATGTGCCGCGTCGCGGTGGGGACTTGAGTTGTGAAATAGCTTTTACCAATACGGGCGATGCCCCTTTGGTCGTCTCTCGGTTGATTACGTCCAGTTCGTGCCTTCGCGCGTCTTGTTCCCGTCGTCCGGTAGCTCCTGGCGACAGCGGGGTAATACGCATTGTCTATCAGCCTCTCAAAAGCGAAGCGGGTGCATTCAATCGGGTTATTCGGATCGGTTCGAACGCTGTCGCGGGCGAGATGCAGATTACCGTGCGCGGCAATTCGTTCGATGCGCCGGTGCCCGTGCGGAGACGTTTCGGATTTGGAAAGACGAGAGTGAAAATCAAGTGATAAATACAACCGCCGGAAGCGAAAACGGACGATTCGATACGATTAAGGCATATGATAGTGAAACCTAAATAACATGGAGATACTTTTTACCGATGCTTTGTTGTTGCCTATGACCGAGGGCAAGCCCCGCACATTTACGGGGGCTTTGGGTATTTCGGGGAACCGCATCGAGCTGGTGTCGGATTCGGAGACCGAACGTGCGGCGTTTTTGGCGGCACATCCCGATGCTCGCGTCATCGATTGTCGGGGAAAATTAGTCATGCCAGGGTTGGTCGACACCCATTGTCATGCTGGAATGACCCTCCAGCGCAGTTATGCAGACGATAGAGCCTTGATGGAGTGGTTGAATGACTGCATCTGGCCGTTCGAGGCGCATCAGACGCCCGACGATATTGCGCTCGGCATGACGCTCGGTATTGTCGAACTATTGCTCGGTGGGGTCACGTCGTTCGTGGATATGTATTTTCACGAGAGCCGGTGCGTCGAGGTGGTTCATCGGCTCGGCATTCGGGCGCTGTTGGGTTGCTCCTATTTCGACCGGAGCATCGATGATGTACTTCGCGATGCGGAACAGGCGATGTCGAATTCCGCCGGTTGCGATCGTGTTTCGGTGGCAATCGCTCCTCATTCGGGATATACATGTTCGCCGGATAATCTGGTGCGCGGAAAAGAGTTCTGTCGCTGCAACGATTTGATGTTCATGAGCCATATCGCCGAGACGATGGATGAATCGCGTATCATCGGCGAACTGTACGGCCGGACACCCGTCCGGCATTTCGAATCGTTGGGGTTGCTCGATGACCGTACGATCGCTGCACATTGCGTTTATGTCGATGACGAAGATATTGCGGTGCTCGCTGAGCGAGGCGTTGTGGTGTCCCACAATCCGCAGAGCAATATGAAGTTGTCGAGCGGTGTCGCTCCGGTTTGGCCGATGATGCAGGCGGGCGTGCACATGACGGTCGGTACAGACGGCACATGTTCGAACAACGATTTGGATATGTTCGAGGAGTTGCGGACTGCGGTGTTCTTGCAGAAATCCGCCACGGGCGACCCGACGTCTTTGCCCGCCTACGAGGCATTGAAGACAGTGACAGTGAACGGAGCTCGGGCGATGGGTTATGCCGACGGCGAATTAGGCGTATTGCGCAAAGGGGCCTTGGCCGACGTCATCGTCATCGATCTGCAAAAGCCGCATTTGCAGCCCGTGCACGATCTCGTGTCGAATCTGGTCTATTGCGGCAAGGCGTCGGATGTCGAGACGGTCGTCGTGAACGGCGAACCGGTGGTCGAAAACCGGCGGATTCGCGGTGTCGATCTTCCGGAATTTTACCGGAATGTTTCGAATGCCGTTTCCCGTATTTTGACAGCATGCAAACGATAAAATCCAGTAGTTCATGAATAAAAAAACATTGTTTCGTATCTTTTTGATCGGTGCGGCCGTCGGTCTCGTCGGCGGGTTGTTCGGTTGGTTGCAGTTTTATGGCAATGCCGTGCGTTCGGAGCACGAATTGTACGTCAGCCGACAAGCCGATTATGCGTCGTTGACCGATTCGTTGATGCCGGTGTTGCGTCATCGGGCTGCGTTTCGCTTCTATGCCAAGCGATTGAATCTCGAAAACACGTTCAAGCCCGGGCACTATGTCTTGCAGCGTGGCATGTCGGTCAAGGATGTGGTGAAGATGCTGAAATTCGGAATGCAGACCCCCGTGCGGGTGACGATCAACCATGTGCGCACGCCAGCGCAGTTGGCAGGCAAGTTGGGCCGTCAGTTGGATGCCGATTCTGCGGCATGGCTACGCGCATTGACCGACAAGGAGTTGGCTTCCGATGTGGGATTCGACAGTCTGACGCTCTTTTCGATGTTCATTCCCGATACTTACGAATTTTATTGGACGGTGAAGCCCGATGCTTTCGTGCAGCGGATGCGCCGCGAGTACGATCGTTTCTGGACAGCAGAGCGCGACAGTCTGCGTAGTCGTTCGAAGTTGAGCCGATTGGAGGTGATGACGTTGGCGTCTATCGTCTACGAGGAGACCCGCAAGAACGACGAAATGCCCCGCATCGCGGGTGTCTATATCAACCGTTTGCGTAAAGGGATTCCTTTGCAGGCCGATCCGACCGTCAAGTATGCCATGCAGGATTTCGGATTGCGGCGCATTCTCTACCGTCATCTGAAATACCCGTCTCCCTATAATACTTATGTTAATAGGGGGCTGCCACCGTCGCCTATCTGCATGCCCGGGATTCCGGCCATCGATGCGGTGTTGCGTTTCGAGAAACACGATTATATCTTTTTCTGTGCGCGTCCTACGTTCGACGGTTATCACAATTTCGCTCGCACGTTGAAAGAACATAGCGCCAACGCACGGGCATACAGCGCCGAGTTGAATAAACGGAAAATCAAATAACGGAGTTTGCTAATGAAGAACCTGTTGAAATTCGCGTTTTCGATTGCTCTTTTGGCCGTTTTGTTCTGTTCGTTCGACGTGGCAGCTGCTCCGGTCACGGCCGCCGATACATCGGTTACCGTTTCAGATAGCGAGGTTGTCATTCGCGGTGTGGTGAAAGACCGACAGAACCGACGGCGCTTGTCCCGCGTCAACGTGACGCTCGACGGAACCAATATCGGAACGGTTAGCAATGCCGACGGGGCGTTTGAGTTGCGTTTTTCACCAGCCGATTTTCGACGTGTGAAGTTTTCGCACATCGGTTACGCTACGAGCTATCTATATCCCGCTGAGGCAGGCGATGCGTTGACTGTCTGGATGAATCCTGCCGAAACGGTGCTTTCGGATGTGGTCGTCTACGGGGCCGATCCGCGTCATATCGTGGACGAAGCGATCGCCAAGGTTGACCGCAACTATCCGGCGCATGGAACCATGTCGACGTGGTTCTATCGGGAGACCGTGCAGAAAGGACGGCGTTATATCGGCGTTTCGGAGGCCGTTATGGAGCTTTTCAAAACGGCTTATGCGGGTCGTTCCGTGATTGGCGATCGGGTGCGGATGCTCAAAGGTCGTCAATTGGTGAGCCAACGTAGCCGCGATACGTTGTCGGTAAAAGTGGCTGGCGGACCCAATCTGGCATTGGAGGTGGACATAGCCAAGAATCCCGATGCTTTGCTCGATCCGGTCTATCTGAATGATTACCGGTTTGAGATGGCGGGAACAGCCGAGCTCGACGGTCGGATGCAGTATGTCATTGCGTTTCGTCCGCAGCGCCGCACGACCTATCCGGTGTTCGCCGGAACGCTTTATATCGATCGGGAACGGTTGGCCATCACTCGCGCCGAGTTCGAAATGGATTTGACCGACAAGGAGTTGGCCGTGCGTTCCGTGCTGCGTAAGAAGCCCTCCGGCCTGCGTTTCAATCCGCTGAAAATCGCTTTCGTCATCGGCTATCGGTTGGATGGCGACAAGAGTTATCTGAACTATGTTCAGAATGCGATACGGGCCAAATGCGATTGGCGCAAACGGTTGTTTACGTCGGTTTATTCGACCTATACCGAAATGGTGGCGGTCGATCGCGACGATGCCCCGATTGCGCCTATCAACCGTAAGGAGGCATTCCGTTCCGGTCAGATTTTCAGTGATTTGGTCGATGATTACGGCGATGCGAGCTATTGGGCGGGATACAACGTCATTCCGCCGACCGAATCGTTGGAACATGCGGTTGAACGACTGAAAAAAGAGAGCCGTCCTTGATTGCTGAGAACCGCATTTCGGCAGAATGAAACAGCCGTTTGTGTTTGTTTGGTCTTGTCGAAGATGCTTGTGTCCGACAAAAAATTAGACGGGAACGGGATGCACATGGACTGTCTAACCACAAACGTTCTATTGCGTTAATGAAAAAAGTTGTTTTTGCTCAGGCTTATTCGTATCTTTGAACCATGCTTGTGAAGTTGTACGGTGAGAACCCCTCGGAACGGGAGTTGCAACGGATTGTGGGGGCATTGGAACACGACGAACTGATCGTCTATCCGACCGATAGCGTCTATGCCGTTGGGTGTTCGTTGCGGGCACCTCGGGCTATTGAACGCTTGCGCCGAATGAAAGGCGACGGTGAGTTGACGGTGGTATGTGAAAGCATTGCGCAGGTGTCGGAATATTGCCGGGTAGACAACGCTGTATTCCGAATTCTTAAACGCAATTTGCCGGGGCCGTTTACCTTTTTGCTTCCGGCCTCATCGCACGTCCCCGACAAAGTACTGGAAAAGCGGCGGACAATCGGTATCCGCATTCCGGCAAATGCCGTCACACGTGCGATTGTCGGTGCATTGGGATGTCCGATGTTGACGACTTCGGTCAAGGACGACGAAACAGAATATACGACTGACCCCGAATTGATTCAAGAGCGTTTCGGACGTACGATTGCGTTCGTTGTCGATGGAGGCATCGGAGAGACGGTGCCGACTACAGTCGTTGATCTGACGGATGGTGAGCCGGTCATTGTGCGTGAGGGTAAAGGAGAATTACGCTAAAAAATCGAAATAATTATGGAACATAAAACTTTTTGGAACGAAGCTGCCAAGTGGGGCGTTATCGTCGGTTTGCTGCTTTCGGTTTCGTTCGTGGTGGAGAACCTGATAACGGTATCGGGCAAGATGTGGCTTTACTATTTGATGATGTTGGAATGGATCGGCGTCGTGGTGCTGCATTTTTGGCTGTTGTTGCGCTTCGCGCAGAACCGTTCGCGTTTGTACGGGGCGGCCGTCGGCTTCACTTTCGGTCAGGGCTATGGTGCGGTGATGACCGTGTCGGCCTTTGCCGGTGTGATTGTCGGTGTAGTGCAGGCGGTCTATCTGCATTTGATAGTCGGTTATTCGAATCATATCGAACGCATAATTGCAGCCGTGACCGAATTGGTCTTCAAGAGCGGTTCTCAGATGCCAGCCTCGATGGAGGGATTGTTGTCGCAGTCTTTCCAGCAGTTGCAGGCGGCGCCCGTGCCGTCGGTTTTGCAGACCGTTTGGGGAGGTTTGTTCTCGGCGTTGTTTTTCGGTGCTGTGTTCGGGTTGATTATTGCGGCCATTACGACGCGTGCACCCCGTCCGTTCGATGAAACGAACGAGGAATCCGACGGTATGAACGATAACGCAGTCGAATGACGGCTATGAACGATTTGCAGTTGGACGTTTCGGTCGTCGTGCCGCTTTACAATGAGAAAGAATCCTTGCCGGAACTCGCCGCATGGATCGACCGGGTAATGCGAGAACACGAATTATCATACGAATTGATTTTTATCGATGATGGTTCTGACGACGGTTCGTGGTCGGTTGTCGAGCGGTTGAAAACGCAGTATCCTGCGATTCGGGCGATCGGTTTTGCGCGCAATTACGGAAAATCGGCAGCGCTCTATTGTGGTTTTGTGGCTGCCCTGGGTGAAGTGGTTATCACGATGGATGCCGATTTGCAGGATTCGCCCGACGAAATCCCCGAATTGCGCCGTATGATCGTCGAGGAGGGGTATGACTTGGTTTCCGGATGGAAAAAACGGCGTTACGATCCTATTGGCAAGCGTTGGCCGAGTAAATTTTTCAACTGGACGGCACGGCGTGCTTCGGGTATCCGGTTGCATGATTTCAACTGCGGGCTGAAAGCCTATCGGCGTAAAGTAGTGAAATCTATCGAAGTATACGGTGAGATGCACCGTTTCATTCCGATTCTGGCCCGTAAGGCGGGATTCCGACGTATCGGCGAAAAAGTGGTCGAACACCGAGCTCGCAAATACGGACAGTCGAAATTCGGTGTGGAACGGATGCTCAAGGGTTATTTGGACTTGATTTCGGTGCTATTCATGTCTCATTTCGGACGGTCGCCGATGTATTTTTTCGGAGGATTGGGCACTTTGATGTTCCTCTTCGGCGGCGGTACGGCCGTGTGGATCATTGCAGCGAAGTTGTGGAAGCAGATGCACGATCTGCCGTTGCGTTCCGTCACCGAGCAGCCGCTTTTCTATTTGGCATTGGTTGCGGCGGTGCTTGGTGTACAGTTGTTTTTGGCGGGTTTTCTTGGCGAACTAATCAATCGGAATGCGACTGACCGTAATAAATATATGATAGATAAAGAATTGTAGAAATGATACAACGTATTCAGACTTTCTATTTGTTTTTGATTGCCGCGTTGATCGGCGTGATGTTTTTTGCACCGTTGGCTTGGTTCGCCGGTGAGGTAGGGATGTTCGAATTGCATGCCTTTGCACTCGAAACGGCTGACGGTGAAACATTGCACCATACGATTTATCTGGGTATTCTGTTGGTTGCAGCCTGTCTGTTACCATTGATTACGATTTTTCTTTATCGGCGGCGTATGCTTCAGATTCGATTGTGTTGTGTCGAAATGGTGCTCTTGTTGGGTTGCGTGGTCATGGAAGGTGCTTATTACTATTTGGGACGGCGTGTCGTTTCCGATTTGGCGTTTCACACGCAGGGATTCAAACCTGCCATCGCATTGCCCATTGTTTGCTTGTTGTTTGCCTATTTGGCGGCAAAAGCGATTTTTCGGGATGAGTTGTTGATTCGCGAATCCGATCGGATTCGTTGACCAGCCTTGCTCCGAATTTGAATGGACGAAACCTGTTTCGTATGCGAAGAATCGATTTATGTAAGTGCTTTGTTGTGCTTGCCGGCTTTGTTCTGCTCGTAGGCTTAACGTCTTGTGCAGATGGTAGTTCCATTCCGGAACCATCGCCCGAGCCGATGCCTGAGCCTGTTCCGGTCGCTCCCTATCTGGAGGTGACGCCGGATACGTTGCGTTTCGATGTTGCCGGAAATGCGTTGAACGCCGAGGGTTTTTCTGTCAGGACTAATTGTGCGTGGCAGTTGGATGTTCCGGAACAAGCGGACTGGTTGACGGCATCAGTTACTTCCGGCGAGGGAATGGGAATAGTTTCGTTCCGGTTATTCGTCGATACGGCGTTCCATTCTGCAGATTTTGCCTTTTCGGCGAAAAGTTCGGACGGGCAAACCGTTTTTTCTCAATCCGTAACAGTGGTGTAAGGTACCGCACCTACCGAATCAGATGATCCGGAGGAAAAACCCTCCGAGCCCACAAAACCGGATGATTCGGAAACAGATCCCTCGAATCCCGATACGCCTTCTGTACCTTCGACGCCGCAAATCGTTTCCGTATCTCCGGTTTCGCTTCGTTGGAATGCGACCGATTACAAGGTGTCGAAAACCGTAGAGGTCGAAGTTGCGAATTTCGAGAATCGGGTATTGGTCGCTTCGATTGTAGGTCCGGATGCCGATCGGTTCGAAACTCCGTCTCCCGTTCGTGACGGCTTGTTGGTTCGTGTAACGAACCTCGGACCGAATGAGACGATCGATGGTTTTACAGCCTCGCTCGTTATTTCAGTCGAGGGTGGCAATCGGATTATCGTGCCGTTGTCTCAATCGGGACGTGTCGCAACTCCGGACAACGGAGCTAACAATGATGAAAATGGCGATTCCGACGGAAATAACGGAAGCGGTTCCGATGGAAGTGGAAATGTGGGCGGTGATGTGGATAACAGCGATTTAATCGGTGGCGGTTGTGATGATTTTTCAACCCTCGAACCCCGTTCGACCTATGCGGGTTGTTTAATTACGTCCGATGGATGGCGTGGGGAAAATTGTGCGGTTTATTCGGGCGGAGGGCAGCATTCCGATCCCTATTATCCGGAGCTTCTCGGAACGGATTACCAAACCCGGGGATTGTCCATGAATGGCCACAAGGATAATGCCGGCAGCATTGTTTCGCCTGAATTGCAGGGTGGTTGCGGAAAGTTGACTTTCGATTACGGTACGACCAATGAGGGTGATACGGACGTCAATTTCCGTGTGGAAATTTGGCAGAATGGCAGTATGGTGGAAACCTCCCATGTCTGGAAAACCGTGGCACCTCTCGAAAAACATACGCATACTGTCGATGTGCATGCGTCCGGTACTTTCCGGATCGTGTTCACGAACAACTGTCCGTCGGGGCAGTCGAAAGATATTGACCGATATACGATATTCCATGTCCGATGGACGGGTGAACCGATGCCGAAACGATAGCGAATTTACTCAACCTTAAATAATTTCATGATTATGATGTTCCAGTTTTATTTGAATGTACTGCGGCTGTGCATAGGATTGGCTATGATGACTTGTGTGGCAGCGTGCGGCAGCGATGGCGAATTTCCCCCCCTCGATGAGAATCCTGTAGTCCCTCCGTCGCAGGAGATACAGGGCAACGCCGCATGGCCCGAATTGCCTGTGTGCACTGAGCATACGAATTACCACTATGTGACGCATTATTGCAATGTCCGCAACGAGCAGACGGGTACCTCTTTCAGAGGCCGGAACTATACGATGTGCTTCGATGCGACCAAACGCGGTGCTTGGTGGGTGGCCTATCCGCTGCATCGGACTTATCTCGGATCCGGACGACCGAAACCCGATCCGTGGGCTTTCGATCCCGATCTTTCGTCGGCTTGGCAGGCTGATTTATCTCGTGGCAGTTATGTGGGGGATTATGACCGCGGGCATCAGATTCCCAATGCCGACCGGAATGCCGATTTGACCGCGGGTGGCATGTGTTATCAAACGTTCTACGCATCCAATTCTACGCCGCAGGCGAGCAATCTCAACCAGCAGGGATGGGCCCGATTGGAGGCGAAAGTGCGCGATTGGGTTTGCTCCGATACGCTTTATGTCGTGACGGGAGCCTATTGGAATCCGGACAATACAAAAACGACTATCGACAAAGTCGGCAACACTTGTCCGATTCCCGACTCTTATTTCAAGGTCTTGGTACGTACGACTGCCGGAAATATCCGTCAGACGGGCGATTTGTTGGGCGACTATAAGGCCGAACAGTTGAAATCCATCGGTTTCTGGGTGGCGAATGCCGGTGGTCAGGGCGAGGCGAAAAGTTGGGTCAAGAGTGTTGCGGAAATCGAAAAGCAGACCGGTTTCACTTTCTTTCCGACTCTGCCCGAATCGGTGAAGCAGCAGAAAGATGCGGCCGCTTGGGGATTGTAATTTGAATTCATGAAGAAGTATTTGTTTTTCACCGGCTTGCTTGTTGCGGCCTTTTTTACGGGTTTTGCGCAGAAGCCTTGCAAGGTGGTGTTTTATAATACTGAGAATTTCTTCGATACGATCGATGATCCGCAGACGCGGGACGACGAATATACGCCTGCCGGATCCAAAAAGTGGGATGCGGAACGATATACCCGTAAATTGGCGAATGTCGAGCGGGTGTTTGCCGATATTGCCATGCTCGATGATGATTTTCCGGTCATTATCGGGCTTGCGGAGGTCGAAAATCGCGGGGTAGCGGAGGATATTGCGGCCTCGGAACGACTTGCTTCGGCCGGTTATCGGGTCGTACATTTCGATTCGCCGGATGAACGTGGCATCGATGTCGCGTTTTTGTATCGTCCCGAGCGTTTCCGGTTCGTCGGGTGTCGCCCGGTGCGGGCCGATGTGCCGCAGTTACCCCATTTTCGGACGCGCGATATTCTGACGATGTGGGGAATGGTCGACGAGGAGCCGTTTTTCTTCGTTGTTTCGCATTGGCCATCGCGGTTGGGCGGGCAGGAGGCCTCGGAATTCAAGCGGATTGCTGTGGGCGAACAGATTCGCCGGATGGCCGATTCGGTGCTGCAATGTGCACCGGATACGAAAATCGTGGTGATGGGAGACTTCAACGATGATCCTGTCGATAAAAGTGTGGTCGATGGACTACGGGTTCGGAGTTCGTTGGACGAGTTGTGCGCAGGTGAGTTTTTCAATCCGTTCGCAGCTTTGTTTCGGTCCGGTGCGGGAACGTTGGCTTACAACGGCATGTGGAATCTGTTCGATCAGATTGTGGTGACGGCGAATTTGGCGACCGGTTCAGCTGGTGGATTCAGACTGCAGCATGAAGCGGATTCCGAATATCGGGGACGTATTTTCAGTCCGGCCTATTTGTTGGAAACGGAGGGTACATATCGCGGATATCCGTTTCGTTCATTTGCAGGCAAAAATTATCGGGGTGGTTTCAGCGATCACTTGCCTGTTTATATCGATTTGGTAAAATAGTTATGGAACAGTTGATTGCAGGTTTGTCTGCAAAGAGTACGACGGTCGTGAAGGCCGAAAATACGGCATCAGCGATGGGGTCGGGAGATTTGACCGTGTTTGCAACACCGGCGATGGTCGCATTGATGGAAAATGCTGCGATGCGGGCAGTGGCGCATGCTTTGCCCGATGGTTCGACGACCGTTGGTGCCGAAATGGATGTCTCGCATCTGAAGCCGTCCGGTTTGGGGACGGAAATTACGGCGACGGCAGTGTTGGCTGAGGTCGACGGCCGAAAATTGACGTTTCATGTCGGAGCCCATGAAGCGACAGGGATGATAGGCGAGGGTACGCATATTCGTTATGTTGTCGATCGTGCTCGTTTTCTGATGAAGATTTGACGTTTTTTCTGTCGGCGAAATTGCAGATTGCCGGATTTTTGTTATCTTTGCCCCAGCTTTCGAGCGAATGTTTGAGCTGTGGTGTAATGGTAACACAGCAGATTTTGGTTCTGTCGTTCTGGGTTCGAATCCCGGCAGCTCAACGCAAAAAGCGAGGTCTTTTTTTTAAAAGACCTCGCTTTTGTTTTTGCAAATCGGATAGGATTACTGGTTCCGGATTTTTCTGTGATTGATAGCCGAGACGATCCACAGCAGAATGATTGCACCGATGATAGCCGTTGCCAGACTGCCAAGCGTCCCGACGGGAGCCAATCCGATGAGCGAGAAAATCCATCCGCCCAGAATACTGCCGACGATACCGACGATCAGATTGATGAGCAGCCCCGAGCCGCCCCCTTTGACGATGAGATTGGCGATCCATCCGGCCGCCAAGCCTAATAAGAGATACCAAAGATAATACATGAAACTTTTCGTATTGGTTTATACGTAAAGTTCCATGCAAAATCCGTTCCCGAATTTGGTTGTCAGAGCGCCGTCTTGAGTGCTTTGGCCAATTGATCGGGGCAGGAAGTCCCTTTCCCGTGGCAGTCGATGCCTTCCAGTCTGGCAATGGCTTCTTCCGATTTCATGCCGCGAACGAGTGCTGCGACACCTTGTGTATTGCCACTGCAACCGCCCGTGAATGCAACCCGACGGATGATGCCGTCTTCCAGTTCAATCTCTACCTGGCGTGAACAGGTGCCGACACAGGGATGTGTGATAGTCTTTATCATTTCTGCGGTTGCAGGTCGCTGTTGTCGGCTACGACCATGTTTTTGTCGATGCGCAATGTTACGTTGCCGTCCACTTCGATGAGTAACGAGGTCTCTTTAACCTCCTTGACCACACCATAGATGCCGCCGGCCGTGATGATTTTGTCACCTTTTTTCAGTCCTTCGCGGAATGTCTGCATCTGTTTGCGGCGTTTGGCTTCAGGGCGCCACATCAGCAGCCAGAATACCAGCACCATAAGGCCGATCATGATAAGGAAACTGTACTGTTGCATAAAGCCCGGTTGGGGTTGAGCCGGTACGGCCTGAAGAAATTCGATCATAGTTTTAACTGTTTATGGTTGTTTGCGATTCCATTGAGTCCGGTCTGCGAGAGGCGCGGACATATCTTTTGCAAAGATAGTCAATCTCGGGTAATTTGCAAGTATTATTCGACGTCGGCTTCGACGAAAAGCCGCAGAGAGCAGGGGGATTCCGTTGACAGAATATCCACGGTTTTGAGTTGCCAGCCTCGCTCTCCGCGCGAATCGAACGTAAGTGTGACCGGTTTGGCTTCGCCCGACAGAATCGGTTGATTGTCAAACTCTAACGTTGTGCATCCGCAACTGCGTAAATAGTCGGAGATGACGAGCGGGCGTTCGGTTTCGTTGGCTATCCAAAGGTGCATCACGGCGATTTCACCCGAGTGTAGCCGTCCGAATCGAACGGTATCCGAACCGCCCGTTGCAAGCATCTGGTCCGTTATCCGGAGAATTCGGCCTCGACCGATTTCTGCAATCGGTTTATGTGCGTGGCGTTGTGCCGTATGCGAATTGCATGCGGTTGCAGTCAACAGGATTACGAACAACAGGGTAGTGGCAGTGGTTGCGTATTGCAGCATACACCGGGGCGGTTTCATATCAAGCCGCGACCCGCCTTTTTGATAAGCCCTTCGGCCGTGAGCGATTCGACCGCCTTGTCCAAGATGCCGTTGATGAAAGTACTGCTGCCCGGGGTCGAGTAGTATTTCGAGATTTCGATGAACTCGTCGAGCGTGACTTTGATCGGTATCGAAGGGAACGAGACCAACTCGGCAATGGCCGTGGCGATAATCAGATTGTCCATGAAGACGATGCGTTCGATGTCCCAGTTGGCCGTGTATTTTTCGATATGGGTTTGATAGGCATTGTAGTTGACGAGCGTGTGTTCGAACAGCGTTCGGACGAATGCGGGGTCTTCGTCACTCTTGAATTCTGCTGCGACTTTCAATTCCGTGTGGGATTGCCGTGTGTTTTCCAGCGTGCGCAGGATCATGACGATGACGAACGGTACGTCGTCGAGCCACATGACGGACAACTCTTCCAATGCTTCATCCAATGCGTCGCACTCCTGCATCGCCTCGAAGAATTTCATGAGAAAGCGGCGGTCGTTGTCGAACGACGTTTCGGCGCTTTGCATGTACTCTTTGTAATAGTCGCTTTCGCAGAGCTGGGCATAGAGCGACCGAATCAGATCGGAACATTTTTTCCACCCCAATTTTCGGGCGGCGATACGATCGTTTATCGAATCGCTTCCGGCAATCATACGAATGACGGCGTTATCGACGAATCGGGTGTTGGGATTGAGGTCTTCGTAAGTCGGAAGCCGTTTTTGGCGGGCCAGTTCCTGCCGTTCGCGGGCATATTCGGCCAGTTCGACCGGAAGGGTCAGCAGCTGGAAGTAGAGATCGTAGGCCTTGTCGACGGAGGTCATCAGATTTTTCTCCGATGCGATCATATTATCGGCACCCGACTGGATGTGGGCGAACAATGTTTTCAGAACCTTTATTCGAAGTAATCTTCTGCTCAGCATAACTTAAACCTCTCTTTTCGAAACGTACGGCCGCAAAGATAGCACAAAACGAGCGCAAAAACAAGGACTGCCGGCTTTTTTGCATGGTGCGGCTGGTTCGCTGCGGAGTCTGTCGGTCGCTCTTTTCTTTTGCTCTCTGTCGCGCGAATAAAAAATTGCTTTTGCTCTCGCTTATTCGTATCTTTGTTGCCGTTATGGAACAATCGGAAGATATATTGCAGCCTGCCGAGCGGGAACCTTACGACGTCATCGTCATCGGAGCCGGAGCCGCAGGAATGATGGCCGCCGGAACGGCGGCCCGAAACGGCAAACGGGTGCTGCTGATCGAAAAAATGGAAAAATCGGGCCGCAAGGTCCGTATTACGGGTAAAGGCCGTTGCAATCTGACCAATGCCCGTCCGCCCGAAGAGTTTGCGGAGCAGGTGCGTACGAATGCCGAGTTTTTCGCTCCGGCGTTCGCCGAATTCAACAATCTGGCGACCATGCGTTTTTTCGAACGGCAGGGGGTGAAGCTCGATGTCGAACGCGGCGAGCGGGTTTTTCCGCGGAGCGGTAAGGCGTGGGATGTCGCCAATGCGTTGTTGGACGTGTGTGTCGACAATGGTGTTCGGATTCTGTACAATACGCGGGTTTGCGGCATCATGACGTTGGGCGACAAGATATTCGGTGTGCGTTATATCAATAAACGGGGCTTCGAACGCCGCGAGGAGTGTGCACAGGTGATTCTTGCGACTGGTGGCGTCTCTTATCCGGCTACCGGTTCCTCGGGTGACGGGTATGCGTTCGCTGCCGATTTGGGACATACCATCGAGCCGTTGCGGCCGTCGTTGACCCCGCTCGTGTCGTCACATCCGCGGATAAAACAACTTGACCGGCTGTTGTTGCGCAATGTCCGCGCTACCTTATATATAGATAACGAGCTTGTGCGCGAGGAGTTCGGCGAATTGGGATTTTCGGAGCGAGGCATCGAGGGAGCTGTGGCGTTACGGATGAGCCGCGATGCAGTCGATGCGTTGATAGACGATCGCAAGGTGAAAATCGTCATTGACCTGAAACCGGCGCTGACCGAGGAGATTCTGCGCGACCGCATAGCTCGTGAGACGGCGGAGTTGTCTCCCACTGAGTTTTTCGGCGAATTATTGCGCAAGTTGGTGCCGCGTCCGATGGTGTTGCCTTTGGCGCAGGAACTGGATGTCAATTCGAAAACCTATCTCAGCAAAGTTTCGGAAGAACAAATTACGCGATTGATTAAGACGCTGAAAGGGTGGACTTTTCCCGTGACCGATTATGCACCGTTTGACTATGCTGTTACGACGGCTGGCGGGGTGCGTTGCGACGAGGTGAATCCTTACACGATGCAGTCTCGGAAAGTCGAAGGTCTCTATTTTGCGGGTGAAGTGCTTGACCTTGATGCCAATACTGGTGGTTACAATCTGCAAATCGCTTTCTCGACCGGACGCTTGGCCGGCATGTTGAAAAAATAAGGGAGATGCAATTCCGCGGGCACAAACTGAATCTTCGAATTTCCGGCAGGGTGGCCGATTGGCGGAACCGATTGATGCGTGCCCGTTATTTTCGCGGACATGGAGTCCATTCGCCGTTCGTTTACGATTTGGTGCGGCACGTTTTCATGCGGGCGGAGTTGTTGCCCGGTGACCGGTCGTTGTACGAAGCTTTGTTGGCAGTTGGTATTGCCGAACGTCGGGCTGTGCAGTTGCAGAATTTAGCCATCCATTGCGGTTACGGTTCTTTTGGCTTGAATTGTGCGATGGGGGAGTTGTGCATCGTGACCCATGCGCTTGCTCTTACGGAGGTTGCGGCGTTGGTGCGCGATGCAGCGGAAGCCGGACGTACGGTTGCGGTGATGACCCCATACATCGACTCCGAATGGCGGTCGTTGTGTCGACGTTTAATTGCCGCACATCGTTCGACGACGATTGATAATCGCGGCTATCTGCTGATTTTCAATAATTATCTACCGAAACAACATTTCCGGATATGAAAGTGTATACCCGCATGGGGGATAAAGGTACGACGGCGCTGATCGGTGGCGAACGGGTTTTCAAAACGGACGAACGGGTCGAGGCTTACGGTTCGGTCGATGAACTTTCGGCATTTGTGGCGTTGCTGGCCGACCGGTTGCGACCGGATGGTACGGCTGCGACGTATGTCGGTGAATTGAATAACATCCTTTCACGTCTGATGACTGTCGAAGCGTTGTTGGCGAAAGGTGAAACCGGCGCGGAAAAGATTGCTCCGATGGATTTGCAATGCGTGGTGTGGCTGGAAAATCGTATTGATGCGATGCAGGCGACGTTGCCGGCTATCGACAAATTCACTATTCCGGGTGGACATGAGGCTGTTTCGTTGTGTCATGTTTGCCGGACAGTGTGTCGGCGGTCCGAGCGTGCGGCATTGCGTGCAGACCAAAAATACGGATTCGATGCTGTGGCATTGGCTTATCTGAATCGTCTTTCCGATTATTTTTATGTGCTCGGACGGTCGTTAACGGCGCATTATGGGGCGGAAGAAACGCTTTGGATTCCGTAATGTTCAGTTAGTCAATGGTGTATCTTTGCCGAGGCGAATTCTGCAATTTTTTCATTGTTTTTCTCGTTTTTTTTATACATTTGCACTCCGACCTATAGCGGTCGCAAACTCTATTAGTCGGTGGGTGATTGATTTAATGGACGTTAAACATTGATTAAGGTATGTATTGGACACTTGAATTGGCATCTAAATTGGAGGATGCGCCTTGGCCTGCGACGAAAGAGGAGTTGATCGATTATGCCGTGCGTTCGGGGGCTCCGCTGGAGGTGCTCGAAAACTTGCAGGAGATCGAGGACGAGGGCGAAATATACGAATCCATCGAGGATATTTGGCCCGATTACCCTTCGAAAGACGACTTTTTCTTCAACGAGGAGGAATACTGATACGAGTGGGACGTCCGTTGGGAGACGAACCCCATGTATAGGACATTGGAAGCAGCCTTGTGGGGTTGCTTTTTTGTTCCCGTTCACAGCTTGCAAGGGATTTGTCGGGTGGATGTTTCGTAATCCGAACGGATTTTCGTATCTTTGTCGCGTATTCCGGATAGGAATGCGTTTTTGATGGCATTTAGGCTATTGTTCTGTTGATAAAACGACCAATTTGAATCACGGACGAACGATAGGCACGATGAATGCCCTCGCTGTATGGCGTGGGTTGTGCTTATGTCCGTGCAGGTGCTTGGTCGTACCTTTCAACAATGAGCATGATCCACGTTTCGCATGGAGGTTGAACGGTTGTCATCCGATGACAACGGCATTTACGGATGCACAGAAAATAAACGTTTAACCAAACCAAACAAACCAATGAAAAACTTATTCAGACTGATGTTGCTGTGTGCAGCGTCGTGCGTGGCGTTCAGCGCCTGTTCGGATGACGACGACCATGCCGTTACGCTCACTCCCTCGATTGTGGTCGGGACGTGGGATGTTACCTATGCCGAACTGGACGGTCAGTCGGCAGATGTGCCCGAAGGGTACATTTACATGACTTTAAGGGCCGATGGTACTTACAGAACCGTGATGTTTTCCGATTATTATGTTGGAACGTACAGATTGCAAGGCAATACGGTCGTCGGAACGACTCCGGATCCGATAACCGAGTATTACAGATTCGTCCGGCTGTCCGGCAACGATGCGGAAATCGATTATTCGAACAGCGAGGGCTTGAAAATGAAGTTCCGAGCGACCAAGCGGAGATAAAAAAACGGAATCCGGAATAGCTTTCTGTTTAGAAGCTGTTTCGGATTTTTCAAATGGACGTCTCGTATGTTTTTTCGATGGGAGAGTGTCATTCGTGGTCGCAGCATCCGTCGCCGGAATGATGTTCCAGCACGGTGTGAGGGATGTTGCCGTGCGAAATGATTTGTATCGGACAGTCGTAGTTCCGTAACTGTTCTTCGGTCAGTACATTCGAATGGTGCCGGTGTACATGCCGGTTGACACAGACAATCTCTTTGACCACGCTTGTGATGGTGCCGATGTCATGCGAGACCATTACGATGGCCATGCGCCGATTCAACTCATGCAGAAGCCGATACAACTCTTTTTCGAATTGGTTGTCAACGAAATTCGTCGGTTCGTCGAGAATCAGCAGCTTCGGGTTGGATATGACGGCCCGACACAAGAGCGCCCGTTGCAGCTGGCCACCCGAAACTTCACCCACAGGACAATCTGCAATGTCTCCGATACCTGTTGCATCCAGTAAATCATTTACTTTCTGTCGGTCGGATCGGGTGTAATGAGCCGAAAAACCATGACATCCTTGCAGTCCGGAGCGTACGACTTCGGCAATCGAAATAGGGAAAGCTCGGTCGAAATTCTGAATTTGAGGCATATAACCGATCAGCCGTTCCTTGTCTCGAAACAGGTCCGGTGCGAATTCGATGTTTCCCGTGTAAGGTACAGTTCCGAGAATCGCCTTGATAAGTGATGTTTTCCCGCCTCCGTTCGGGCCGATTACCCCTAAAAAATCGTCATCTGCAATCGTCAGATCGACATTCTCCAATGCTTTGTAACCATCATATCGAACGCTGACCTGTTGTAGGGTTACAAGATTCATCTTGCTGTGATTAAGCAGGTTATTTCTTCGATGTTGGCAATCGCATCTTCGCGCAATGGGTCGATTCGTACCGCCGTAGCTCCAATATCATGGGCTATGATTTCGACGGTTGAAGCCGGAAATTGACTTTGGTAGAAGATGTTCCGAATTTTTTGAGCCCGTGCTTGTTCGATCAGTCTGGCGAGATGACGGGCCGATGGTTCTTTGCCTTCGTCTTCGATGGCGATTTGTTGCAATCCGTAGTCGCGGGCGAAGTAGGTGAGGGCTGGGTGGTAGATGACGAACATCCGGATGCCGCTTTCTTCGATTCGACGAGCCGTGCGATTGTCCAAATCGACCAGTTTTGCGTGTAGCTTTCGATAGTTCGCTTCGTATTTAGTCGAATCGGGGTAGATGCGACGGATTGCATCGTATGCGTTTTCTGCCATGCATTGCAGGGCTTTCGGCGAGGTCCAGATATGTGGATCGATACCGTGTGCATGATGATTGGTGTCGCACCCATTACTTTTACAATATTCTGTATGTGAGCATGTTCCTGTTAATAACTTGATGCCTTTGTGTAGGTCGATGACTTTTTGTTGGTTTGCAATTTTTCCGATCAAGCCATTTTCGAAATCAAGTAACCCGACATTGAATATCAATCGGGCTTGATTGAGTGCAACGAATTGTTGGGGTGTCGGTTCGAATGTTTCCGGGCTTGCTCCTGCCGGAACGAGTACTTCGATTGGCAGGTCGTTGCCGACGATTTCATGTACAAGGCCGCGTAACGGCAAGATGGAGACGTAAAAAGTTTCTTGAGTTTTCTGCGGTTTTTGTGCACAAGCTGAAAACAGTACCACAACCGCTAACAGAATGACAGGTATTTTTCGATCGGTCATATTGGGATTCGAGTACGCCAATGATTAAACACACAAAGTTAATAAATATATAATAGGTATCACCGAATGGTGAAGTGGTTTTTGTATGTTAACAAAGATAACGCTTTTGTTATTTAACATAATATAAATATTGATTCATTTGAAGACGTATGCGTTATCTTGATTTTATTCTTTGTTGCTGGGAATAAAATTATCGAATGTTCCATCAGCGTAAAATAGAACGACGCGGATAATCGGTTTATTTATTCTTGGCTGGTTATTGGGGATTACATCCAGTATTGAATTTACGGTAAGATTATTCGGATGATCGACTGGTTTTGATTGAGATTCATTCTGTCCGATATTTGGCACGTTGGATGCAAAAAGTGTTTGTTCCGATTTCATGAGTTCTGCTGTTTTTTGTTGTTGAGCAGAATTGGATGATAGATTGAAGGGTTCTTGTTGTTGGGTGTTCCGGAACATTTCGCCCGAGTCAAGCAAGAGCCAGTCGGGGCTGACTTGCGGAAATTTGCTGAGAATTTTTTGAAGAAGATCTACCCCCGGCTTATTTCGTTCTGCGAGAATGTGGGAGATGATCGCCGGATTGATTTCGAGTATTCGAGCGAATTGCCCGGGTTTCAATCGGAGCTGTTCCATCAAAAGTTGCAATTTTTCCTTCACCGTCGTAATTTTTTACAAATATAAAAACTTTTCTTTTGTAAAGCAAATAAATTTTATGTTTGTAAAATGTTAATAAAATCTACACAAGTTTACATGTGTAAATGTTTTTCTATTGTTAAATATCGTCCCTAATCGTATGTGAATATTGTTTTAATTAAACAATATTAAGTCATTGATTATATTTGCTTTTTGTGGGTTTTTTACGTCTTTTCGTACCTCCATGCTCGCATATTTGCCCGTGTATGCAATATCCTTGATGTTTATTTTATATAATAGTTGCAAGTTATTGATTATTAGCTATTATATGTATGGATATTCAAGGATTTGATCGAATGAATTTCGTGTATGTGCAGGCTGAATTGATCTAATTTTACATAAATACATTTTATTGAATATTAACAGTCTTCCATAGTTGTATGTTTACAAATATAAATACATGCCGAGTTGTTTGAAATTTAGCTTGCATTTACAAATGTAAATTTCCGGGATCTAAAAAGAGGTTGGGAAAGATTTTTGGATATCTCTTGGCCCCTATCAATTTAACGGTGTCTAATTTGACTTTTGGTTCTGTATTATGTTAAATATGATAATGCTGGATAACATTCAACGAATGTTATCCAGCATTATTTCAGTTGATTATAAAATTGTAAATGCCGTTTTATTCTGCTATTGCCGTTGCTATTTTTTTGAACTCATCTGGCGTTAATTTGAGCTTTTCTCGGTGGAAATCGACATCTTTTTCGCTCTGAATCGGGATTAAATGGATGTGGGCATGTGGAATTTCCAATCCTAAAACGACCATTGCTACCCTTTTGCAATCTATTTTTTGCTTGATTTTGGTTGCAACCTGTTTTGCAAAGAGCATCATGTCGGTTAAAGTGTCGTCATCAAGATCGAAAATATAATCGATTTCTTTCTTTGGAACTACCAATGTGTGACCTTCTGTCAGTGGATTGATATCAAGAAATGCATAGTAATTTTCGTCCTCTGCTACTTTGTAGGATGGGATTTCACCCGCAATGATGCGAGAAAAGATGGATGCCATGATAATGATTATTTAGAATGTTGAATATTCAAGGGCGAGGTTCGGTGGAGAAATTAATATCATACTACCCTTTTTGTGTGGATCTTTGCAGCATTGTTAGCCTTAAGCCTATTCGCTGGAAAACTCGCGTCAAAACGCTTACGAGACCTATTTGTCTTTAAATTTGGGTTTCAATATCTCCGAGTAGATGATTGCCTTTTGCAGGTCGAAATCGTGCGCTATATTGCTTTTTTCGGATGTTTCAGTTGTCGGTAACATATCGATATGCTGTTCCTCGTTTTTTTTGTCGGATTGCATTGTTGAATCACAGTTTATCGAACTATTTTTGTACCGCGAATTTTCAACGGGACGATTATCGGTTCGATTTTGGTCGGAGAACTCTTTGTTTTGGAGTTCGAATCGTTGCATGGATTTCGATTTTTTCATGTGTCGGTTATAGTATCTGCGATATTTCCGGTAAATGGATATAATAATTGAAGCACCTAATAATAAACTTAATATATCGCCCATAATGACCTAATTGATAGTTCGTTTTATGCTTTCAATGCCTTTTATTTTTCGCAGTCTGTCCATCACGGCGTGCAGGCTTTCCGTATCCTTGACATAAAGACTGATGCCCCCTTCGAAAATACCATCGTGGCTGTGGATATTGACTTCGCGTATGTTGATGCTGAAATCGCCGTTTACGACTTTGGCCAAGTCCAGTAACAGTCCCATGCGGTCAATGCCTCGCAATTCGACAGTCACCAAATAAGACATGGCCTTGTGCTGCGACCATTTGATTTCGTCTTTGACGATATTTTTTCCGAATTGTGAGGCCAGGCGGTTCAGTTCGTCGCAGTTGGCCTTGTGGACGATAATATTACCGGTCGCCGGATCGCGATACCCTACGACTTTGTCGCCCGGAATAGGTTTGCAGCATTCGGCAATCACGAATTGCGGCGTTTCCGGCTGTTTTTGTTCTGTCAGAGCGACTTCTCCCGTCGGAGTGCTATCTTCAGCCTCTTCGCCCTCTTTTTGAGGGATGAAAAGCGTCCAGAATTTGAGCAGCTTATTTCGGGAATTGCTTTTGAGTACTTTCTCTAAGTTGTTCAAGTCGATGATGCCAGCGCCGATTTTGCTGTAGAATTCA
This sequence comes from Alistipes sp., assembly GCA_003979135.1. Classification (GTDB taxonomy): domain Bacteria; phylum Bacteroidota; class Bacteroidia; order Bacteroidales; family Rikenellaceae; genus Alistipes. Next base: position 28,759 of record RYWP01000003.1, read on the forward strand.
TCCTTGTTGCGGCAGTCATAGGCCGGAATAATTTTGCGCAATACCCTGCCGCTCAAATTGATATTCAGCCGGCGCATTTGCTCATCGAGTAGTTGTTGACCGTGTTCGATATTGTTTTGCCGTTCTCGTTTCAGGAAATTTTTTATGGCCTGTTTGGCTTTCGTTGTAGTTACGATATCCAGCCATTCTGGTTTTGGATGTGCTGTCTCAGCCGTGATGATTTCGATTTGGTCACCGCTGTTGATTTGGGTCGTAATCGGCTCCAGTTTATGGTTGATTTTCGCGCTGATAGCGTTATTGCCGATTTTGGAGTGTACGTCGTAAGCGAAATCCAAAGCCGTGGCTCCGAATGGCATTTTCCGCGGATCTCCTTTTGGTGTAAAAACTACGATCTCAGATGAATAAAGCGACAACTTGAAGTTGTCCAAGAAGTCGATCGCGTTTTCGGTCGGACTGTTCAGTGCGTCCCGAATTTGCTTCAGCCACTTGTCGAATTCGTCTTCATCTTGTGAGATGGTCGCTTTCTTGTATTTCCAGTGGGCGGCGAATCCGCGTTCGGCAATGTCTTCCATGCGTTGCGTGCGGATTTGTACTTCGACCCATACGCCGTCCGGTCCCATGACCGTGGAATGAAGTGCCTCGTAACCGTTGGCCTTGGGCATTGAAATCCAATCGCGCAACCGATCGGGTTTCGGGGTGTAGATGTCGGTGATTGTCGAGTAAATCTGCCAGCATTGGGTCTTTTCCGAAGGGAATGGTAAAGGTTTGAATACGATGCGGATCGCGAAAAGATCGTATATTTCCTCGAACGGAATCTGTTTGCGTTGCATCTTGCTCCATATCGAGGAGATGCTTTTTACACGGCCCGAGATTTCGTAATTGATATTGTCGCGGTTGAGTGCCGCGATAATCGGGGCGTTGAACTTGTCGATGAATTCCCGCCGAGTGGCCTCGCTTTCCTGCAGTTTCTTGGATATTTCGGCGTATTGTTGCGGGAACCGATATTTCATGCAGAGGTCTTCCAGTTCGTTTTTTATCGAGAAGAGCCCCAGCCGATGGGCCAATGGCGCAAATAGATAGATGGTTTCGCCCGTGATTTTGATTTGTTTGTTCAGGGGCATCGATCCTAACGTGCGCATATTGTGGAGCCGGTCTGCGATCTTTATCAGGATGACGCGAACGTCGTCCGATAGCGTTAGCAGGACTTTGCGGAAATATTCCGCCTGTTCCGAGGTGTCTGCATTGAATACCCCCGACATCTTCGTGAGTCCGTCGACCATCGAGGCGATTTTGGGACCGAAGATGCGTTCCATATCTTCTACGGTATATTCCGTGTCTTCTACCACATCGTGCAACAAAGCCGCGACGACCGATTTTACGCCCAAGCCGATTTCGTCGACTACGATTTTGGCGACAGCGATGGGATGAAGCAGATATGGTTCGCCCGAACGACGTCTTACGCCTTCGTGGGCTTCTTTGGCAAGAAAAAATGCACGTTTGATGAAGTTCCAGTCTTCATCGTTACGGCATATCTTGGTACAAGACAGCAGCAAGTCGTCCCATTTCTCCTTGATAAGGGCTTCATCCTCGGCAGAATATCCCATAGAAATCCGGTTTAATACGGACTTACCGCCAATATCGTTCCATCCGGTCGATCGGGCGGTTCGTGGTCCGATAGGTTTATTTTCGAAACCTCATCCCGAACGGATTTCGTGTTGTTCGGAATGAGGTCGAATGTATGCGTTGCGTTGACGAAATGCGTTCTATTCGTCGTGTGAAGATTTCATTGCTTCGCGTACTTTCTGTTCGATTTCGGCCGCAATCGCTTCGTCGTTTTTCAGCAGTTCTTTTACGGCATCGCGGCCTTGGCCGATTTTCTTGTCGCCGTAGGAAAACCATGAACCGGCTTTCTTGATAATGCCGTAGTCCACGCCCAAGTCGATGATTTCCCCGATTTTCGAGATGCCTTCGCCAAACATAATGTCGAATTCCGCGCGTTTGAACGGGGGAGCGACCTTGTTTTTCACCACTTTCACGCGGGTGCGTGTTCCGAGTTGTTCTTCGCCATCTTTGATGACCGATACACGACGGATGTCGATACGTACACTCGCATAGAATTTCAGTGCATTGCCGCCTGTCGTCGTCTCCGGATTTCCGTAAACGACGCCGATTTTATCGCGCAGCTGGTTGATAAAGATGCAGACAGTTTTTGTTTTCGAGATGCTCGATGTGAGTTTGCGCAGCGCTTGCGACATCAGGCGGGCTTGCAAACCCATCTTCGAATCCCCCATTTCACCTTCGATTTCGGCTTTCGGGGTCAGCGCGGCCACCGAGTCGATGACGATGATGTCGATAGCGCTCGAACGAATCAGCGAATCGGCGATTTCGAGTGCTTGTTCGCCATTATCGGGTTGCGAAATCAGCAGATTGTCGACATCGACTCCCAGTTTCTGTGCGTAGAAGCTGTCGAATGCATGTTCAGCATCGATGAATGCCGCGATGCCGCCTGTTTTTTGCGCTTCGGCGATGGCGTGAATGGCCAGAGTTGTTTTACCCGACGATTCGGGACCATAGATTTCGATGACGCGGCCTTTGGGATAACCGCCAACGCCGAGTGCCATGTCGAGCGTGACGGAGCCGGTCGGAATGACCGGAATGTCGGCGATTTCTTCAGAGTTCATCCGCATGATGGAACCTTTGCCGAAATCCTTTTCGATCTTTTCCATTACCGCATTCAGCACCTTGAGCTTGTCTGCGTTCGCTTGTGTTTTTTCAGCCATTTTTATTAATTTTTTTGTTGATTATTCACTCGATATAATTCATGTAAAAACTTGTATCCGTTTTATATACGCCTATAATGGTTTCAATGTGCAGGTGCTTTGTCCATCGTATTCCGTGCCATCTATATCTGTGTCGGAACATGGTATATATTAAAGGGAGTATGTGTCATACCCCATTCCTTCTGGGGAATTTTTCATTCAAAGTTAGTAAATTTTTGCGGAATGATACTGCTTAAAGACGATTTTTTCGCTTTTTTCCGCATATGGTCGGACGAGGTTCGGCCGTGAGTTTTTCCTGTGGAAAGGAGTTCGGTTCAACGTGGAGGCAAGACCATCAGCGAAACAGCTGGAACTTGATTCCGACGGAGAAACAGGCGATGTCGGATATTCCGAGCGACCGGTTCCCGAATGCGGATACCATATCCAAGTCGTTGACCGAGAATTCGTAGAAAAGCGTGATGTTGCGAAGAAGCGTTTCGCTTTTCAGATAATAGGTAAACCGTTGCCCGATATAGAAAAACGTGCGCAATCGGGAGGTAAACCAATAATATTTCGCATCCGGATACCGGTCGGGTTCCCGCACCCAATAGTCTTCGCCCGATATGAGATTGAGATAGACGCCGCACGTGAGCGGTTCGATGGCGAAGCGGTCGCAGCAGCTGATGCTCCACGGAATGTAGTTTTGTTTGAGGGTGTAAATCGTGTGCGTCCGGTTCGAATAGGCTTTCGGCAGGAATCCGATCAGAATATCGGTTTCCCAGCGGCATTTGCGGCCGTAGTCCCACCCTGCTCCGAATGACAGAAAGCCCATTCCGCCCGCATATTGCGCTTTCACATGGGTCGGCAGCGGACGCTCCCAGCTTTCGTATCCTTGATGTACGCGGCGGTCGAGAGTCTGTTTCGTTTCGGGGGCCGGCCAGTTGTCGGCGGATGGTTGCGGCAGAGCGGTCTGCATGCACAAACAGAGCATGAAGGCAATGGCTTGTCTAAAATGCGATGCATTCATAGGCATATCCTTTCTCATCGACCGTAAATAAGAGATAAGTTCTTTTTTCGATGTTGTCGCATTGGTAGTAAAGAACGCCGTCTTCGAACAGGTCGTCAATCGTGAATTTGTGACCGTGGCCATTCAGACAGCATTGCAGATCGGGAAATTGGCGGATGGCATACTGGAAGACTTTCGCGACGTTGTTGTCGAACTGTTCGGAGAACGGTTTGGCATGCATGGCCACGATGGTTTTTTTCGCATTGGGCGGAAAATTCGCCAGTTCCTGCTCGATGAAATGGAAATTGGGTACGGATTCCGAATGGTCGAATTCGAGTGCGTTGGTGTTCAGACAGATGAATCGGACTTCTCCGGCCGTGAATGCGTAATCGGGTGAGCCGAAGATCATGCGGAAAATCGTCTCTCCGGTTGCCAGACAATCGTGGTTTCCCAGAATGGTGACATAAGGGACGTGCAGTTTGTTGAGAATGTCGCGCTGTCGTTCGAATTCGGAGCGCATGCCGAAATCGGCGAGGTCGCCCGTGTGGATGACGAAATCGAGCCCGTCGCAGTCGTTGAGTGCTTCGACCGCCTTTTCCGTTTCGTCATACCATTGTTGCGTATCGGAAATGACAGCGAAACGAATCGTCTGTTTACCTTCCGTTGCGGCTTCTATCCGGGCGATATTCTTCTCGTTGATATTCCGCTCGCCATGCACGCGGGTATCGTAAGGATGGTATTCCACCTTACAGGCGGTGACGGCTGCGAAAAGCAAAAAGAGCGGACGTTTCATCATCGGAAAAAATCGGTAGTACAAATGTACGAAAAAAGGAATGTTCCTTTTTGTTCGCTTTTTCCGAGGTGTTGTCCGATAAGTTGCGGTGATTCGTTTGTCAGGCAAGCACGAGTTTCTCGATTTCCTCGACCTGCCGGCGGAATGCCTTATCCGTTTCGAGCAGGTTGGAAACCGCCTTGCACGAATGGAGTACCGTTGCATGATTACGTCCGCCGATAGCCGCACCGATGGTCGTAAGCGGTGCTTTCGTGTGCTGTTTGGCCAGGTACATGGCGATTTGGCGCGCTTGGGCGATTTCGCGTGTGCGTTCTGTCGAGTTGAACCGAGCAAAATCCAAATGAAGATATTCGCATACCACCTCGATGATATGGTCGATGGTGATCTCTTTCTGATAGAGTTGAACGTATACCTTCAAGATTTCTTTTGCGAGTGAAATCGTGATTTTGCGCCCGAGGAACGAGACATTTGCCAGCAGGAGCGAGAGCGCACCCTCAATTTCACGCACATTGGCCGAAATATTGGTCGCCATGAACGCCACCACTTCATCTGAAATATCTGCACCGAGTTTTTTGGCCTTGGCACGAATAATTTTTACTTTTGTGTCGTAGTCCGGTTGGCCGATTTGCGCTGAAAGGCCCCATTTGAAACGGGTCAGCAATCGTTCCTCGATATCTTTCAGTTCCACGGGCGGTTTGTCCGACGTAAGTACAAGTTGTTTGCCGGCCAGTTGTAGGTGATTGAAGATATTGAAGAAAGCGTTTTGCGTTCCCGTCTTGCCTGTCAACTCTTGGATATCGTCGATGAGCAGTACGTCGATCGTTTGGTAGAAATGGATGAAATCAGGAATCTCGCCCTTTTTGTACGCTGTTTGGAACTGGGCTTGAAACTTGTTCATCGAGACGTAAAGTACTTGCAGTTCCGGATGGCGTTGCCGCACTTCGTGTCCGATGGCCTGCATGATGTGGGTCTTGCCCAAGCCCGAGTCGCCCCAAATGTAGAGCGGATTGAACGGTGTGTTGCCCGGGGTGATGGCGACGGACATACCAGCCGAACGTGCCAGCCGGTTGCATTCGCCTTCGACGAACGTGTCGAATGTCAGACCTGCATTGAGTTGCGGGTCGATGACGATTTTTTTGACACCCGGAATGACGAACGGATTCTTGATATTGTCCGTGTTGGTCTGCGTGTTGAAATGCGAAATGGCGGTCATGTCCGCTTCGACGGATGCCACCGGTGCGGTCGAGGCCGATGCTGCAGGCCGTTGCACGGCATAATATAACTTCGTCTGTTGGCCGTAGAACTGCGAGATGATCGGACGGAGGAAAGAGATATAATCCTTTTCGATCTTATCGTAGTAGGTTTTGTTGGGGATGCACAGACGCAACGTCGTGCCGTCGAATTTCAACGGTACGATAGGCTCGAACCACTTTTCGAACTCCTCCGACGGGATGCAGGATTTGATCGAATTGAGGCAATTCTGCCATACCTCGTTATTGGTCTGTGTATTGGTCAACATGAAGCAAAGGTTGCTGATTTTCGACGTCACAAAGGTGTGAATAAATTTGTAAAAATATCTTCCGATTCGAGTTGGAAAATATCTTTTTTTCATTATGGAAAATAGCGGGATTTGGGGCGTCGATTTTTAAGTGCCTGATATTGAATTATTGATTTTTATTTCTTAAATTTGCCTATAGAAATTTTGCGACAAACAGAAATCAACCTATAAAAATAATTGATATTTTATGGTAAACGAATTGGAACAGTCGGTCTTGAAAAAGGCCCAGTCGTGGTTGGACGGTCATTATGACGACGCTACGAAAAAGCAGGTCAAGTATTTGATCGATAACGATATGAAAGAGCTCGTCGAGAGCTTCTATAAGGATCTCGAATTCGGTACGGGAGGCTTGCGCGGCGTCATGGGTGTGGGCAGCAACCGTATGAATATCTATACGGTAGGCGCTGCTACGCAGGGATTGGCTAACTATTTGAAAAAGAATTTCGCCGGTGAACAGATTCGCGTTGCCATCGGTCACGACAGCCGCAACAATTCGCGTCTGTTTGCCGAGCATGTGGCTGATATCTTTGCATCGAACGGTTTTACCGTCTTTTTGTTCGACTCGTTGCGTCCGACGCCCGAGCTGAGTTTCGCCATCCGCGAGCTCAAGTGCCATTCGGGTGTGGTTGTCACGGCTTCGCACAATCCGAAGGAGTACAACGGTTACAAGGCTTATTGGACGGATGGTGCACAAGTCACTGCACCGCACGATAAGAATATCATCGAGGAGGTCAACAAGATCACCGATGTGAACATGATTCTGACCGGCAAGTATGCGGAGAATATTACCATACTCGACGAGAAGTTCGACGAAATCTATCTGAACAAGGTGCACGAACTGTCGCTTTCGCCCGAGAGCGTTCGCAAGCACCATGACATGAAAATCATTTATACGCCGATTCACGGGTCTGGCGTGCGTCTTGTGCCCGCTTCGTTGAAGAAGTTCGGATTTACCAATGTGAAACTGGTTCCCGAACAGGCTGTGGTTGACGGTAACTTCCCTACTGTCGAGTCGCCCAACCCCGAGGAGCGTAAAACCATGTCGATGGCGATCGAACTGGCTGCCAAGGAGGGTGCCGATTTGGTGTTGGCGACCGATCCCGATTCCGACCGTATCGGTGTCGCTTTGCGGAACAAGAATGGCGAATACGTTTTGTTGAATGGCAATCAGACGCTCGTGTTGCTGATGAGTTACCAGCTGACCCGTTGGGCCGAATTGGGCAAACTGGATGGCAAACAGTATGTCGTGAAGACTATCGTCACCTCGCAGATGGCCAATGCCGTGGCTGAGCACTTCAACGTGAAGTGTTACGATTGCCTGACGGGATTCAAGTATATCGCCAAGATTATCCGCGAGAATGAGGGTAAGATGAAGTATATCGGCGGCGGAGAGGAATCGTTCGGTTATCTCGCCGGCGATTACGTGCGCGACAAGGATGCGGTTTCGGCATGTTCGTTGGCTGCCGAGGCGGCTGCTTGGGCGATGGATACGATGGGGCTGACCCTTTACGAGTGGTTGCAGGAACTCTATGTGAAATACGGATTCTATCGTGAGGGATTGGTCTCGGTCGTTCGCAAAGGCAAGGAGGGCGCCGAACTGATCCAGCAGATGATGGTCGACTTCCGTGCGAATCCGCCTAAGACGATTGTCGGTTCGCCCGTGGTGAAAATCAACGATTTTCTGACGCTCGAATCTACTTGCACGAATACAGGTGCCAAGACCCCTATCGAGCAAGACAAGAGCAATGTTTTGCAGTGGTTCACCGAGGATGGGACGCTCGTGTCGGTGCGTCCGTCGGGTACCGAGCCGAAAATCAAGTTTTACTTCGGTGTGAAAGCGCCGTTGGCTTCGGTCGCAGATTTCGACAAGGTGCAGGAACAGTTGGATGCCAAAATCGAAGCTATTAAAAAGGATCTGAAACTGGAATAAATTCCATCGCTATTATAGTAAAGACACCCTTTTGGGGTGTCTTTTTCTTTTTTGAACATTGCTGTTTCGAAAAAATCCGTATATTTACGAAAAAATTAGTAGATTAATCCGTATGAAAATCTTTTTTCGGTCATTGCTTGCCGTTTTATCGCTTTCCGCTCCTCTTGTAGTTCTGTCGCAGCAGCCCGAAGCCGTCTTGCGGTTCGATGCGGTCCAGCGGGAGGAGTTGACTGACGAAGCGGCATTGTTTTCGGTGGCAGATACGACAATTGTCGCTACCCTGCCGTTCGCCTGCAAACTCAATCGCCGTCGTGCGACCGAAGCCGAGGTTTATGATGCCGTGACGTTGTGGAATGTGCGTCGTGTGCGCGTAAAAAATCGGCGGATGCGTCTTTCCGACACCACGCGGCGCGAAAAAGTGCGGTTGCTGAAGTTCTTCATCGAGTGCAATCGGAAAAAGGGGGTGCGGCCTCATCTGCTCGGCAATGTGGCGGGATACAGGTGGTCGTCGTTCGTTCGCGAAAACGGACGTTGGCACGAAGCGCCTCCGTCGATCGGTGCTTACGTACTGCGGCAGGAGATCGATTCGCTTTGTGCGACGCTCGGAGGCCGAATGCCGACGCATGTTCCCGATGAACTGTGGCACGAACTTCCGCGTTCGGTTCGTTACGTGCTCGACGGGACAGCGGTTCATGGGGCTCTTTTCCAGTTCATCGACGGTCTGATTCTACGCACGCTCGATATCGTTCGGGATGCGACTGATGATGGTCGTCCGCTCGTCGTCGGGACGACCTACCCCGATCGGGTGCCGTTGGTTGTTTTCGATGGCGCTCTTACCGATATCGGCACATGGCTCGACATGTGTTCCGCCGATCTTTTTTCGTTCACATCGGAAGTCCCGATGCGCTATTATTATATGTTGCCGCTGGAAGCTGTCGAGTGCTTCGGCCCTCGGGGCCTTTATGGCGCTATCTGTGTCGAGACGTTGTAAGCCTCTGTCTTGCTGTTTGTTGATGAAGTTTATAATCGATTGAAAATTAATGATTTGCGTGTTAATGATCTCTGCGGTTCGAAAAAAAATGTCTCTTTGTTTTGAATAAAAACTGTAAAAATAGTTGTAAAATTAAATCTTTAGTTTTATATTTGCATTGGGTTAACTAAAGTTGTAGTTATGAAAACTTCTGAAAATACGAAACTCCGACCGCAGGAACTGACCCGGGCCGAGTTGGAAATCATGCAGTTGTTCTGGGTCAAAGGGCCCTCGATGGTCAACGATCTGTTGGAAGCGATGCCCGAGCCGAAACCGGCTTACAATACTGTTTCTACCGTCGTGCGTATCCTCGAGAAGAAAGGATTCGTCGGTCATAAGGCTTACGGCAAGACTTATGAATACTACCCCATCGTCTCGAAAGAGGTGTATGCGAGTCGTTACATGGATACTGTCCTCGATAATTTTTTCGGTGGGTCGTTGAGCCGTCTGGTTTCATTCTTTTCCGAACACAAATCCATCACGGTCGAGGAAACCGATGAAATTCTGAAAATGCTCCGAGAGCGTCATTAAGATGAAAACACCTTATTTATATATCATCGAAGTTTGCCTGTGCAGCGGCGTGTTGCTCGGTTTGTACCGTTGGTTGTTCGAGCGGCGCGTTCCGTTCCGCGCATGTCGCATCTATCTGCTTTCTGCAGTCGCGCTTTCAGCAGTGATTCCGGCTTTGCATATCCCCGTCTACCCTGCTGCTCCGGTTGCGGTTGCGCCTTTTGTCGCGCCGGTCGAATCCGAATTGGTCGGAACTGCTGAGTTCGTCGAACCCGTTATGGCTGCTCCTGTTGTCGGAACGCTCCGTGCATTGGATTGGCCGCGTCTGTTGACCGATGCGATGCGTATGGTGTATGTCGGTGCGGTGTGCGTGTTGTTCGGATGGTTCATCGTGCGATTGGTGTATATCGCGCGTTTGCGCCGACGGGCACGTCTGACCGATTGCCGAGGCTATGTATTGGCCGAGCATGCTGCCGTCCGGGCTCCGTTTTCCTTTCTGCGAACTGTCTATCTCGGCGACGGGTTCGACGGCCATCGTCGGGTGATCATTTTGCACCATGAGGCCAGTCACGTACGCCATCGCCATTCGGTCGAGCGTATTGTGATGGAAGCGATGCTTTGCGTATTGTGGTTCAATCCGTTCGTGTGGGTCGCTGCACGGCGGTTGCGCGAAGTGCAGGAGTGGGAAGCCGACCGCGATGTCTTGGACGGCGGTTGCGACCTGACGGAATATCGAATGACCTTGTTCTCTCAGCTTTTCGGTTATAATCCGGATATGACCTGCGGGCTGAGCCATTCATTCACTAAAAACCGATTTCTTATGATGACACGTAACAAATGGGGGCGTTTCGCCGGATGGCGGCTCGCCGCCGCTCTCCCCTTCGTGGGCGGGATGCTCTGCCTGTGCGGTTTTACGACCCGCACGACCGATGATTATAAGACTGCGACTGTGCACATTGCTTCCGACGGTTCGGTAACTTTAAACGGTCGGCCCATTGCTAAAGAAGAATTGCTTGATTTCGTGACTGCAGAACGGGAGAAGTTCGCCGAGGCCGACCGCAAGGATCTGACCGTGCGTATCGTCTCCGAGCCTGCGGAGAATCCGCGGATTTTTATTGCCGAGAACGGTTCTGTGACGCTCAACGGTAACGCTGTAACACTTGATGCGCTCGAATCGGAGCTCAAAGCGTTCCGTGCCGGTTTGTCGACTGAAAAACTCGCAGACACCTACGTCGAGCTTTCGAGTGCTCCTGCGACGCCGATGTCGGCTGTGGCTGAGGTAAAAGAGGTTTTGCGCCGTGTTCCTCTTTTGAAAATCCGGTATCGGAGCGACGAATGTTCGGTTTCGCGAATGCTGTCGCCGGTTTCAGGCAACGATGGCAAGGTCAAGGTGATTGCGCCTGTCCCTAATAAACGGAACGATTTATTGGTGTTCGTCGATAAGCAAAGCCAAGTGCGGGTCAAATCGGGCGGTTCACAGTCGAAAATCATGTCGTTGAAGGAGTTGTCCGGCCGAATTGCCGATTTCGTATCGGACAAAGCCGGTAAGGCTAAGCAGCAGGTGACTTTGTTCGAATTGCCCGATGGTCGGACAGTCGATTATCCGGTCAGTCGAAGAGCCGTGTTTTTGTCGATCGATCCTCGCACGCCCTACAATAGTTTCGTTTCGGTGCAGACGGCTATTGCAGCCGGTTTCGATGCCGTTCGCGATGAAGTTGCACGAAAATGGTTCGACAAGAGTTTTGCAGCGTTGACCGATGCTGAACGACAAGTCGTATGGCGGGCTGTTCCAATGAATGTGGCCGAGGCGGAACCGCAGCCTCATGCCGAGTAAATGACCGATTTCGAAACTCCCACGAATCCATAAGCGGGAACCCCTGCATCGGTGAATCTCTCTCGATGCAGGGGTTATTTCTTTCTGCCAAAACGTTGGGTTTTGGCAGAATGGGATTTATGAAATTCGTCTTCTGATTATTTTTGTAATTTTTCGTTGTTTTTGTGGCGTTCCTTGTCACGAGCTGTTTTTTTCGCAAACGACGCCTCGATAGCTTCCGTCAGGTCGACCCCCGTTTGGTTGGCCAAGCAGGCCAATACCCACAGCACATCGGCCATCTCTTCGGCCAGATTGCATTTTTCGCCCTCCTTGAACGATTGGTCCCCGTATTTGCGGGCTACCACACGAGCCAATTCCCCCACCTCCTCGGTCAGTACGGCCATATTGGTCAGTTCTGAAAAGTAGCGAACGCCGTATGTTTTGATCCATGCGTCCACCCGTTGTTGCAGTTCCTTGATTTCCATTTATTTCACATAAATCAGATTGAGTCCGTCGCGCAGCGGTGCGATAACGTTTTCCACACGCGGATCGTCTGTCACCATGCGGTTGAACTCGATGAGCGCTTGTGTATGGCGGTCGTTGTGCGCCACGGGTTGCAGGACTTTGCCCGACCAAAGGATGTTGTCGGCAATTAGCACCGAACTGCTGTGCACCAGTGGTTTACTGTTTTCGTCACCCATCAGCATCCGATAGTAGTCTGGATATTCGCGTTTGTCGCCATCGATGAATACGAGGTCGAACGTCAGACCCAGCGTCGGAGCGATGTCGAGTGCCGAGCCGATATGCAGCCGGATTTTGCGGCCGTGGGGCGAACGGTCGAAATAGGATTGCGCCAGCGGTTGCAGTTCGTCGTCCACTTCGATGGTGTGCAGTTCGGCATCGTCAGCCAGTCCGGCAGCCATCGACAACGCCGAATAGCCCGTGAACGTGCCGATTTCCAGCACATAGTGCGGTCGGTTCATCCGTACGAGTAGTTCCAGCAGACGTCCTTGCAGATGGCCCGACAGCATACGCGGTGCTACTTCGCGCATGTGCGTTTCGCGATCGAGTTCTTGCAGCAGCGGGTCTTCGGACGAGGTGTGGTCGTGCAGGTATTTTTCGAGAGCGTCCATCCTATTCGTTGTAAAATCCCTGCTTGTTGAATCGATACGAGGTGTCGATCGCTTCCGGTGTGTCGGCTGCGAGAGCGAGCAGACATTCGCGCGTAAATTCGAGATAGCCTGTGCCGTTGGCTGTTACGAGGTTGCCGTCGCGTACGGCTTGGCGTTCCTCGTAGTGAGTCGAGCCAGTGTAGCGGTCGCCGCCCCATTGTTGCAGTATCTCGACAGTGTTGCCTGTGTGGCGGGCTTCGTTGAGCAGTTCGTGGGCCGCAAGAAATGCCGTCGCATTGCAGATGGCGCCGAGCAGTAGCCCGCGCGTAAGTGCTTCGCGGGCCAGCGGTTCTGCTGTGGCGGCTTCGGGCGTTTGCCAGTTCATGCCGCCGACCAGCACTATGCCTGCGCATTCGTCTGGCAGCCCTGCTTCCGTGCTGCGGTCGGGTGCGACGGTCAGTCCGCCGATGGAACGGACGGGGTACCCGCCCGGAGTTGCATAAGCGATTTCGTAGCGGCCCGTGTGGCCGGGCATCACACCTCCGCGCAGGGCTGATGCCAGAAAGGCCGCTTCCCAGTCGGCGAAATTGTCTAACAGAATGAATAATATAGTTTTCATTTCATTGATAAATCAGTCGGGACATTCCGGTGAATATTTCTTCGGCTACATCGGTCAGTTGTCGGGCCGTAAGCGACCGGATTTTGGCGTAGACCTCCTCCATCGTATCGACCTGCTTGTGGGTCAGCAGGCTTTTGCCAGCTCCAAGCATATAGCTTTCATTACTTTCGCTCGATATGGCCAGTTGTGCGATGAACTGCTTTTTCGCCATTGATAGCCTCCGTGTCGTGAGCGGTTCCGTCCGAAGTCGTTGCAATTCCCGTTCGATCAGTTCGATACATCGTTCGGCGTTGGTGTGGTCGGAACTGAAATAGATGGCCACGATGCCCGTGTCGCCGTAGGGCGTGTACGATGCTTCGATGTTGTAAGATAGGCCGTGTTTTTCGCGGATGCTGACGTTGAGGAGCGAATTGGCGCTCGGTCCGCCCAGCAGATTCACCAACAGCGCCAGCGGCAGCCGATTCGCCTCGCCGATGCCGTAGGCCCGTCCTCCGATGATGCAGTGGGTCTGGTGTGTATGTTTCGTAACGCTTTTTTCGAAAGGTCGGTAAGCCTCGGGGGCGATTCGTTCGAAAGCACGTGTCGTGGTTGACTGTTGCCCGAAATAGCGGGTTGCAATCGCTTCGGCCGTTTTGCCCGAAAAGTTGCCGATCGACGAAAAAACCATCTGGTCGGTCGTGTGTGTGCGTGCGGTGAATGACCGCAGGTCGTTGCCCATGTAGCGCATCAAAGATGTTTTTCGCCCTAAGATGTTGTGCCCTAGTTCCGATCCATCGAAAAGCATATCTTCGAATGTATCGTAAATCAGATCGGCCGGCGAATCCTTGTAGGTGTTGATTTCATCGCAGATGACCTCCTTTTCACGTTCCAGCTCGCGTTTCGGAAAGGTCGATCGGAATGCAATGTCAGCGATAAGCTCCGCCGCTTTCGAGAAATCGCCTCGCCGCGTCGTCGCATGAATGGTCGTATCCTCTTTGGTCGTGAATGCGTTCAGTTCGCCGCCGAGGTTCTCCAACCGGCAGTTGACCTGCCATGCGCGACGTCGTTCGGTGCCCTTGAAAAAGGCGTGTTCGACGAAATGCGCCAGTCCGTATTGGTCGGGGTACTCGTCGCGGCTTCCAGCATTGATGACCAAAGCGCAATGCGCTACCGTGTTTTTGACTTGCCGATGGATGCCGCGGATGCCGTTCGGGAGTGTGTAAGTGTGAAATTCGGCCACTTTCTTCACAGTTTTTCGCGCATTCGCAGGTATTTGCCCGTGTAGCTCTCGGGGCATTGTTCCAGTTCGTGCGGTGTACCCTCGAAGACGATGCGACCGCCGTCGCGGCCCGCTTCGGGTCCGAGGTCGACCACCCAGTCGGCGCATTTGATGATATCCATGTTGTGTTCGACGACGACGATGGTGTGTCCGCGTTCGATCAGCGCTTGGAACGCCGCCAATAGTTTCGATATGTCGTGGAAATGCAGTCCTGTCGTCGGTTCGTCGAAGATGAACAGCACGCTGCTGCCGACACTCTCTTTCGTCAGGAACGAGGCGAGTTTCACCCGCTGGCTTTCGCCGCCCGAAAGGGTCGACGACGATTGTCCGAGCCGTATGTATCCCAGTCCGACATCCTGCAACGGTCGCAACCGGTCGACGATACGGCGGCACGTCGGGTTGGTCTTCTGCTCCTCGCTGAAAAAGACGATGGCATCGTCGACCGTCATGTCGAGCACCTCGCTGATATTCTTGTCGCGGTATTTGACTTCCAGTACCTCGTCGCGGAACCGTTTGCCGCCGCAGGCTTCGCAGACCAGCTCGACATCGGCCATGAATTGCATCGAAACCTTGATGACACCCTCGCCCTGACACTCCTCGCAGCGTCCGCCAGCGACATTGAACGAAAAATGGGTCGCATTGAGCCCCGTATGTTGGGCGTAGGGTTGGTCTGCGAAGAGTTTGCGGATTTCGTCGTAGGCCTTGATGTAGGTGACGGGATTCGAACGGGTCGATTTGCCGATCGGGTTCTGGTCGACCATCTCGACCGCTTTCAGCAGATTGACATCTCCTTCGATGCCGTCGAAATCGCCCGGTTTCACGCCCGTATCGTAGAGCATGCGCCGCAGGGCCGGGTAAAGTAGTCCGCGTGCCAGCGACGATTTGCCGCTGCCGCTCACGCCGGTGATGCAGGTCATTGCGCCCAGCGGGATGCGCACGTCGATGTTGCGCAGGTTGTTTTCGCGGGCGCCCTTGACCGTAATCGAATGGTTCCAGCCGCGAATGCCGGAAGGGATGGCTATGCTTTTTCGATCGGTCAGATAGTCGGCCGTCAGACTTTTCCGGCTTTTCAGCAGTTGGGGAATCGTGCCGCTGAATACGACTTCGCCGCCGTGTTCGCCCGCTTCGGGGCCCATGTCGACGATCCAGTCGGCTGCGCGAATCACCTCTTCCTCGTGTTCTACCACGATGACCGTGTTGCCCAAATCGCGTAACTGTTTGAGAACTTTAATCAGTCGGTTCGTATCGCGCGGATGGAGGCCGATGGAGGGTTCGTCGAGGATGTAGAGCGATCCGGTCAGATTGCTGCCCAGCGAGGTCGAAAGGTTGATGCGTTGGCTTTCGCCGCCGGAGAGGGTCGATGACAGTCGGTCGAGCGTCAGATAGCCCAGCCCGACATCGGCCAAATATTGCAGTCGGTTGCGGATTTCGACCAAAATACGTGCGGTGGTGCGGGCATCGTAGGCGTCCAGTTGCAATTCGTTGAAGAATACGAGCAGTTCGTCAACGGGCATCGTCACCAAATCGGCGATGGTTTTGCCATCGACACGCACGTAAAGCGCCTCTTTGCGCAGGCGGCTGCCGCCGCATTCGGGGCAGCGTGTCTTGCCTGTGTAGCGCGATTTCATCACGCGGTACTGGATTTCGTGCTTTTTCGAATCGATGTAAGCGAAAAAGTCGTCCAGTCCGTGGAAATATTCGTTGCCTGTCCACAGCAGCCGTTTTTGTTCGTCGGTCAGTTCGTAGTAGGGCGTGTGGATCGGGAAATCGAATTTGTAGGCGTTTTCAACCAGCTCGTCTTTCCATCGGCTCATCTTTTCGCCGCGCCAGCAGGCCACGGCCCCTTCGTAGATGGTCTTGCCCTTGTCCGGAACGACCAGATCTTCGTCGATGCCGATGACCTTGCCGTAGCCCTCGCATCGCGGACAGGCTCCGAGCGGATTGTTGAAACTGAAAAGGTATTCCGTAGGCGGTTCGAAACGGATACCGTCGGCTTCGAATCGGGCCGAATATTCCGTCGCTCCCTTGTTGTCGATGACGATGCAGGTTTCGTCGCCGTAGGAGAATGCCCGCGCCACCGAATCGCGGATGCGGGTTTGTGTATCATCGTCTTCGGCCACTTTCAGCCGGTCGACAACCACCGCGAGCTCTTTCGCACAAGTTTCGGATTCGATTTCCGGAAGCACATCTTCGATCATCCGCACTTGGCCGTCCATCCATACGCGCATCAGGCCGTCCGACAGCAGGAGGGTCAGTTTCTCGATGATGCCCTGCCCTTCCGTCAACCGCAGCGGAGCGGCGATGACAGCTCGTGTGCCCGCGCCGGAGGCGAGGATGCGTTCTGCTACATCGTCGACGCTGTAACATCGCACTTCTTGTCCCGATACGGGAGAAAATGTGTGCCCCGCGCGCGCGAAAAGCAGTTTCAGATAGTCGTATATCTCGGTCGTCGTGCCGACGGTCGATCGCGGATTGCGTGTGTTGACCTTCTGTTCGATGGCGATGGCCGGAGCAATACCCGTGATGGTATCGACGTCCGGTTTGTTGATTTTGCCGAGAAATTGCCGTGCATAGGCCGACAGACTTTCGACGTAACGGCGCTGCCCCTCGGCGAAGATGGTGTCGAATGCCAGCGTCGATTTGCCGGATCCCGAAAGACCCGTGATAACGATCAGTTTATTATGCGGTAGTTCGACCTCGATGTTCTTGAGGTTGTGCACTCGCGCACCTTTGATGTATATCGAATTTTCGTGTGTCATTTATTCGTTTTCGGGAATGCTGCCTCCCGCTTTTTTCAGTTTTTCGGTCAGTTGTTCCGCGCGGCTTTCGCGGATGGCGAACTCCATCGTACATAAATTGTCGAATGCTTGTCGCAGGATTTCGGGCCGTTCTTCCTTGACTACCCGCATGATTTCGTTCATTGCGACATAAGGAAAGTCGACCCGTACGATGCGGTCGACCGTCCGTTCGATGATGTCCGCGGCATCCAGTACTTCGGCCGTAGCCTCTTTGTAGGCGGCTATCAGTCCGGGGACGCCGAGTTTTGTGCCGCCGAAATAACGGACGATGACTATCAAGCAATCGGTGACTGACCGCGACAACAACTGCCCGAGAATCGGTTTGCCTGCTGTCCCCGAGGGCTCACCGTCGTCGTTTGCCCGCCACGATGCACCGTCCGGTCCGAGACGCCAAGCGTAACAATGATGGGTTGCGTCGTAGTAGCGTTTGCGCAGCGTTTCGAGGTGGATGCGTATCTCCTCCTCGCTTCGTACGGGCCATGCGAATGCAAGGAACTTGCTGCTGCGTTCGCGTAAAGCCGCTTCCGCAGGAGTCGCGAGGGTCAGATAGCTGTCGTCCGCCACCCTATCGCACTTTTCGGAAAAGACGCCGCCAGCGGATGTTCGACGGGAACGACTTGTTCGCATCGAGCGAAAGCCAGATGAACGATGCTTTACCCACGATATGGTCTTCGGGTACGAAGCCCCAGAACCGTGAATCAGCCGAATTGTGGCGGTTGTCGCCCATCATCCAGTAGTAGTCCATCGCGAAAGTGTATTCTGTCGTTTCTACGCCGTCGATGTAGATTTTGCCGTCGCGTTCTTCGAGTGCATGTCCTTCGTAGGTCTCGATGATGCGCCGGAAAAGCGGCAGGTTTTCCGTTGTAAGTTGCACGGTTGCACCTTTTTTCGGAATCCATACAGGGCCGTAGTTGTCTTGGCTCCAGCGCGGCATCTCCCATTGCGGGAAGACGTCGGTGTTGGGTGTGTAGACATAGCGGCGCATAGAACGGACGTTGTTCAGCTCCTGCACTTTTTCGGCTGCTTCATCTGTAAGATACATGTAGTAGACTGAGCCATTGCCGCTGTATTCCGTGATGCCGAGTTTGTCGACCGCATATTGCGAGAATGGTTCCGACGTCTGTACAATGTACATGTATTGTACACCTTCGATGGGTTCCTGCTGCTTGCCGTTCACCCAGATCCTCCCGTCGCGCACTTCGAGCGTATCGCCCGGGATGGCGACACAACGTTTGATATAGTTTTCGCGTTTGTCCACCGGCCGGCTGATGACCGTATATTCTTTGGCCAGCTCCTTGCGGGCGTTTTTCTTGCCGAACGAAGCTTCGTAGCCGCGCAATACGTCGTAATAGCTGACGGCTTGGTTTTCGAGTAGCACCGTGTCCCCTGCCGGAAAGTTGAAGACTACGACATCGTTCCGACGGATTTTACGCAGCCCTTTCAATCGGTGATAGGGCCATTGAACGATTTCGGAGAACGATTTGCGTGTCTGCGAAAACGGCATCGTGTGGTGCACGAACGGGAATGAGATCGGTGTGTTGGGCATTTGGGGGCCGTAGGTCACCTTGCTGACATAGAGATAGTCGCCCACCAAGAGCGATTTTTCCATCGACGAGGTGGGGATGACGTACATCTGGAAGATGAAGATATGTACGAGCGAAGCGACTACCGTGGCGAATACGATGGCATTGACCCATTCGTAGACGGCTTTGTAGACTTTGTTGCGTTCGCACATTTTGGCGTTGCGATACCAGACGAAGCGATAGAACCAGTGCGTGATGTAAAAATCGAAAATGAGCGGCAAACCCAGCAGCAACCACGGGTTACCCGTCCAAATCACGAACCACAACGTATAGAGTGTCGCAGCCAGCGCGAATCCTACCCATTTGTTTTGAAAGAACTTTCTGATTTTCTCCTTATTCATCGGTGTCGATTCTAATTGTTTTTGAGTAAGTCGTCCATCGTGTATACGCCATGCTTTCCGCAAAGGAATTCGGCTGCAATGACTGCGCCGAGTGCCAGCGTGCGGCGATTTTTGATGGTGTGCCGCAGTTCGATACGGTCGTCTTTCGATTCGTAGCATACGGCGTGAATGCCCGGAACATCACCTTCGCGAACCGAGTGGATTTCGATCTGTTCGGCGGTGGCCGGGATGTCGTTCACCCATTCGTTTTTTGTGTGCAGATTCTCAATGATGCCTTCCGCCAATGTGATGGCCGTGCCGCTCGGCGCATCTTTTTTCTGCGTATGGTGCACCTCTTCGATGCCGACTTCGTAACCTCCCACACTGTCGATCATTTCGGCCAGACGCTTGTTGAGCCGGAACAGCAGATTGACGCCCAGACAGAAATTCGACGCATAGAAAAGTGCGCCGTTCGTTTCGCGACACAGAGTCTCCAACTCCGGCAGGAGGGCCGTCCATCCCGTTGTCCCGCTTACCACGGGCGTATTGCAGGCGATGCAGGTGCGGATATTGTCATAGGCTGTCGCTGGCGTGGTGAACTCCAACGCGACATCGACATCTGCAAGGTGTCGTGCATCCAAATCGGAGCGGTTTTCCGCATCAATGATGAGACTGACAATATGTCCACGTTCGGTGAGAATCTTTTCGATTTCCCGTCCCATTTTACCGTAACCTATGATGGCTGTTTTCATCTTTCTATTTTCATTTTCCGGCAAAGATGATGCAAACGCAGTCGAAGCCGCTCTTTGCTCGTTTCTCCGGCTGCAAAGATAGCGATTTCACCGCGAATTTCATAAACTTTCCCGAATAACGTATTGAAAGTTGAAATGTTGTTTCCGGCGACATGAAAGTATGTTTTGTCCGGCGTTTTTGCTAACTTTGCGGTCATGCGTTACTTCGCTGAATTGAAATACGATGGTGCCGCTTATTGCGGATGGCAGCGGCAACCTGACCAACCGACCGTGCAGCAGACGCTCGAACGAGCGTTGTCGACATTGTTGCGGACATCGACCGAAGTGGTCGGTGCAGGACGCACCGATACGGGGGTCAATGCCTCCTACTATGTGGCTCATTTCGACGTTGCTGAACCGATAGCCGATATACGACAGTTTCTTCGCAAGCTCGATTTTCTGTTGCCGCCCGACATTGCCGTCAGTTCGTTGACACTGGTTTCCGATGCAGCGCATGCCCGTTTTAGTGCGCGTGAACGCGAGTATCGTTATTTCATCGAGCCGCACAAGAATCCGTTTACGCGCGGCGGTTCGTGGCAGTATTACGTGCCGTTGGACGTGGTCCGCATGAATGAAGCGGCGGCCATGTTGTTGGAATTCGACGATTTCACTTCATTCGCCAAACTCAATTCGAACAATCATACGAATATCTGCCACGTCCGGCGGGCCGACTGGATAATAGAACCCTCTGGAACGCTGTGTTTCACGATCCGCGCCGACCGTTTCCTACGAAATATGGTACGGGCAATTGTCGGCACGTTGGTCGATGTCGGTCGCGGTCGTTATTCGCCCGAGGAGTTCCGAGCGATCATCGCCAGTCGCGATCTCTCGCAGTCGAGTGCCGGAGCTCCCGCGCAGGGGCTATTTCTGAGCGATGTGAGCTACCCTCCCGAGGTTTTTACCAAGGTGAATTTTGCAAATAAGTGAAAGTTGAAGCCATCCGCTGAGGGGTTAAAGGCGAACGATCCTTTCTATCGCAATCAAAAAGGCAGAAGCTTATTGCTTCTGCCTTTTTGATTGCTTTCGGGAGGACTATTCCATTTCTTCCGGGTCGATGATCTCGTGCGTGCGCAGGTCTACGAAGAATTCTTCCGACGTTTTGCCGCTACGCGTCATGGCGTCCTTGACTTTGACCACGTGTTTGCTTACCAGTTCATATTCGCGGATTTCTCCTTTGAACACACCCACCTGCACTAACGTCTGCTTCTTGATGTCCGAAATCCAAAGCGTGCTGTCGTTCTGTGCGAAAACGCGTTCCGGATTGCCGAATGCGAATCCTTTGACGGTTTTCAAGGTCTTGATCCACTCTTTTTTACCGAGGTCATAGATATTTACTGCATCGTTGCTTCCGGTAACATATGTACGTTCGGCTGTCCTGGCGAAAGTCTTGGGTTTGAAAGGAATTTCCCATATAGCCTCTTTGATGTCGATGGAGGTGCCGTTCTTCATATTGTCGGTCACCAGCGCCGGATCGAGTACACGAATCGTCTGCGCCTCGTAGGCCGTCAGCAGGATCCGCCCCAAAGTGTCGGTCTCCATGTAGTGGGCGGTGAAAGCGTTGTTGGAGGAATTTCCTTCGTTGGGACCGGCTTGTTTGTATCGGTTGATCTTCTGATAGTTTGCCGGCGTGACATCCGATTCCTTGTAGACACTGACCTTACCGTCCTTATCACGGGCAAAAATCAGTCCGTCTTTTACGGTCATCGCCTGAGCCTGGAATACCGGACCGCTCCAGTTCCCGTTGCCGATGCAGGAGAAATACTTCATGTCCGGTAGCGAGAACACATGGATGAGCGATTGCCGCTCTGCTACGTAGAGCCGATTGTTCGTCGCCACGATCGCATTGATCGGGCTCGTGAATTTCTTTTCAGTGTTGTTGACCGTCCATGCGTTGATGGTTCCGAGCGGCCGTTTTGCCTTTTTGCTATAGAGAATCAAGCTGTTTCCCGCCGCTAAGTTGGCCACGAAAAGCGTGTCGCCGCGCTGGGCCACTGCGTAGGGGTTGAAATCGGCAGCCTGCTCCAGTCCCAGTGTCTCGTGGTTTACGGTCTGCAGCGCTTCGTAATTGTAGTACCAGTAGCTGGTATAGTTAAGGTTGTCCATGTCGTCGACATCGGGGATGGACGTTCCTTCTGTGCATCGCATGCTCGTTAGGACACATGCCAGCAAAAGCGTATATGTGAAAGTGCGTTTCATTGTGTTGTCCGGATTTTGTTAGTTGAGCTGACTCAAGGGAATAGCATAGAGGCACAGCCCGCCTACACGGTCGATGATGAACAACGTGTTGTGGCGGATCAGACATTTGGCCGGATTGTTCAGCTTGATGTCGCCGATGGTGGTCAGGTTCTTGATTATCTTGCCCGTCTTGGGATTCACTTCGCAGAACTTCTCTTCCGTTTCCTTTCCTTCGAACGAGACGAACAGGCGGCCGTCGGGGCTCCAGGCCGCACCCAGCGGGCTGGCTTCGAAGACCAGTTCGGTGCCCGTGTTCAGCTTGCAGGCTCTCATGTGACGGGGGTCTATCAGCACCAGTTTTTTCGAATGGTAGTTGATTTGATAGACGTTGCCTGCAAAATCGGCGGTCATAGTGTTGTTGCTGTGTGCACCTAAATCGTTGCTCGATGCCATGTAACCATGGGCAAGATCGTGCTCGGGGAAAGCTCTCACAATGCCTCGGGATGCGTACAGCGTACCGTTGGTTGCAGCCAGGCCCACGGCGTCGAATCCCAGACCCAGCGTAGCGGTGCACTCGTAGGTTGCGGCGTCGAATTCGAAAAGCATGTTGTTGCTGCCGCCCAGATAGATCTTGTCGTGCGTGCGGATGATTTCTGCCGGAGTGCCGATTTTTTGTTCATTGCCGTTGGGTAGCGTCCATTTGGTGAACTGCTTTTCGTGTACGGGCTTTCCCGTCGACAGATCGTAGACATCCCACGTGAAATTGCCCCGACGGATGTCGTTCGTCACATACATCTTGTTGCCGTATACATAGACGCTGCGCGGCATGTAATTTTTCTGTTCTACGCCCGCGTCGTTGTAGTCCAGTCTGAACGAGAGTTCGGGAGCGTCCTTTATTTCGCCCCAGTCGGTATCCAGAAAATCGTTGCCTCGGGCCAGACCGCCGTCCATTTCGTCGAGTTCGGGGTCTTCGATCACGTATTTCGACGACCGGTAGTATCCGCCGCCGGGCAGGTAGGCAGTTTTGGAGTGGCGGCTGTGGAGGAAGCGGCGCGAGTAGACGGGCAGTTTCTTGGCCAGCGCCAATTCTTCGTAGACCTTGCCGCACAGCGAGGGCCACCCGGGCCCCGTTTGTTCGTAGGTCATGTTTCCTGCATGGCCGTAGCCCAGGCAGTGGGCGTATTCGTGGAATATGGTCTCCGTGATGCTCGAATCGTCCGGGTATTGTTCGAAATAGACCGATTCGTGCATGCCGAACGTCTCGCCGCCGCCGAGTCCCATCACTCCGGTGGTGTAGCCGAAGACCAGACCGCGGTGGCCGATCGCCTGCTTGAGCAGGGTTTCCTTGTTGATGAGCGTCAGGTTGGCGTTCGAGTGGAGCGGGCCCCAGCCGTTGAGTTCCGCGGCGAATTCGGGGCTGGAGTACATGTAGGCCATGTTCAGCGCCATCGCCACGCCTTCGCGGGCATGGCAGGCGTGCAGCGGATAGGCCCAGCTGGTCTGATTGGGGTTGTAGCGGCCGAAGCGGATGTGCCAATGGCAGGTGATCGCCTGTAGCGTTTTCCAGTAGGTAGCGTCGCTTTCGGCCGTCAGCGTGATGTTCTCCTTGGTCAGGTGAGGATTGGCCATGATCCGGATTAGCTTGCCGCTACGCGTTGCCGCCGTGATGTCCTGCGTGGCAAATGGCAGTTCCATCCGGAACTGGTGAAATGGCATGATCTTTTCGAAGACGAAGATTTTGAATTCTTCTTCGTAGCCCTCGATCTTGGCCCATACGGTCACGTTCGGAAGCGCGCGCGGGCTGTAGAAGCGAAGCTGGAAGCAGAGGTTGTCGTCTACGGTCAGCTGCAGCGGCTGGTCGGTGTAGAACCAGCGTTCGTTGGTGTTGAAGAATACTTCCGACGGTTCATCGTCGTTAAGCATGTAGTAGGTGTTCTCCCCGTTGTAGTCGGACGTCGACAGACGAATGGGAAGACCGTCTGCAAATTTGTCGGTGATTTCATCGGGCGAAAGGCTCTCTTTTGTGCACCCGATCAGTAGTATAATACTGATTATCAGCCCCCCCCCGAGGTTTGAGGTGAAAAATCTTTTCATCGTTCGCGTTGTTTACGATAGTTTAAAAAAGGTTTTTTGATCAAAACAGCCGCAAAGATAATTATTTTTTGTTTTTCCGTCCGTTTTTGGTAATCGGGTGGTTTATGATGTGAAACGCCGGACTATCTTGTTCCAGATAGCCCGGTGAAATAATGTTTCTCTGCTTTTTATTTACAGATGTATCGCGTGTCCCAAAGCAGCTTCGGCTGCTTCCATAACTCCTTCGTTCATTGTCGGGTGGGCATGGATGGTTCGCGCAATGGATTGTGCTGTAGTACCCAGCGTGCGGGCCAGTGTCGGTTCCGCCAGCATTTCCGTGACGTTCGCTCCGACCATGTGGGCGCCCAGTAACCGGTCGTCCGTCCCGAACAGCAGTTTGATAAATCCGTCTCGGTCTCCGGCTGCGGTAGCTTTGCCAGAAGCCGTGAAAGGGAAGCGTCCGACCTTGTAGTCGATACCCTGCTCTTGAAGTTGCTGTTCGGTCGAACCGACCGATGCGACCTCCGGTGAGGTGAAGATGCACGACGGAATCGTCGTGTAATCGACCGGTTTCGGATTGAGCCCGCAGATGTGCTCCACACAACAGATTCCCTCTGCCGAAGCTACGTGGGCCAGCGCAGGCCCCGCAATGATATCGCCGATGGCATAGATGCCCGCGATATTGGTGCGGTAGTATTCGTTGACCGCGATTTTGCCGTGTTCGACCGATACGCCGACCTTTTCCAGCCCGATTTCTTCGATATTCGCTTGAATCCCGACTGCCGAAAGCACGATGTCGGCATTGAGTGTTTCCAGTCCTTTTTTACCTTCGATTTCCACTTGGCAGAGGCCGTCCGGTGCGACCGTAACCTGTTTGACCGTCGTTGAGGTGAGGACGGTCGCCCGAAGTTTGCGGAATGCACGTTCCATTGTCTTCGAGACCTCCTCGTCCTCGAGCGGCATCATGCGGGGAAGGTATTCAATGATCGTGACTTTCACCCCCAATGCGGCGTAGAACCATGCGAATTCACTGCCGATTGCACCCGAACCGACGACGATCATCGATTGTGGCAACTTCGTGAGTGTCAGCGCCTGCTTCGACGAGATGATGTGCTCGCCATCGATCGGCATGAACGGCATTTCGCGCGGACGGGCTCCTGTGGCAAGGATGATATGCTCCGCTTCGTAGTCGGTGCCGTCCACATCAAGATGTCCGGGCACCGTGATGCGTCCGAATCCCTGAATCAGGTCGATTCCGTTCTTGTCGAGCAGAAAACGGATCCCTTTCGACATCGTTTCGGCCACGTTGCGCGAACGGGCGACGATTTTTTCCAAATCGGGCTTCACTTCGCCCGTAAGTTCCAGTCCGTAATGAGCGGCGGCCGTGCAATAGTTGTAGACCTGCGCACTTTTCAGCAATGTTTTCGTCGGGATGCAGCCCCAATTGAGGCATATGC
>RYWP01000032.1 GCA_003979135.1 Alistipes sp.
AGGTGTGGGTCGACACCTCGTCGCGGGCTGTGCGAGAACATTATGCCGACGCGTGGCAGCGTCGCAGCGCAGCAATCGACGAGACGCTGCGCCACAACCGCATCGACACGGCCTCCATTTCGACCGACGGCGACTATGTGACGGAACTGATAAAACTGTTCAAGCACCGCTGATATTATGAAAAATTTTCCGATAAGATTCGTGGTGGCGTTGCTGTCCGTCGGGGCGCTGTGGTCGGCTGCGGCCCAATCGCGGACGCCGGTCGTGACGGCCCGCGTCGAACCCGACAGCATCGGCATCGGCGACCGGTTCGACTACATCATCGAAGTCGAAAAGGACTTGGTGCAGGTGGTGCGGTTTCCGGTCTACGAGTCGGACGATACGAAAATCGAACTGGTCGAAGATGCACCCGTGGACACGCTGTTGCGCGAGGGCCGGCAACTGAAACTGCGCAAACGCTACCGGCTGGCCGCATTCGAGGAGGGACGCTACAATTTGGGCCGTGCGCAGGTGCTCTATGCCGACAAGAACATCGTCGATACGCTGTGGAGTGCGGGTGATTCGTTGCGGCTGGAAGTCGGAACGTTCCTCATCGATTCCACTTCGCAGTCGATCTACGACATCAAGCCGCAGAAAACCCTGCCGTTCCGGTTCGGCGAAATCAGCGGCTATCTGATGTGGCTCGTTGTCATTCTTTTGGTGCTCGGCGCTGCGGTCTACGGATTGGTGCGTTGGTTGCAGGCCCGCGGCAAACGCATCGGCGACCTGTTCCGTCCGGCACCGCCCCAACCGCCCCATGTGGTGGCCATTCGTGCACTCGAAGCGCTCCATCACCAGAAACTCTGGCAGAATAACCGCCACAAACAATACTATTCGGGGCTGACGGACATTCTGCGCACCTACATTTCGGGTCGTTGGGGCATCGGCGCGATGGAGATGACGACCGACGAAATCGTCGAGGCGATGCGCGGCATTGAGTTGCCCGACAAGGCAGCAATGGATTTGACGGCGATTCTGCGGGACGGCGATTTGGTGAAATTCGCCAAAGACACGCCCGATGCCGAACAGAATGAAGCCGACTATCTGAAAACCTACTACTTCGTCGAGGAGACGAAACCTGCCGAAGAAGTTCCGGCGACCGATCCCGACGAAGCGTTGAAAATGCAGGATTGACACATGCACCGATATTGTTTTTACATATTGTTTTTGGTTTGTGCGGGGTGGGGCAGTACTGCATCGGCCCAGCGGATGCCCGAGCGCGGGGCCGTGCGTAGCGGCAACCGGCAATTCGACAAGGGGAACTACGAGAAGAGCATCGAACGTTACGAGCGGGCGTTGACCTTTGCGCCCGAGTCGTTCGAGGCAGCCTACGACCTCGGCAATGCGTTCTATAAGGCGGAGCGCTACGACCAAGCCGAGCAGACCCTGCGGCAGGCGGCAGCCGATACGCTCCGCACCGAGACGGAACGTGCCGAAACATTTTTCAATCTTGGCAATGCGCAGTTCCGGCAGCAGAAGTACAAGGAAGCGCTCGAAAGCTACAAACAGTCCCTGCGTCTCAATCCGTCGGACATGGAGGCCAAGTATAATTACGCCTATACGAAACGTTTGTTGGACGACCAGCAGAACAATGGGGGCGGCGGTCAGGATGAGCAGAATCAAGACCAGCAAGGTCAAGAAGGACAGAACGAACAGAATCAAGCGAATCCGCAGCAGAACGATTCGTCCGACGGTCAGCAGTCCGACGAGCAGCAGGATTCGCAGCAGTCGGACGGCGATCCACAGCAGGATGGCGAAGACGATCGGCAGGGCCAGCAACAGGCTGTTCCCGCAGGTATTTCCGAGCAGGAGCAGGAACAGATGCTCGATGCCATCCAAGCGCAGGAAGACCGCACGCAGGAGAAGCTGAAAGAGAAACAACAGGGTGTCGTCGTGCGGGGCGGCAAGAATTGGTAAGAATAATGTGCACTTGCTACTCATGGTCGTAAGCACTATGAGCAGCTTTTAATAAAAATATGGATTTTGCTTCCGGATATTATTTGTGGTTGCTCGGTATTTTGCCGGTGCTCGTCGCCTACTATGTTTGGCGGCAATTGAAAGGCGGCGCTTCGTTGCGGATTTCGTCCGTCAGCGGTGTTGCCGACGCTCCGAAAACCGTGCGGTACTGGTTGCGGCACGTTCCGTTTGCGTTGCGCATCATCGTGTTGGCGCTGTTGATCGTTGCGCTCGCTCGGCCGCAGGGCGTTGAGGAGAATGCCCGTACCAACACCGAGGGCATCGATATCGTGCTGGCTATCGACGTGTCGGGTTCGATGCTCGCGCGCGACTTCAAACCCGACCGCATCACCGCCGCCAAGGAGGTGGCCGGCGACTTCATCGCCGACCGTACGGGCGATCGGCTCGGATTGGTTGTCTTCGCCGGCGAGGCGTTTACGCAGAGCCCGTTGACCACCGATCAGGGGACGCTCCAAACTTTGTTGGGCCGTATCCGCAGCGGTCTGATCGAGGATGGTACCGCTATCGGCAATGGTCTGGCCACGGCCATCAACCGCCTGCGCGAGAGCGAGGCCAAATCGAAGGTCATCATCCTGCTGACCGATGGCGTGAACAACCGCGGTGAAATCGCTCCGCTGACTGCCGCCGAAATCGCCAAGGCGCAGGGTATCCGCGTTTATACCATCGGCGTCGGCACACAGGGCATGGCTCCCTATCCGGCGGTCGACATGTTCGGCAACCGGACGTTCGTGCAGCAGCAGGTCGAAATCGACGAAAAGACCCTGCGCGAAATGGCCGCACACACCGGTGGCAGCTATTTCCGCGCCACGGACAAGGCCAAACTGAAAGCCATCTACGACGAAATCAACCGGCTGGAAAAGAGCAAAATCGAGGTACTTTCCCACATAACCCGTCACGAGCATTACTTGAACTGGGTGCTGGCCGCACTGGCGTTGTTGGCCGTCGAGTTCCTGTTGTCGCGCTTCGTGTTGAACCGCATTCCGTAATCCGCTTCCGAAAATTCCGAACCGTCATGTTCCGTTTTGCAAATCCGCATTTCCTTTGGTTGTTGGCTGTCGTGCCGCTTTTCGTCGCGCTTTTCTTCATCGCGTTGTACGGACGTAAGCGGCGGCTTGCCCGTTTCGGCAATCCCGCGACACTCGAAGAACTGATGTCCGGTGTCTCGATGGGGAGCGTCGTGCTGAAGTTCGTATTGTTCTGCGGCGCGTGGATGTTGTTGGCATTCGTCGCGGCTCGTCCGC
Source organism: Alistipes sp. (assembly GCA_003979135.1). Taxonomy (GTDB): domain Bacteria; phylum Bacteroidota; class Bacteroidia; order Bacteroidales; family Rikenellaceae; genus Alistipes. The sequence goes on from RYWP01000032.1 coordinate 3,258, forward strand.
AGTTGGGCTCCCGCCTGCGCGAACAGAAAACGCAGGGAGTCGAAATGATGTTGGCGGTCGATGTCTCGAATTCGATGCTGGCCGAGGATTTCGAACCCAACCGCCTCGAACGGACCAAATATGCCGTCAACAAGTTGTTCGACGGCCTGCAACAAGACCGCGTTGGGTTGATCGTCTTTGCGGGCGAGCCGAAAGTGCAGCTACCCATCACCTCCGATTACCGTATGGCGAAAGCATTCGCTCGGCGCATCGATCCGTCGTTGGTGTCGGTGCAGGGCACGGACATCGGCAAAGCACTGGAACAGGCGTTGTTGGCTTTTTCGGGCGATGCGGATGAACCGCGCAGCCGTGTCGTCATTCTGATTACCGATGGCGAAGACCACGAAGGCGGTGCGCTCGAAGTGGCCGAACGGGCCAAAGAGTTGGGCGTGCGCATCTATACCGTCGGGATCGGTACGCCGGAGGGGGCCCCGATTCAGATCGGCGGCGAATTCATCAAGGACGAAAAGGGCGATATGGTGGTGTCGAAACTCGATGAAGCTACCTTGTCGCGCATCGCCGAGGTGACGGGCGGAGCCTATGTCCGTTCGTCGAAGCACTCCATCGGGCTGGATGAAATCGTGAAGAGCATCAACGAGATGGAGCAGACCGAATTGTCGACAGTGCAGTTCGAGGAGTACGACGAACAATATCAATATCTGTTGCTGGCGGCCATCATCCTGCTTATGCTGGATGTGTTGCTTATCAACGTTTTTATTAAAGGCTACGCATAGTGCAGTGCTTATGCTTGTGAATCAGATTGTACCGTTTGCTTCGTGTTCGAGCCAGAGTGAATCTCCGTCCAATGATAGTACTTCGCGGTGACGGTAGGTGCGCAACCAGAAGTAGCCGCCCACGGCGAGAAGAATGAGAACGGCTGTAAGAGCAGGAATCAAGGTTTGTTGTTTCATCGTTGGGGGAATAAGTTTTCGCTTGTCGTCCGGCCCTTGCACGACGTTCGTTTCAGAAAACAGAAAGCGTGGTACCGAAAACTTATTCGACGAATACAGGTTGTAGGATACCTTAGTGAATCAAATAAGCAACAGCCCCACGCCCATACCCACAAGGGGTACGACGTGGAAAAGATGTTCGCTTATTCCCTTCACTTCGAATTTCCTACATTCGTATCCAGAGAATAAACTTACACTTTCCGTGTAGTCAGTATGTAGTGCACAAAAATAGCGATTTTTACGAAAACCGCAAAAAAGCGACCGCCTGCTTTATTTGCAGGCGGTCGCTCAATTCAATATCCACCGGCAGTGCCGGTCGTGCGGATGAATTTATTTTTTCTCGGTCGCATCGAACGCATCGATGGCAGCCTCCTCGGCATTTTCCGGTTCGGGTGCTTGGTACGGCGTCACGTCAATCAACTCGACTTCGAACTCCAAGGCCTCGTTCGGGCCGATGTCGCGACCTGCGCCACGCGCTCCGTAGGCCAGCTCAGCCGGAATCCACAACGTGATCTTACCCCCTTTGCCGACCAGTTTCATACCCTCGGTCCAACCGGCGATGACGCGGTTCAACGGGAATTCGATCGGTTCGTCTTGATCGTAACCCTCCGGATTCTGCTGCTTCAGCATCTCCTGCTGCTCTTTCGAACGGTTCTTGAACAACGACGTGTCGAAGACCTTGCCGTCGCGCGTGCGGCCCGTGTAGTGCACCTTCACGACATCGCGCGAATCGACCGCTTTCAGACGCTCGTCGCCCGCTTTCGTCACCTTATAGAGCAGGCCCGATTCGGTCTTCTGCACGCCCGACTTCTTCTCGATCTTCTCCAACCATGCTTTCGACGCCTCGGCGTTCTCGGCCGGACGCTTCACCATGAAATAATATTGCAGATAGCTGTTCACCTCGTCCTGCGTCATCTTGGGGTTGTTGTCGCGGACGTTCTGCATCGCCTCCGTCACCCACATGATCTGCAACGGCAGACCGCTCTGCGACAAATTGAAACCGATGTCATTGCCGAACGCATAGGAGAGATCCGTACGCTCTTCCTCGGTCTCGAACATCGCGGGATCGGCTACCGGATAATCGACTTTGGTGCTGTCGCCGGCTGCCAGACGGATGCTGTCGGCCTCTGCGCGGGAAGCCGCAATGGCTTGAGCACGTTCGCCGCGTTTGGTCATGAAATAGGTGCGCAACTTTTCGATTGAAGCGTCGTGCGACTCGGAAGCCTTGTCGAAAGCGCCCTCTTTGATCGCCTTGTCCATCGCCTTGTAATCGAACGGAATATCTTTCAGCTCGTAACCCATGCTGTAAGCGATGTTGGCGCCCAACGCATAGGACAACGAGTCGAACTCCGAAAGCGAGCCCATCTGGATGCCGCTCTTATTACCGCAAGCAGCCATCATCGCAGCACCGGCCAGTGCCGCTGCAAAAAACAATTTTTTCATTTTACTCATTATAAATAAATTCGTTCTGTTCACAATCACCCCGCAAAGGTAATAATTTTATTAAAACCTGTGCATAATTCTTACGACCGTTGTAAGCATTCCGAGCTTTCGGTCGCATCGGGAACCGCTTCTAAAAGCGATACTTTTTCACCTCGACCAACTCGATTTCGTAATAAAGGGTCGCATTCGGGCCGATGCCTAACTTCGCGTCGCCCGAGGCGCCGTAAGCCTCTTTGGCCGGCAACCACGCATCGATGCGGCCGCCTTCGCCGATGAGTTTCACACTTTCGCGCACACCCGGGCGCAATGCCCCGAGCGTCGTCCGAATCGTATCGCCCCGCTTGTACGACGAATCGACCTCCTTGCCGTCGGCCGTGCGGATGACCCACCGCAACGCCACCGTATCGCGGTCGGACGAAGCGATGGACTGCTGGTTCTGGTCGCCGATTTCGTCGACCGTATAGGTCACGCCCGAGGTCGTCCGCGCGTAAGCTCGGTTCGACTTGGCGATGTCGGCCAAAAATTGCTCCTCGTAGGCGCGTGCTTTTTCGGGCAACAGATAATTGACGTAACGCAGATAGAACGCCTGCGCTTCGGCCATCGTGAACTGCGTATTGTCCGCCACGGCATCGCGGATACCCCGACAGACGACCTCGATATTGAGCGTCGAATCCATCCGCAGCAGATTCATTCCCACATTCATGCCAAGCACATAGGCTGCCGAATCGGCATCGGTGCGCAACTTCGTGCCGCCTCCGCTCTTGCGGGAGCAGGCGCCGGCAACGAGTGCGACGACCATCAACAACGGAACGATTCGTTTCATGAACGGCTCTTTTTACGGGACAGGAAAAGGATGAAAAGACAACCTACGATAGCGGCGGCCGTCGAACCCATGAGGATGGCGATTTTGCCGCGGTCGATCAGTCCGTCATCGGTGAATGCGAGCGAGTCGACGAACAGCGACATCGTGAATCCGATACCGCCCAAGCAGGCCACGGCCAACAACATCAACCACGAGGAACCCTGCGGCATTTCGGCGACGCGGGCCTTGACGGCGCAGTAGCTGGCTGTGAAGATGCCGAGCGGCTTGCCGATCAACAGGCCGAAGAACACGCCCATGCCCACCGAACCGATCTCCGACGAAAAGTGGAAGATGTTGAGATACTCCGATGACGAGATGTGCACACCGGCGTTCGCCAATGCGAAGATAGGCATGATGAGAAACGTCACATAAGGCGCCAGCGCATGTTCCAGCCGGTAACTCATGCCGACCGAACGCGACGACAACCGGCTCATGTAACGCAGGCATTCGCGATGCTCCTCGTTGGGGAAATCCTCCTCCGAGCAGTCGATTTCGTCGAGCATCTTGTGCAAGTTCTGCATCTTGTGCAGGAAATATTCCTTGTTATATCGCGGCGTCATCGGGATCAACATCGCCATGGCGACGCCCGACAACGTGGAGTGGATACCCGAATAATAGAACAGCGTCCAGACGACGATGGCCGGAATGAAGTAGCAAATCATCCGTTTTTCGCCCATACGGTTCATGAACAGCACGCCCGCCATGACGAGAATCGCCGCGAGCAGACAGAAAATCTGCACCTGACCGCCATAGAAGAGTGCGATGACCAGGATAGCGCCCAAGTCGTCGGCGATGGCCAGCGCCGTGAGGAAGATCTTCAACGAAGCGGGCACGCGGTCGCCCAGCATCGAGAGGATGCCGATGGCGAAGGCGATATCTGTAGCCGTCGGGATACCCCAACCGTTCATCGAAGCGGTGCCGGAGTTGAAGCAGAGATAAATCAACGCCGGAGCCAACATACCGCCGCCGGCAGCAACGACGGGCAGGATGGCGCGTTTGAAAGATGACAACTGGCCGCAGACGACCTCACGCTTGATTTCGAGACCGACCGTGAAGAAGAAGACGACCATCAATCCGTCGTTGATGAACTTTTCGACGGTCATACCCTCGGGGAACGACCAGTCAATTGACCCGTCGGGGCTCTTGATGGCTAACGAGAGGTCGGTTTCGAGGAAATGCTGATAGAAATCGGCCGTGAAGGGCAGATTGGCCAACAACATGGCGATGACGACGCACACGAGCAACACAACGCCGCCGGCCCACGGAGCCTCGATGAAACTTCGGCCGCGTGTACTCAAACTATGGACTGAGCGCGTCCAACGATAAGCTGAAAACAATCTCATTTTTTATTAAAAGCTGGTTTTGCGGCTCATGACGGTACGATCATGTGCACCGCTTTTTTTTAATATTCGGTCGTAATTCTATTGGCGGTGGGATCAAATGCACCCGCACCGCTATTCCTGTTTTCGTTTTGCGGCGGCTGGCGGCTTACTATCGGCTGTCGTCGGCTGAATCATGTGCACCGCGCGACAACGTGGCGCCGCATAACTTCCACAACATTCGTGCACCCGTGATAGCGTCCAACCGATCTTCCGGTGCAGGGCAAACCTCCACCAAGTCGAATCCGATGATACGCCGGCCCGACCGCATCAACGTCCGGAGCAGCCACACCGCCTGATTGAATCCCAATCCGCCCGATACGGGAGTGCCGGTATGAGGACAGTTTTCGAAACTCAAGCCGTCGATGTCGAAACTGACGTAGACCTCTTCGGGCAGCGTCTCGACGATCCGGCAGCACTGGGCATCCCACGTCTCGCCGCAGAATGCCGCTTCGGCCAATGCGAAATCCTCGAATGAGACAATGCGTTCCGATATTTCGGCCAACGCGGCTTCCTGTTCGGAGAAATCACGCACACCCACCTGCACGAGACGGGTGACCTGTGGTACATCGCGCAATACATTATACATGATGGAGGCGTGCGAGAACTCGAACCCCTCGTAGGCTTCGCGCAGGTCGCGATGAGCATCGACATGCAGAATCCCGAACGCCGCATGACGCGCTCCGAGCGCCCGAATCAATCCGTAGGGGGTCGAATGGTCGCCGCCGATCAGCCCGACCCGCTTGCCGGCATCGAGCCAATGGGCCGCCTGCGCTTCGACGTTGGCATTCATCGTCGTGCAGCCCTCGTTCACACGCCGGATTTTCCGGACGACATAATCATCGTTGAGCGTCCCTCCGTTTTCGAGGTGCTCGATGACCCGGGCGGCATCGGTCCGCAGCCGCTGCGAGAGCTCCTGCAACGAATAGTCGACATCGGCCGTGGCGATTCCGCGCCGCCATGCCCCGGGGGCCAGCGGGTCGTGGAAATCGAGTTGGGTCGAGGCTTCGATGATGGCATCGGGTGCATAGACCGTTCCGGCGCCGTACGAGACTGTCACGTCCCACGGTACCGATACGAGCACCAATTCGGCATCATCGGGTTCGAACGGCAGTCCGAAATAGGCGCCGTTGGCGACACCCACGCCGTCGGGGTCGAAAGTTTTCTGTTCCATCGTTCTGTATTGGCACAGCCAAAGGTACGAATTTTTTGTTTTTCTCGCTATCTTTGTTGCGATTAGTTTTCGCCTATGAAAATCGTTATCGATCGGGCCATTCCGTTTTTGGAGGGCGTATTGGAGCCGTGGGCCGAGACCGTCTACTGTGCGGGCAGCGCCATCGGCCCCGATACGGTGCGCGACGCTGACGCGCTGATCGTCCGCACGCGCACTCGCTGCAACGAACAGTTGCTCAGCGGTTCGCGAGTACGGTTCATCGCCACGGCCACCATCGGATTCGACCACATCGACACCGCTTGGTGCGCTGCCCACGGTATTGAGGTCTCGACAGCAGCCGGATGCAATGCCCGCGGCGTGTTGCAGTGGGTCGCTGCCGCGTTGGTGTGGCTCTCGCGACGGCAGGGGTGGCGCGCCGCCGACCGGACATTGGGCGTCATCGGCGTCGGGCATGTCGGGTCGCTCGTCGCCGAATATGCCGCCGCATGGGGATTCCGCGTGCTCTGTTGCGACCCCCCGCGCGAAGCCTGCGACCGATTTTTCGAATTGTCGGGGCAAGCCGCCCTTTCGCACGAACGGACATCCCGCAAACGCCTCGATTTCTTCCCGCTGGAACAGGTCGCCCGCGAAGCCGACCTGCTGACATTCCATACGCCGCTCGACGCCTCGACCCGCCACATGGTCGACGAACGGTTGTTGCGTTCAATGCGGCCGGAAGCCGTCGTGCTCAACACCTCGCGGGGCGAAGTGGCCGACACTGCCGCACTTCTTGCCAGCGGGCACCCCTGCCTGCTCGACGTCTGGGAGCACGAACCGCAAATCGACCGTGCTCTGCTCGACCGAGCATTGCTCGCCACGCCTCACATTGCCGGTTATTCGGAGCAGGGCAAAGCCAATGCCACGGCTTTGTCGGTGCGTGCATTGGCCTGCCGGTTCGGGTTGCCGCTCATGGAGTGGTATCCACCGCAGGTGCGACCGTCGGAGCCCCGGCCCATCGCGTGGCAGGAGTTGTGCGGCACGATCGACGACCGTTTCGACATCGAAGCACAGAGTCGCGCCTTGAAAATCCGCCCCGAAGCGTTCGAAACGATGCGCGACAACTACGTCTATCGACGCGAATACTTTTAACCGCTTTTAGAAGCGGTTCCTGGTGCGGTAGAGCGACATATGCTATCCACGGTCGTAAGAATTATGCGTAGCCTTTAATGAAAAATACGGAATTTTTACTAATTTAGCTTGTCGAAGAGACGACAATCCTATCCATGACATTCACGAATCCGAAAAATAGCGAATCTTGCCCGTCCGACGAATTACGGTTCCTCGACCTGCTCGCGCAGCGGTTTCCGACCATCGCCGATGCCGCGACCGAAATCGTCAATCTCGAAGCCATCCTCAATCTGCCGAAAGGCACGGAACACTTCCTGACCGACCTTCACGGCGAAGCCGAGGCATTTCGCCACGTGCTGAAAAACGCCTCGGGGGTTATCCGCCAGAAAGTCGACGAACTCTTCGGCCACACGCTGCGCGAAGCCGAAAAACGCGACCTTTGCACGCTGATCTACTACCCCGAGGAGAAACTCGAACGGGTCAAACGCTACGAGGAGGAGCTCGACGACTGGTACCGCATCACGCTTAACCAGCTGGTCGAGGTGTGCCGCTACGTCTCGACCAAATACACCCGCTCGAAAGTCTACAAGGCGCTGCCCGCCGATTTCTCCTATATCATACAGGAGCTGCTGCACGAATCGGGCTCGCGCGACATGCCCAACAAACAGGACTATTTCAACGCCATCCTCAACTCGATCATCGAGGTCGACCGTGCGGACGAGTTCATCACGGCCATCAGCCGTGTCATCCAACAGCTGACCATCGACCGGCTGCACATCATCGGCGACATTTTCGACCGCGGCCCGGGCCCGCACATCATCCTCGACACACTGTCGAGCTATCACAATGTCGACATCCAGTGGGGCAACCACGACATTCTGTGGATGGGTGCCGCCGCCGGAAACGAGGCCTCGCTGGCTAACGTCGTGCGCATCTCGGCCCGCTACGCCAACCTCGACGTGCTGGAAAACGGCTACGGTATCAATCTGCTGCCGTTGGCGCGGCTGGCAATGGAGGTCTACGGCGACGACCCATGCACGCGTTTCGCGCCGCGCATGTTGCAGAACAGCCGTCTCAACGAACGCGACGCCCGTCTGACGGCGCAGATGCACAAGGCGATCACCGTGTTGCAGTTCAAGCTCGAAGGGCAGCTGATTCTTCGCCATCCGGAGTACCGGATGAACGATCGGCTGCTGCTGGACAAGATGGACTTGGCTGCGGGCACCGTGCGCATCGGCGGTGAGGTTTACCCGCTGAACGATACGTTCTTTCCGACCGTCGACCCCGCTGACCCCTACCGGCTGACCGAAGACGAAAACGAGGTGGTGCAACAATTGCGCATGGCGTTCCGCAACAGCGAGAAGTTGCAGAAACACATCCGACTGCTTTACAGCAGAGGAAGCCTTTATTTGGTCTTGAACTCCAACCTGCTCTACCATGCGTCGATTCCGATGACCGACGACGGAGCGTTCAAACCCGTCGAAATCTGCGGCCGGACACTCGCAGGCCGCGACCTGCTCGACCGCATCGACCGGTTGGCCCGCGAAGCCTATTTCGGACGCAAGGGTTCGGAGACCCGCCGCGAGGCATTGGACTACATGTGGTATCTGTGGTGCGGGCCCGATTCTCCGCTGTTCGACAAGGACAAGATGGCGGCATTCGAATCCTACTTCATCGACGACAAACGTGCCCGGGCCGAGTGCAAAGGGGCCTATTACAACCACATGGAAGACCCCGCGACGTGTGCGATGATCCTTCGTGCGTTCGGACTCGACTCTGCGGCGGCACACATCATCTCGGGTCACATTCCGGTGAAGAGCGGCAAGGGCGAGAGCCCCATCAAGGCGGGCGGAAGACTGCTGATGATCGACGGCGGATTCTCGAAAGCCTACCAGTCCGAGACGGGGATCGCGGGCTATACCTTGATTTATAATTCCCACGGGTTGCAGTTGGTACAGCACCAGCCGTTCGAATCGCGGCGGCGGGCCATCGAGGAAGGGTTGGATATCCTGTCGACGAAATTCGTCGTCGAAGCGACTACGACGCGGCTGACCGTACGCGACACGACGGTGGGCAAGGAACTGCAGATGCAGATAGACGATCTGAAACGTTTGCTGGTGGCCTACCGCAGCGGACTGTTATTAGCGCGATAGTGCCTTTCGAAAGGCGTTCCCTTTGCGGCGGAGCGTTCGGGGCTACTAACGGCATAGTTGCTCCTGCCGTTCTTCCGAAGACGGTGTACATGCTTCCCGCGATGATTAGCACTATGCGCAGGTTTTAATAAAAAATGTTTTTGAATCATAAAATAGCGAACGTGACGAATGAACCGGTTCTCGAAGCCATCGCATTGACGATGATTCCGGGTATCGGGGTCAAAGGCGCCGTCCATCTGTTGGAGACGTTCGGCGATGCGCGTGCCGTGTTCGATGCGCCGCTCGACGAACTGACCGGCCGTGCCGAATTGCGTCCCGACCTCGCACGAGCCGTCACTCAGCGCAAGGGATTCGCCCAAGCCGAAAAGGAACTCCGTCATTGCGCCCGCAACGGTCTGACCGTGCTCGCATCGACCGATTCGGCCTATCCGCCGCTTTTGCACGAGATTCCCGACTATCCGCCCGTGCTCTACGTCATGGGCGACTCGTCGGCCCTCACACGGCGATGCCTATCGATGGTCGGAACCCGCAAGGCGACCGCCTATGGACAGGTCGTTTGCAGCCGGTTGGTCGAGGGGCTCGCCGAACGATTGACCGACCTTTGCATCGTCAGCGGACTGGCTTTCGGCATCGATGCTGCGGCTCATCGGGCTGCCATTGCGGCGGAGATTCCGACTGTCGCTGTGCTCGCGAACGCACTGCCCGATATCACACCGGCCCAACATGCAGCCTTGGCCCGCGACCTGTTGGCGCATGGCGGTGCCATCATCTCCGAATTCAGCTCGCAAACCCCGCAAAAGGGTACCGGTTATCTGGCACGCAACCGGATCATCGCCGGTTTGAGTGCCGGATGCGTCGTCGTGGAATCGCCCGAGAGCGGCGGTTCACTCCATACGGCGGCTTGCGCCGACGATTATCACCGCACGGTGATGGCCGTCCCTGACCGCATCACGGATACTGCTTCACGTGGAACGAATCATTTGATTTACAGTCATAAGGCACAGCTCATCCAATCGGCGGGCGACATCATACGCGAACTGTTGTGGGACATCGGTCCCGATGCCGCCGCGCTCCGTGCGAAACCCGCCGCAGAACCGCTCACGCCTGAAGAAGAACGATTGCTGAAACTTTTCCCCGACACCGATCCGATTGCGGTCGAAGAACTCGTCCATGCGAGCAGGCTCGACCTCGGAGCGTTGTCGGCACTGCTCGTCGGGCTCGAATTGTCGGGTGCTGTCCGCCAGTTACACGGAAACCGTTACTTGAAACTCCGCCGTCCATGAAACTGATCGACACTCACTCGCATCTCTATGATGTGGCGTTCGATACCGACCGCGACGAGGCTTTCGCACGGGCCGTCGAGACCGGTGTGGGGCGGTTGTTGTTGCCCGCCATCGATTCGGAGAGCCACGCGCAACTGTTCGACCTCTGCCGACAGCATTCCGACCGCTGCATTCCGATGATGGGGCTGCATCCGACCTCCATCAACGAAAATCCCCGTTGGCGCGAGGAGCTGGCGCTCGTCGAACGTTATCTGGCCGCGCCGCCCGAGGGCATCGCCCGCTGGTGCGCCGTCGGCGAAATCGGCCTCGATCTCTACTGGAGCCGCACGGCGCAGTCGGAGCAGACCGAAGCTTTCCGCCGACAAGTCGACCTTGCGTTGTACTACGGATTGCCCATCGCCGTCCATGTGCGCGATGCGTGGCCCGAGACGTTGGAGGTGATACGCGCCTACCGCGGCCGTGGTCTGCGGGGCGTGTTCCACGCCTTTTCGGATACGGTGGAGACCTACCGCGAATTACGCGAAACGGGCGATTTCCGGTTCGGCGTGGGCGGGGTCGTCACGTTCAAAAAGAGCAAAGTGGCCGACGTCGTACGCGAAATGTCGCTCGGCGATATCGTACTGGAAACCGACTGCCCCTATCTGACTCCTGTGCCCCATCGCGGCGAGCGGAACGAATCGGCCTACGTGCGGTTGGTCTGCGAAAAGGTCGCCGAACTGAAAGGTCTCGCACCCGAGGAGGTTGCCGCTGCGACGACCGCCACGGCCGAAGCGCTGTTCGGACTGAAGCCCGTAAAGGCCCCGACCGAAACGCTGCTCGGTCCGATGACGACGGACGCGACAACCGACCGGAACTAACGGCTGCCGGAATTTTGAAAAACCATGCGTTCATGAAAAAATCATCTATTCTGATCATCTACACGGGCGGAACCATCGGCATGAAAACCGATGCCGAAACCGGCGCCCTCGTGCCGTTCGATTTCAGCGGCATCTACGACGAATTTCCCTCGCTCAAGCGGCTCAACGTCGATATCGAGGTGCTCACCATGTCGCCCGTTATCGATTCGTCGAACGTTTCGCCCGACAACTGGCTTGCCCTCGCACGGCTCATCTGCGACAACTACGCCCGCTACGACGGGTTTGTCGTCCTGCACGGGACCGACACGATGTCCTATACCGCTTCGGCCGTGAGTTTCTTATTGGAGAACTTGCGAAAACCGGTCGTCTTCACCGGCAGCCAGATTCCCATCGGCGTGTTGCGGACGGACGGGCGTGAAAATCTGATTACGGCCATCGAGATAGCCGGTACCTGCCGCAACGGGCGGCCCGTGGTGCCCGAGGTGTCGCTCTACTTCCAGAACCGGCTGTTCCGTGCCAACCGCACCACAGATACCACATGTAGTCCAATGCCTCGCGGCGGGTCTCCGAACC
>RYWP01000004.1:0-31636 GCA_003979135.1 Alistipes sp.
TGAAAAGATTCTGAACGATGTTGTGGGCGGGATTGCCCGATCGGGCATGAAGATAGGACGGATTATCTACGAAAGGGAAAAGTATGCGGATTTGCTCCGGATCGGCGATGAGCAGGATGACATGATCGCCCGTTATCTGGAACGCGGTGATATGTACGTCGGGTTCGTGAACGGACGGCCTGTCGGTGTTTGCGTCGTGACGGCGGAGGGGCCAGAGCTCATGGAGGTCAAGAATCTTGCGGTCTATCCCGAATGCCGTAGAAAAGGTTACGGGAGGTCGTTGCTGGAGTTCGTCGAAAAACGGTATGCGGATTGCGCGTTTCAGCTCGGCACGGGCGAGACGCCTTCCGTGTTGCGGTTTTATGAGCGGTGCGGTTATCGTTATTCGCATCGGGTTCCCGACTTTTTTACCGATAATTACGACCATCCCATCGTGGAAGAGGGCGTGCTGCTCAGGGATATGCTTTATTTCGAGAAACGATAGTCAGTGCACTTCCTCCGGCGGGTATCCATCTGAGTGTCGAAGGGTGCTTGGAGCTTTCGGTTGCGGGGTTCGGGTTCTTCGTGCGTTAAAAATCCGATTATGTTTGTAAAATATCGGATTGTTTTCGTAAATTTGCACGATTCTATGCGAACGAAAAGAATATATAGACTTCTTTGGTTGTTTCTGCCCCTGCTTCTGGTCGGGTGCAGTGAGGACGAGGACACGCTCACTAACCAGCGGCAGCGCATCGTGTCGTTTCTCACATCTTCGCACATTCCGCGACTGGTGACGGCGAATGAGGTGGAGGAGGATAGTCAACTGCCATTCTATACGATGCACGGCATGGATGTTTACCGCTATATCTCCAGTTTTTACAACCCCGATCGCAGCAATTGGCCCGAAGTGACGCCGACGTCGAAAGTGACGCTCACGTTCCGTCTTTACGAATTCGCCTATTCGGCCATTACCGATGCTACCGTGCCGTTTTATACCAACGATCCCTTGTACGAATATATGTTTTACGAGGAGCTCGGTCTGACTCCGGGTGTTTGGTCGTTCGAGCCCGTGACGATCGATCTGGCTACCGACCGCATACTAAACGGCTGGCGGCTTGCGTTAATAGGTTGTCGCGGCGGGGATGATGTCGAGGCTTATCTGACTTTCAACGAGGCTTATGGCGACGAATATTTTTCCGTGATACCCAAAGAGAGCCCCGTGACCGTATTCTTTACGATCGATAGCGTGGAATGAAAAGCATGAAAAAACAATACGACAGAAAATCGACTTTTGTGAGCCGCTTGTTGGCTGCGTTGGTTTTTGTTTCGATGGCGACCTCCTGTGCAAAGGATCCCGTCGAGGATAATTCGAAATACGAGAATCTTGCGCTCGAGGCATGGATGACCCAGCATCGTCCCAAGTTGGTGGACAACTTCCAAGCAGCGGGCAATTCGGGGTTCTATGTCGATGTCATTTCCGAAGGCGATGCGGATGCTGCGCCTATCGGCGACAAGGCCCAGTGGGTGCGGTTCGACGCTACGGCACGAGATCTGAACGGCAACCTTGTGTTGACCCGTAACGCTGCTGATGCCAAGCTGCTTAATACCTTTACCCGTTATACGCGTTACGTGCCGTTTTACCGGTATTGCGGTACGGAGAATGCGGGGCTGCTCGAAGGCGTCTGGTTAGCCATGACCCAGCCTCTGAAGTTGGATAACGGCGCACGTGAAGTGAAGCTGCGTATCAACGCAAAGGTCGATCTTTATTTGCCGTCGATTCTCTTCGGTGGGTCGTTGTCGGGGTCCGGCGGTTACGAAGGTGAAACCACCTTGTCGGGTAACCGGCCTGTGATTCTGCACATGGAAATCAAGGATACGGTCGTCAATCCGCTCAGCCGCGAGGGGCAGGACGTCGATAAGTTCTGCGAAGATAACGGAGGTCTGTTGCGATATGTCAAGCCGGGGTCGGCCGAGATTTCGTCCGGTGCCGTCACGATCCCCGAGCCGTCGGACGATCCGGTCAACCAGCCGAATCATCCCTACAATCCGGCTACGCCGCGTTGGGTCTCCGCATGCGATTCGGTGGCGCAGCTTTACGTCAATTATCGTTACAATCCTGCTGCATCCGACGTAGGCGACAAATGGACTTATCAGCATGTCTATAAGAATGAATACGTGCCATATAACCAACCTGAGGCGTTGCACGCCGAGATAGATAAGGCTTTGGCTGAGCGCTTCCCTGTCGAAACGCCGGTGGGGAAATTGGAGGCGGATTCGGTCGGTTTGGAGGGAACTGCCAAAATCTGGTATGTCGGGCGTTTCCTCGACGGGTTCGTCTTCGACACCAACATCGACGAGGTGAAAGAGTTGATTTACGGCCCGGGATACACGGCCGGTTCGGTTCTGTCTTATACGCCGAGCGATGGCGGATTGATTCAGGCATTCTATTATACGGTACCGCGTCTGAAATACGGTCAGTGGGCCTCGTTGATTACCGTTTCGACGAATGCCTACGGATCTTCCGGTCAGACCGGTTCGACGACTACGAGCACGTCGGGCGGCAATACGTCGAGTTATTACGACTACCTGAACTACATGTCCTACATGAACAGCTATTACAACGGCTATTACGGCGGTTATTACAATAATTATTACGGTAATTATTGGGGCGGATATTATGGGGGGTACTATGACGATTATTCATCGGACACTTCGCAGACCGTCACCACCACGACCGTGACGACCGAAATTCCGTCGTTCACGCCGCTGATTTTTCAGATTTACGTCGAACCGAAGTAGCGACCGGTGCGAATGCGCTGTTTTTTTGAGGTTTTTCGTGCGGAAATTTTGCGGTTTCGAAAAATTGTCCTATCTTAGATGGCAGGAAAAACAACCTTAAATTCAGCGATATGATTATTACCTTTAATGAACTGCGCCGTATCAAGGACAGATTGCCGAGCGGCAGCTCGCAGCGCATTGCGGATGAATTGGGAATCGACGTGGACACGGTCCGCAATTATTTCGGCGGCAACCACCAGTCGAAGGAGTGTGTAGGGGTCCATTACGAACCGGGACCGGACGGCGGCGTGGTGACGCTCGACGATCCAAAGATTCTGGATGTAGCCATGCGTATTTTGAGCGAGCAGCAGTAAATTGCACGTGTTCGTCTGAAACATTCATAGACGTGCCTGCTTCGGCGGGCACGCTTTTTTTGTGTTCGGGAGTCTGCAATTCGTCCGATCGCTGTCGGTACCCCTAATAAAAATCTGACAAATTTGCATATCCGGATGACGGGTGAGCGTTGGCATCTGTCAATTCGCTGACAAAATGGCAGATTTCGTCGATTGGTATGACCTTTGTTCGTTTCGGGGCGTGGTCGTTGGATGAGTCGGCACGCGCAGAACCGCGTTCGCAGATATCTCGACAGCGGCCGGATGAACAGAAAACAATCAACAAAAATAACTACGATTATGTCAAAGATTATCGGTATCGACTTGGGAACTACGAATTCCTGCGTTTCGGTCATGGAGGGCAACGAGCCCGTGGTCATTCCCAACAGCGAGGGTCATCGGACAACGCCGTCGGTCGTTGCTTTCACGGGCGAGGGCGAGCGTAAGGTCGGCGATCCGGCCAAGCGTCAGGCTATCACCAACCCCAAACGTACGGTCTTCTCGATCAAGCGTTTCATGGGTGAGACCTACGACAAGGTGACTGCCGACATTGAGCGGGCGCCTTATTCCATCGTGCGCGGCGACAACAACACCCCGCGCGTCGACATCGACGGTCGTCTGTATACGCCGCAGGAGATTTCGGCCATCATTCTTCAGAAGATGAAGAAAACGGCCGAGGACTACCTCGGTCAGGAGGTTTCGGAAGCTGTCATCACGGTGCCGGCCTATTTCTCCGACTCGCAGCGTCAGGCAACCAAAGAGGCGGGTGAAATCGCCGGTCTGAAAGTGCGCCGTATCATCAACGAGCCTACGGCCGCCGCTTTGGCCTACGGCCTCGATAAGAAAAACAACGACATGAAAATCGCCGTCTACGACTTGGGCGGCGGTACGTTCGATATTTCGATTTTGGAGTTGGGTGACGGCGTGTTCGAGGTCAAATCGACCAATGGCGATACGCACCTCGGCGGTGACGACTTCGACCACGTGTTGATCGATTACATGGCCGAGGCATTCAAGGCTGAGCATCAGATCGACCTGCGTCAGGATCCGATGGCGTTGCAGCGTCTGAAAGAGGCTGCTGAGAAGGCCAAAATCGAGCTTTCGAGTTCGATGACTACTGAAATCAACCTTCCTTACATCATGCCTGTCAACGGCATTCCGCAGCACTTGGTGATGTCGTTGACGCGTGCCAAGTTCGAGCAGTTGTGCGACCATCTGATCCGCAAGACCATCGAGCCGTGCAAAATCGCCTTGCGCGACGCCGGTTTGCAGGCTTCGCAGATCGACGAGGTGATTCTCGTGGGCGGTTCGACCCGTATCCCTGCCATCCAGAAGATCGTCGAGGAGTTCTTCGGCAAGGCTCCCAACAAGAGCGTGAACCCCGACGAGGTGGTCGCTATCGGCGCTGCCATTCAGGGCGGTGTTCTCACGGGCGAAGTGAAAGACGTGCTGTTGTTGGACGTTACGCCCCTTTCGTTGGGTATCGAGACGCTCGGCGGCGTGATGACGAAACTCATCGAAGCCAATACGACCATTCCGACCCGCAAGTCGGAGGTCTTCTCGACGGCTGCCGACAACCAGCCTTCGGTCGAAATCAACGTTTGTCAGGGCGAGCGTCCGATGGCCCGTGATAATAAGTCCATCGGTCGGTTCCACCTCGACGGTATTCCGGCCGCTCCGCGCGGTGTGCCGCAGATCGAGGTGACGTTCGACATCGACGCCAACGGTATTCTGAATGTGTCGGCCAAAGACAAGGGTACCGGCAAGGAGCAGAAAATCCGTATCGAGGCTTCCTCTGGTCTGACCGAGCAGGAGATTCAGCGTATGCGCGACGAAGCTAAGGCCAACGAGGAGAAGGACAAGGCCGAGAAGGAGCGCATCGACAAAATCAATGCGGCCGATTCGAATATCTTCGCTACCGAGAAGCAGTTGAAGGAGTACGGCGACAAACTGCCCGCAGACAAAAAATCGGCTATCGAGGGTGCCCTCGCCAAGCTGAAAGAGGCTCACAAGAATGCTGACGTCGCTGCTATCGACACAGCTATCAACGAATTGAATGCCGCTTGGCAGGCTGCTTCGCAGGATATTTATGCTCAACAGCAGGCCCAGCAGGGCGCTCAGCAGCAGGGTGCCGGTCAGCAGTCGCAGAATGCCGGCAGTTCGGCAGACGACGGCAAATCGCAGCCTGAAGATGTCGAGTTCGAGGAGGTGAAATAATCATTGCCGCACTCGGTTCCCGAGAGGGAGCGAACGAATCCCCGTCACATGATTTCGTGACGGGGATTTTTGTATCGATTGGCGAATTTGCGCGCTTATATTTTGTTCTGTATGTCTAAAATTTTGGCCTTTTTCGTCTGTTGTGTGCGATAAATGATTACCTTTGCAACATCTCTTTGCGAGATTGATAATATGTAGAATAAAATGAAGAAACTTCAAATCGGCGATCTGTTCGCCGAAACGCCGATTGTGCAGGGTGGTATGGGCGTCGGAATATCGTTATCGGGACTTGCATCGGCCGTAGCCGAACAGGGCGGTATCGGTGTCATTTCGTCGGCCGGTCTGGGGGTGATTTACCGCAGTTTTTCCAGCGACTATCGTTTGGCCAGTATCGAAGGGCTTCGGCAGGAATTGCGCAAGGCACGCGAAAAGACACGGGGAATTATCGGGGTCAATGTGATGGTCGCCATGTCCAATTTCGCCGATATGGTGAAGACCGCCATTGCCGAAAAGGCCGATATTATCTTTTCGGGTGCGGGTTTGCCGCTCAATCTGCCGTCGTTCCTTCCCGAAGGAGCCAAGACGAAACTGGCGCCGATCGTCTCGTCGGCACGTGCGGCCAAGTTGTTGTGTGCAAAGTGGTTTTCCGAGTATCGGCACATTCCCGATGCGATCGTGGTCGAGGGTCCGAAAGCCGGCGGTCATCTGGGGTATAAGGCCGAGCAGATCGACGATGCGGATTTCGCACTCGAAACCGTCGTTCCGCAGGTGGTCGAGACGGTCGGGGATTTCGCTGCCGCGCATGACTGTCATATACCCGTTATCGCCGGCGGTGGAATCTATACGGGCGAAGATATTTACGAAATCCTCTCGCTCGGTGCCGAGGGGGTGCAAATGGGTACGCGATTCGTCACGACCGAGGAGTGCGATGCCGCGCCTGCATTCAAACAGAGTTATCTCGATGCTCGCGAAACCGATATCGAAATCATCGAAAGTCCGGTCGGAATGCCCGGACGCGCGATCCACGGCTCTTTCTTGGAACGGGTGAAAGCTGGCTTGACTCGTCCGAAACGGTGTCCGTTCGATTGCATCAGGACCTGCGACGTGTCGCACAGTCCCTATTGCATCATGTTGGCTTTGTACAATGCGTTCAAGGGACGGTTGCAAAAGGGATATGCCTTTTGCGGGGCGAATGCGTGGCGTTCCGACAGAATCGTAAGCGTGAAGGAATTGATCGATACCCTCAAGCGTGAGTACGACGAATTTTCATTGAAGAAACTATTGTCCGACCGATTGGAGTAGGGCCAGTGATTCCTGTCAAAGAAGACAAGGCCGAAGAATAACCTTCGGCCTTGTTGCTTTGCGTATGCACCGCAAATCGGGAAACGTTACGGTGGTTTGCTTCTTTCCCTTTGTCGAGTAGGATGTTTTTTGCAATTCTTTGGGGGATGAAACCTTTGTTATTCATTCTTTTTTTCTATCTTTGTGCACTATTGTGCCCACTTTTCGATCGATAGGCATTTCGAACGAATGTCGAGGTCGAAGCTTTCGATAGAAGATCGAATAACAAACATAATATTTTTAATAAAAATGCAAAGCAAAGGTTTCATCAAACTCATTGCGGCGCTTTTGGCGATCGCGTGCGTTTATCAATTTTCGTTTACGTTCAAGACACGGAGCGTAGAGAAGAAAGCGGCCCGCTATGCCGCGCAGTATCCTGCCGAGCAGCAGGCCGCTGCCGAACAGCATTATCTTGATTCGGTGCAGAATCTGCCGGTCTACAACCTTGGGTTCCGCAAATTCACCTACAAGGAGTGCAAGGGCAACGAATTGAATTTGGGCCTCGACCTCAAAGGCGGTATGAACGTCATGATGGAGGTGCAGGTGGACGGTGTCATCAAGGCTTTGGCCGGTGACAGCCAGAACGATCCTGCTTTTATCGCCGCCATCGAGGAGGCGAATAATGCTCTCAAAGAGGGTAGTTCGAAAGATTATGTCGACGTATTCGTCGAGACTTATCGGCGTGTTTCCGAGGGTCGTCCGTTGGCTGCGATTTTCGTCAGCCCTGATCGGAGCGACATCACGCTCGAAAGTTCCGACAGCGACGTTGCCAAAGTGTTGAAGGCCGATGTCGAGAAGGCTATCGGTGCTTCGTTCAACGTTTTGCGCAGCCGTATCGACAACTTCGGCGTCGTGCAGCCTAACATCATGCGCCTGCCCAATTCGCACCGTATTTTGGTCGAGTTGCCGGGTGTGAAAGAGCCGCAACGTGTGCGCGATTTGTTGCAGCGTACCGCTCAGTTGGAGTTTTGGTTGACCTACGATGCCAACGAGTTGTGGCGGTCGCTCCAAGAGACCGATGCGCTGTTGAGCAAAGAGGCCGCCGCTTCGGTCGTTGAGACTGAAACGGTTGCCGAAACCGCTGAGCCCGCAGCTCAGCCTGCCGCTACCAACGATTTGCTTTCGGAAATCGCTTCCGCGGAGCCCGAAGTCGCCGAAACCGCACATTCGGGTCGTTACGACCGTCAGCGCAACCCGCTTTTCGCGTTGCTCGACCCGTCGTATGCCGGCGGTGCCGTCATGGGTGCCGCCTATAAGTCCGACATGGCGGCCGTGACCGAATATTTATCGCGTCCTGCTGTGCGGCTGTTGTTCCCCGCCGATGTCCGCTTCATGTGGAGCGTCAAGGGCGACGACAAAATCGACGGTCGTTATTATCTCTATGCTATCAAGGCGCAGGGCGGTAAGGCTCCGCTCGACGGTTCGGTCGTCACTGAGGCGTCGGAGCAGTACCAGCAGCATGGCGCCACGGCCGAGGTCTCGATGGCAATGAACTCCGAGGGTGCCCAGCGTTGGGCGCGTCTGACTGGTGAGACCATCGGTAAATGCGTGGCCATCGTGTTGGACGGTGCTGTCTATTCGGCTCCGGTTGTCCGCACGAAGATCGACAAGGGTATTTCATCGATTTCGGGCGACTTTACCATCCAAGAGGCCAAAGACTTGGCTAACGTGCTCGAATCGGGTAAGGTACCGGCTCCTGCCAAAATCATTCAGGATACAGTCGTCGGTCCGTCGTTGGGTCAGGAATCCATCAACGCCGGTCTGTTGTCATTCGTCATCGCGTTCATCCTTGTGCTGTTGTACATGGGTCTATTCTATAAAACGGCTGGTTGGTTGTCCGATGTCGCGCTGTTGACTAACGTTTTCCTGTTGATGGGTATTCTCGTTTCGTTCGGTGCTGTGTTGACTTTGCCTGGTATTGCCGGTATCGTGCTGACGATGGGTATGGCCGTCGACGCCAACGTCATTATTTACGAACGTATCAAGGAGGAGCTTCGCGGTGGCAAAGGGCTGTCGCTGGCTATCAAGGATGGTTTCTCGAAAGCCTATTCGGCCATCATCGACGGTAACCTGACGACTATCATCACGGGTATTGTCCTGCTGATCTTCGGCAACGGTCCCGTGCGCGGTTTCGCTACAACGTTGATTATCGGTATCATCACCTCGTTCGTCAGTGCCGTCTTCATCACGCGCCTGTTGATCGACTGGATTGCTGCTAAGTGGGGTAATGTTTCGTTCTCGCGCAAGTGGTCGGAGGGATTCCTCAATAACACGCATATCGATTTCCTGAGCAAGCGTAAGATTTCCTATATCATCGCTGCCGCTGTAATCATCGTGTCGTGCGTCTCGTTTGTCGCTCAGGGGCTCAACCTCGGCGCCGAGTTCACTGGTGGTCGTGCTTACGTCATCCGGTTCGATAAGCCGGTTTTGGCCGAGGACGTGCGTACCAACCTGCACGGTGCGTTCTCCGGTTTGGATGCCGATGCTTCGAAGACCAGTTACGAGGTGAAGCAGTACGGCAACGAGCGTCAGATGCGCATCGTAACGCAGTACAAGTACGATGATACGTCCGACACGGCGACCGCCGAGGTCGAGGAGATCATCTACAATGCCTTGAAACCGCTCTATTCGTACGATATCTCGTTTGAGAACTTCAGCAACACGCAGAACGATGAGAACGGTATCGTCACGGCCGACAAGATCGGTCCGTCGATCGCCAGCGACATGACGTGGAACGCCATCTATTCGGTGTTGTTCTCGCTGATCGCCATCGGTCTCTATATCACGTTCCGGTTCAAGCGTTGGCAGTGGGCTTCGGGCGCCACGATGGCATTGGCCGTCAATGCGCTCTTCATCATCGGCGTCTTCTCGTTGTTCTATAAGATCATGCCGTTCAATTTGGAGGTAAACCAAGCCTTCATCGCGGCCATTCTGACGATTATCGGTTATGCGATCAACGATACCGTGGTGGTTTTCGACCGTATCCGCGAGTACTTGGGCCTCTATCCGAAACGGAATCTCAAGGAGAATGTCAATAACGCAATCAACTCGACCTTGTCGCGTACGATCAATACGTCGGGTACGACGCTCGTCACTCTGTTGGCCATTTTCTTCTTCGGTGGCGAGTCTATCCGTGCGTTCATCTTCGCGTTGATTATCGGCGTCGTCGTCGGTACCATTGCCACGATTTTCATCGCAACGCCCGTCGCTTACGATTTGATGTCCAAACGTGCCAAAATCGATAAGGAATAAATGATAGGGCATTTTCTTGGAAAAATAGATTTTACCCCTGCCGCACAAATGCGCGGCAGGGGTAAGTCTTTTTTGGATGATATCTTTCCGATTTTTCGGGAACTCGTTCGGCTGTTTTTTCAGCAGGCAGCTGGTGTGGTTTGTCGAAAAATTTGTAAATCCTCGGGTTATTCCGTAACTTTGTAAAGAGGTTAAGCCGTATGGTTATGGAAAATTTCTGGAAATGGATGCGTCGTTCTGTCTCGCCGGTATTCTGGGCGTTGCTTTTTGCGGCGTTTATCCTTTGGTATATCGCCAAATTGAGTTATACGTATACGACCGAGCACGACGTTCGGTTGCTCGTCGATGGTCAGCCGCTCGAAGTGACATGTGTGGTCGAAGGGCCCGGTGCCAATCTGTTCGGATATAAGGTTTATTCGAACAAAACGCTGCGTATTCCGCTCTCGGAACTCAAATACGAGGTGTTGCATGGCGAGGGGCACGAAGGGAAGATTCATATCGATCCGCAGTCGTTGCAGAAAGCCGTTTCGGTGCGCTTCAGCGATATTAAGGTCTTGTCGGTCGGTCACGTTCCCGAAATCGATTTACCCGCGAAGCCATGATGAAAGTGGGCATTACGGGAGGTATCGGTAGCGGAAAAAGTACGGTCTGCCGACTTTTCGCACAGCGCGGCATCGCCGTTTACGATTCCGATTGCGAGGCCAAACGTTTGATGACGGAAGATGTTGCATTGCAGCACGCTATCATCACACGCTTCGGCGCTGATATTTATTTCGATGGGATACTCGACCGTGCGAAACTCGCTGCTTGCGTTTTCTCCGATGCCGCGGCTCGCGCTGATTTGAATGCTTTGGTGCATCCCGCCGTCTTGCGCGATTTCGAGGCATGGGCTGAACGACAGACGAGTCCTTACGTGATTTTGGAGAGTGCCATTCTCTTCGAAGCAGGCTTGCGGGAGCGGGTCGATCGGTGTGTCGCTGTGTTGGCTCCCACCGAGTTGCGGATCCAGCGGGCATGCTTGCGCGACAAGTGCGACGAATCGAAAATCCGGAGCCGTATTGCTGCACAATTGTCCGATGATGAGTTGTGCGAGCGGGCCGATTACACGATGGTGAATATTCTCGAAACGGATTTGGAGCCCTCCGTTGCCTATCTTGACGGACTTTTCAGACAGCAAACGGCACAACGATGAAACTCGATTTATCCGCACCGCAGGTCATGGCGATCGTGAACGTCACGCCCGATTCGTTTTTTGCCGACAGTCGGACGTTCTGCGCAGATGCCATTGTTCGTCGGGTCGAGAACGCGCTCGCCGAGGGCGCTTCGATGCTCGATATCGGCGGTTATTCTTCGCGGCCTGGGGCTGCCGAGGTGCCGGTTGAGGAGGAGTGGCGTCGCGTTGCAATGGGATTGGATGCCGTCCGGTGCGTGGGTGCGCAGGTGCTTGTTTCCGTCGATACGTTCCGCAGCGAAATCGTTGCGCGGGCGGTCGAGCGTTTCGGCGAGGTGATCGTTAATGACATATCCGCCGGCGAGTTGGACGAACGGATGCTTCCGATCGTGGCGCATTATGGGGTTCCGTATGTCGCCATGCATATGAAAGGCACTCCGCAGACCATGCAGTCGATGACCGATTATCGGGGCGGCATTGTCGACGCTGTGACGGATTATTTTCGGGCGCGTACCGCCGATTTGTTGAGTGCCGGTATCCGGCGTGAAAATATTTTGCTCGACCCGGGATTCGGGTTCGCCAAGACGTTGGAGCAGAATTACGAATTGTTGTCCGGATTGCACCGGCTGTGTGAAACGGGTTATCCCGTGTTGGCCGGAGTCTCGCGTAAGTCGATGATTTGGCGGGCTTTGGATGCGAAGCCTGCCGACGCTTTGGCTGGTACAGTGGCGTTGGAGTGGGAATGCCTGCGGCAGGGGGCTGCTATCTTGCGCGCGCACGATGTGCGTGCAGCCGCGGATACTATCCGGTTATTCGGAATCTATAAAGGAGTGGGAAAATGATACATATCGAGAATATCTGCAAGCGTTTCGGTACATTGGAGGTGTTGCGTGGCATTTCACTTGACGTGGCTGATGGCGAGGTCGTGGCAATCGTCGGGGCCAGCGGGGCTGGAAAGACGACCTTGTTACAGATTATCGGTACGCTTTCGCGTCCCGACGAGGGTTCCGTGCTGATTTCCAAGCGCAACGTTTTTGCGTTGGACGACTGTGCTTTGTCGCGGTTTCGGAACGAGCAGATTGGGTTCGTTTTCCAGTTCCACCACTTGCTGCCCGAGTTCACGGCTTTCGAGAACGTCTGCATTCCCGGCCTCATCGGGCGTCGTCCGCGGGCTGAGGTCGAAAGCCGTGCGCGCGAATTGCTTGACTTGATGGGTCTCTCCGCTCGTTGCGATCACAAGCCCGGACAGCTTTCGGGCGGCGAGCAGCAGCGGGTTGCCATCGCACGGGCGCTTATCAATTCGCCTGCTGTGTTGTTGGCCGACGAGCCCTCCGGCAATCTCGATACCCGTACTCGTGATGAAATTCATCGCCTCTTCTTCGAGTTGCGCGACAAACTGGGGCAAACGGTCGTCATCGTGACGCACGACGAGCATTTGGCTGCCATGTCTGATCGGAAAATCACCATGTCCGACGGTCGGATCATCTTTTAGGCGGACGCAGTTTCAGAGAAGCCGGTTTGGAGTGCATTCCTGCATTTCGATGCCGGATACAAAAAAACGGCCCGAATTGTTCGGGCCGTCGTTGTTTCTGTGAGTCGAACCTTATTTGGTTGCTTCGGCAGGTGCTTCGGTTGCTTCGGCAGCCGTCGAATCTGCTTTCTCGCAGCAGCAGCACGAATCTGCTTTTTCGCACTCCTTGCATTCTACCGTAGCTTCAGCCTCGGCAGCAGCTTGATTGTTGGCATTGCCCCCGCAGCTGATCATGGCAGCAGCGGCTACAACGATAGCGAAAGAGAAAATCTTTTTCATGGCATTAAACATTTAATGTGAGTTGTATTTAACGTTGCAAAGATAGGTAAACGGTAGAATTATGCAAGAAAAAAATGAAAATTTTTAATAAATTGGGCTTTTGTGTCGCATTTTCCGTTCGGAAATCCTTAATTATTGAACTTTCGGGAATTGCGCGTCGGGTTCCGACGCTCCGTTTCGGGATTATTGCAGCAGGTTATGCAGCGTCAGTTCTTCGTTCTTGATAAATGCTTTCGGAAAGAGCGGGGTGACGCGGCCTTTCAGAATGATCGCCTCTTCCGTCGTCAGACAGTTGCCCACCGTGACGCGCCAATAGGGATTGTCGTAGGTCAGATAGACACTCGTATTAGAAAAATTCTCTTCGAAGAGCGATTTTGCACGCATGGCCTCGGATCGGGCGTTTTGGCTGTTGTCGAGGAAGATGCAGATACGGTAGCCGCGGAAAGTCGTGCGCGGTTGGATGCGTTCGGCTTGGGTTACGGCTTCGGCTGCATCGCCGTATTCGGTCGTTGTGACACGGCCTCCGCCCAAGGTCGAAGGAAAAGCCAATTGGTGTTTGAACGATTCGAGTTTCTGGGCTTCGGCACTCGTCGGGAATGCGCCGAGCGAAAGGAGCAGGAAAATCGGGAACAATCTGCGCATATTATTAGAAATGATTTTTCACGTCTTGCAACGTCACGCCAAAGGTATTCAAAAAATCCGACAACGGTACCTTTTCGCGGGCGATATTTACGGATGCCGGGCCGCCGCGGCCTTCGACGGAGTAGGAAACGAAGATTTGCGACGGTTCGTCCGTCTCGAGATCGCGGCCCAACAGCAGCACGATCAGCGGATCATCGATGCGTATTTTCCAGCGGGTCATGATGCTTTCGGTCGTACGTTTGCCGATTTCGACGCTTTCGTGCAGACGGATGCTCATCGCCTTGTCCTGCCGATAGTAAAACTCGAATACAGCTTTCGTCAGCACGAGTTTGTGTCTTGTGCCGTTCGCGACACGCAGGATGACATCGGCTCCGTTCAATCCTTTGGGGGTGATCTGCTCGATGGCTTCGATGCGGATTTTTCGGGCGGCATTTTCCGCCGCGCGGCGGCAGGAACCCATTGTCAGCGCCAGAAACAGGAGTGCTGAAAGGTATAATAAAGTGCGTTTCATCGTTTTTCTCCAGTGTAGATTCGGGCGATTCCGAGGCTTTGGCTTCGTGCGCGGCAGTTTCGGAATCCCGCTTGTTCCATCATTAACAGAAATCGTTCCGGTTCGGGAAATGCCACGACCGACGCAGGCAGATATTCATAGGCTTTTCGGTCGTGCGACAAAGCTCCGCCGATGCGGGGAAGCAGTTTGTGGAAATAGTATTCGTACGCTTTGCGGAACAGCCGGTTGTGCGGGCGCGACAGTTCCAGTATTATTGCTTGGCCTCCTGTTTTCAGCACGCGGTGGAATTCGCGCAGTCCCGCGTCAATGTCCCCGAAATTGCGTACGCCGAATGCGACGGTCACGGTGTCGACCGAATCCGTTGCGATCGAAAGATGTTCGGCATCTTCGATTGCCAGTTCGATGCGGGTATCGAAACCGCGTGCTGCAATTTTCTGCCGTGCTATGTCGAGCATTCCTTCCGAAAGGTCGACGGCTCGGATCTCTGCCTGCGGAATGCCGCGGGCGAGGTCGATGGCCAGATCGCCCGTGCCGGTCGCTGCATCGAGGATTCGTTCCGGCGATTTCCGGCGTGCGATTTGCACGACGTGTCGGCGCCAGAGCCGGTCGACATTCAACGACAGCAGGTGGTTGAGCCGGTCGTAGCTGGGCGCGATGCGGTCGAACATCGTGCGGACTTGCGTTTTTTTGCCTGTTAGTGTGTGGTGGGGTATCATTTGTAACGGATGGATTCTTCGGGTTTGACAGTCGAGACGATGGAGGCGGGGATGACTAATAGGGCTACGATGGCAGCCAGAAATCCGAGATTAAGCACAGCCCATTGGCCTGCGTTCAGTGCGATGGGCACTTCGGATAGCAAATAGCCCTCGGGGTCGAGCTTGATAAGGTGCGTTGCGGATTGCAGCAGGCAGAGCCCCAGTCCGACGGCATTGCCCCAAGCCAGCCCACGCAAGGCAATGAATCCGGCCCGATAGAGAAAAATGCGTCGCAGTTGTCCGTTGCGCATGCCGAACGTTTTCAGCAGACCGATCGTGCGCGTGTGGCTCAAAACCAGAATCAGCAATGCCGTCGCCATGTTGAAGAACGAGACGATGAGCATGATGACCAAAATTACGACTGCATTGACGTCGTGCGCCTTGAGCCAGTCGAAGACGTTCGGATAGAGTTGTTGTACGTTGTTGGCTGTCAGGTTGATCGTTTCGTCGCTTTCGTCGAGGAAGAGGCGTTCGTCCAACTCTCCGGCAAAGGGTTCTGCTGCATCGAGATTCGTCACGGCGATTTCGTAGCCTGTCACCTCGTCCGGACGCCAGCGTGCGAGTCGTTGGACGTTGCGCAGGTCGGTCAATATCAGAGCCTTGTCCATCTCGTCCATGCCCGATGCGTAGATGCCCGCTACCTTGAACCGGTCGCGGCGGGGTTGCTCGCCGTTTTCGACGAAAAGCATCTCGATTTTATCATCGACATTCGTGCCGATTCTGCGGGCCAGCGAGCGTGACAGCAGGATGTCTTTCGTGCGGATGCTGTCGCCCACGCGGGGTAGTTCGCCCTCGACGAGCCATTCGCGAAAGGTTTGCCAGTCATAGGTGCCGTCGACGCCTTTGAGTGTCACTCCTTCGACCGTGGCATCCGTGCGGACAATGCCGCCTTTGAGGGCATAAGGCACTGCCGCGACGAACCCCGGAACGGTGCTGATGAGCGTTTCGAGGTGTTCCGTCCGGCAGATGGGCGTCGCATCGAGTGTGTGGACACTGCGGATGTCGGTCACGACCACATGTCCCGTGAATCCGACCATCTTGCGGGTCACTTCGCGCTTGAAGCCCATCATTACGGCAATGGCGACAAGCATCACGGCGATGCTCAGGGCGACCGAAAGTACGGCGATGCGTTCCATGACACCGGCATGTTTGCCGGTCTCCGAACGGGCCGTCCGACGGGCTATGAAAAGGGCC
Organism: Alistipes sp.; assembly: GCA_003979135.1. GTDB lineage: Bacteria > Bacteroidota > Bacteroidia > Bacteroidales > Rikenellaceae > Alistipes. Next base: position 16,043 of record RYWP01000004.1, read on the forward strand.
AAGTCCACGAGCGCGTGTTTTTGTGTGAATTTTGATGCAAAGTAACGCATAAATTTCGTATTTTTGTCCGAATTTCGTCGGAATTGCATCCGACGGATGTTTTTAACAGGAAAATAAACCATTCGTCAACCATGTTGATTCATTCGCTTTTCGCGCTTTTGCAAGCCGGTTACCGTTCCGGTTCGGGCCTCGATTTTTCTGCGGCCCAGTCCGGTATGTTTCTGTTGATTATCGTTATCGGTATCGTCGGATACCTTGTGCAGGCTCGGTTGCAGTCTGTCTTCCGCAAATATTCCCGTGTGGAGTTCCCGGGCGGATTGACCGGTGCCGAGGTCGCCGAAAAGATGTTACGCGACAACAACATCCATAATGTTAAAGTGACCCACGTCAAGGGCCATCTGACCGACCATTTCAACCCGCAGACTATGACGGTCAATCTGAGCGATTCGGTTTATTCGTCCTCTTCTGTCGCTGCTGCCGCTGTTGCCGCTCACGAGTGCGGTCACGCTGTGCAGCATGCGCAGGGGTATGCTCCGTTGGTTTTGCGGTCTCAGTTGGTGCCGGTCGTGCAGTTCGCTTCGACGGCGGCTACTTGGATCGTCCTTCTGGGATTGGTGCTGCTTGCAACGACACAGAATGAATTGGTTTGTTGGATCGGCGTCGGCATGATTGCCATGTCGGCCGTATTTTCGTTGGTGACTTTGCCCGTCGAGTACAATGCTTCGGCCCGGGCGCTCGAATGGTTGAAATCCAGCCGTATGATGCCCGAAGCCCAGTTGTCGCAGGCCCGCGTGGCGCTCGGATGGGCGGCCCGCACCTATCTTGTAGCTGCATTGAGCGCCATTGCGTCGGTGCTTTATTATGTGTTGCTCGTTCTCGGAAACCGGCGTGACTGATGAATAAGTTCGGCGAAGACTACGCACCCAAAAGTTGGCTTGCGGTCACGGCACTCATCGTCGTGCTCGTGGCTGTCAGTTTCATCCCTCCGCAGAGCGTTGGCGGTGTCAAGTTGCGGCGGGCCAATATCCTGTCGGACCTTGTGTCGTTCGATGACGCTCCGGTTGCGAATACCGTTTTCGAACCGGCCATTGACGAACTCGTCCGCATCGATTTGGATTCCGTCGCCGGATGTATCGTGGCGGCCGATACGTTGCCGCCTGCCGCACAGATCGTCTATGCGTGGTCTCCTTTGCCGGATTCTCTTTCCGAGTTCGTTGCACGCAGGCTGCCTGTCGTGCCCGATAGTACGCTTTCGAGCCCTGCGTTGGTTCCTGTCGAGGATTTCAGCGGCGGACAGATGGAAGCGTTTTACGATACGTTGCTCCGCGCGCAGCGTCCTGTGCGCATCGCTTTTCTCGGTGATTCGTTTATCGAGGGGGACATTCTGACCGCCGACCTGCGCGAACGGTTGCAGCGGACTTACGGCGGCGGCGGCACTGGTTTTGCGCCGATGGCATCGCCGCTGACTGCGTTCCGGCGGTCGGTCAAAACCCAGTCGAAAGGGTGGACGTCCTATAACATCATGCAGCGTCGCAATGCGCCCGAGGCTTTGCGCAACAACTTTTTCGTTTCGGGGTGGGCTTGTCAAGCTACTGCCGGCGCTTCGACATCGTGGGTCGCGACCGATTTCCGCGAGCGGCTCGGCGATTGCAATGAGGCGCGGGTATTCTTTATCAGTCCGTCCGACAGCCGCATTGAGGTGACGGTCAACGATTCACTTCGCAATTCATTCGATGTCGAGGGCGATAAGGCCGTGCGGCAAATTGTGGTCGCCGCACCGCAGATTCACTCGCTTTCGTTCCGGGTGGCCGAGGGGAGCCGCGGGTTCATCGGTTACGGGGCTTTGTTCGATGGGGGCGGCGTCTCGGTCGACAATTACTCCATTCGTAGCAACAATGGACGGGCGCTTTTTTGGACCAATCCGTCGGTCGATGCGCAGGTGCATGCGCTTGTGCCGTACGATTTGGTCATCCTGCAATACGGGCTCAACATCATGCAGCAGGGCGTTTACGTCTACAACAAATATGGGGTTCAGATCGAGCAAATGATTGCTTTCGTGCGCGAATGTTTCCCGGGTGCCGCTGTGCTGTTGCTGGGTGTGAGCGATCGTTCGGTGAAGACCGAGCGCGGCTACGAGCCGATGGACGCCATTCCTTATCTGACGGCTTGCCAGCGTGCCGCTGCCGAGCGTGCCGGTGCCGCGTTCTGGCCGGTAAGCGATGCCATGCGGTCGTGGGGCGGTATGGCTGCATTCGTCTCGAACGGATGGGCCGGCAAAGACCATACGCACATCAATTTCGCCGGCGGACGTCGGGTCGCTTGGTCGCTCGCCGATGCTTTCCACGCCGGTGCGCGGGCCGTGTATGAGCGTATGGACGACGAAGATGATATGGCTGAATCCGCGATGCTGAACAATGTGCTCGATTCGTTGCAGTATGCTCGGATTCGCCGTGCATTGATACACGGTTTTGTGCCGACGGATATCGACGCGGGATTGGAATGACATGTTGGCGGTGACGGATGATATTGCGGTCCGGTTGCAGACCCTGTTGGCCTACGATGCCACTTCGCCGTTGATTTTCAGCAGCGGATTGTTCCTCTTTCTTTTTGCAGGATTCCTTTTGGTTTACAATTCGTTGCGCAATGCGACGACGGCCCGTATTATCTACGTCGTGCTCTTTTCGCTCTATTTTTATTACAAATCGAGCGGCATCTATTTTCTGCTGTTGATTTTCGCCGCGACCAGCGACTTCCTGATTGCCCGTGCTTTGTTCCGCACCGAGCGGATGTCGTTCCGGCGGCTGTGGGTGGCATTGAGCGTGGCGGTCAACCTTGGCATGTTGGCCTATTTCAAATACACCAACTTCCTCATTGACATCTCCAATGATTTGTTCGGTGCCGGATTCCTCCAGTTTCGCGATATTTTCCTGCCGGTCGGTATCTCGTTTTTCGTCTTCCAGTCGATGAGTTACACGATCGACATCTACCGTTGGCAGCTTCGGCCGTTGACCAGTTGGTTGGATTACCTTTTCTACCTTTCGTTTTTTCCGCAATTAGTTGCCGGTCCTATCGTCCGCGCCCGCGACTTCATTCCGCAGATTCGGCGTAAACCCATCGTCACGCGCGCGATGTTCGGCATGGGCGTCTTTCTGATTTTGACCGGATTGTTCAAAAAGGCGGTCATCTCGGATTATATTTCGCTTAACTTCGTCGACCGGATTTTCGAGGAGCCGTTGCTTTACACCGGATTCGAATGTCTGATGGGCATTTACGGATACGCTTTGCAGATTTATTGCGATTTTTCGGGGTATTCGGACATGGCCATTGGTATTGCGCTGTTGCTTGGCTTCCGCTTTCCCAAGAATTTCGATGCACCCTATAAATCGGCGACCATCACCGAGTTTTGGCGGCGGTGGCATATTTCGCTTTCGTCGTGGTTGCGCGATTACGTCTATATCTCGTTGGGCGGTAACCGTAAGGGGCGGTTTCACACCTATGTCAATCTGATGTTGACGATGCTTTTGGGCGGATTGTGGCACGGGGCCGCTTTCCGATTCATTTTGTGGGGGGCGTTGCACGGGGTCGCTTTGGCGCTTCACAAGATGTGGTTGGCCGTCGTGCCCGGAGCCAAAGTTTACGGTGCGCAGATGAACGGATTGGTGCGGGCCCTCGGTATTTTCTTCACTTTCAATCTGGTCTGTTTCGGGTGGTTGATGTTCCGCGCCGAGTCGATGCAGACCGTTTCGTTGTTGCTCCACCAGATTGCGTTCGACTTCCACGCATCGATGATTCCGCAGATATTGACTGGATATGCTGGTGTGTTCGCTTTGATTGTCGCCGGATACTTTCTGCACCTGATGCCCGGTCGGGTCGATACTTTTATGCAGCGTCGGGTCGTGGCTGCTCCGATGGTCGTGCAGGTCGTCATGGCTGCGGCGCTCATCTGGTGCGTGATGCAGATCAAGTCGAGCGACATCCAGCCGTTCATCTATTTTCAGTTCTGACCTTCGGGTCGTTGTGTTCCAGAGGAAATTCCGGTGGCGAGTCGAACGGGCGGCGTACGCCAGGCTGTTTCGTTTCGTCGGGGCCTGACGGTTTCGCATGGTTCTTGCAGCGCTGTGCCGCATCCTTAATCGAATGGACTTATGGAAAAATTGCGGCCTCATCTCGCGCTTTTGTTGTGCAATGCCATCTGGGCGATGGACTTTCCGTTTTATGCCATTGTGCTGCCTCGTTACATGGGGCCGATGGGTATGGTCGCTGCGTCGCTTTTCGTCGCAGCAGTCATTTCGTTCATCCCGTTGGGGTGGCGATGGGCGCGTTGGTATGCTGACAACCGGAAACTCGCCGTTGAGAACCGTTCTGCCCGCCCTCACGCCGAAAAGGTGCCGCACGAGGATATGCGCAAGTTGGTCGGCGCGGCTCTGTTGATCGGTGTCTTGCGCAAATCGTTCCTGATGTTCGGTCTTTCGCGTACGTCGCCCATCGACGGTTCGATTATCGATACCATCATTCCGATTCTTGTCTTGGTCGTGTCGGTCTTGTTGGGGCTCGACAAGTTTTCGCGCATGAAAATCATCGGTCTGACGATGGGTTTGGCCGGTGCCGTGTGCGTTGTGCTTTCGGGCGCTTCGTCCGTCCACGAGAAGGCCGAGTTGTTGGGCAACGTGCTCATCTTCTCGAGCGCTTGCGTCTCGGCGCTTTATATGGCGTTGTTCAAACGCTTGGTCGCTAAGTACAAACCCATCACGGTCATCCGGTGGATCTATTGCGTGGCGGCCATCATCACCTTGCCGTTCGGATTGCCCGATATCGTTCACGCTGATTATGCCAATATCGCGCACCATGCCTTGTTCCCGACGTTGTTCGTGTTGATCGTTCCTACGTTTTTCCCGAATCTTCTGTTGAATTACGGCCTGAAATATGTGGCGCCGACTGTCACGAGTATCTACACCTATTTGCAGCCCGTTTTGGCTATCATTGTCTCCGTGGCGATGGGGTTGGACAAACTGCATTTCGATACGGTATTGTTCGCTCTGTTGATTTTCATCGGTGTGGGATTGGTGTTGCGGTCGTATTCCGTCCATCGGACATTGGAGCATCCTTTGTCGCAGGGTATGCGGCATTAGCCGTCGTGCACGCCGGTTCGTTCCGGTCTGTTCGGTTTACATCGGTTCGGCCCGCAGTTGTTCGCGATAGGCATCCCAGTCTGCGATCGGCTTGCGGGCCGAACCTGATTTCATGGCTGCGCGGGCGACGGCCGCCGCCACTGTGCAGCGCAGACGCGGGTCGAAGGGCTTCGGAATCAGATAGTCGCGGCCGAATTCCAAATGTTCCAGCCCGTAGGCTCGTAACACCGATGTCGGCACCGGTTCGCGGGCCAGTTCGGCCAGCGCATGGGCTGCTGCGAGTTTCATCGCATCGTCGATACGGCGGGCCCGTACGTCGAGCGCTCCGCGGAAAATGTAGGGAAATCCCAGCACATTGTTCACTTGGTTCGGAAAATCCGATCTCCCCGTCGCAAAGATCAGGTCGGGGCGCGTCGCATGGGCCGTTTCGTAGGCGATTTCCGGATCGGGATTGGCCAGTGCCAAGACGATCGGTCGGGGTGCCATTGTCCGCAGCATGGCCGGTGTCAGCACGTCGGCTTTCGATACGCCGATGAAGATGTCCGCACCGTCGATCGCTTCGGCCAGCGTTGTGATACGGCGGTCCGTCGCAAATTCTCGTTTGTAGACATTGAGGTCTGTCCGGTGGCGGGTTACCGCACTTCGGCTGTCGCACAACACCATATTTTCGGGTCGGATGCCGATGCGGGACAGCATTCCGGCACAGGCGATGGCGGCCGCACCGGCCCCGTTGATAACTACACGTTGCCGTGCAGGTTCGCGACCCGTGATTTTCATTGCGTTGATAAGCGCCGCCGCGACGATTACGGCCGTGCCGTGTTGGTCGTCGTGCATCACCGGAATTTCCAGTTCCGCTTGTAGCCGGCGGTCGATTTCGAAACATTCCGGCGCTTTGATGTCCTCCAAATTGATTCCGCCGAAGGTCGGGGCGATGGCCCGCACCGTGCGGATGAATTCTTCCGTGTTGTGGGCGTCGACTTCGATGTCGAATGCGTCGATGCCGCCGAAAACCTTGAACAGCATGCTTTTGCCCTCCATGACGGGTTTCGAGGCGAGCGGCCCGATATCGCCCAGTCCCAGTACGGCCGTGCCGTTCGAGATGACGGCTACCGTGTTGCCTTTGTTCGTGTAGCGATAGGCGGCTTCGGGATCTTCTGCAATCGCACGGGCCGCTTCCGCTACACCGGGCGAGTAAGCCAGCGCGAGTTCTTCTTGCGTGTGGTGAGGTTTGGTGGGTACGACCTCGATTTTTCCCGGGCGTGGTTCGCTGTGGTAGCGCAGAGCTGCCGTTTTCTGATTCGTTTCCATAAGCAAAAACGCAGCGCACGATCGGTCGGCACTGCGTTTTCGGGGATGCAAATATTGTTCCGTGCGAGGTGTGCGAGGCGCATCCGGAATCAGAATAGGGTTCCGTTTTCGCCTTCCGTGTGGGTGAAGTGCAGATGGTCGTAGGCCAGTTCGGTCACTTCACGTCCGCGCGGCGTGCGTTTCAGAAATCCCTCTTTGATGAGGAACGGTTCATAAACTTCCTCGATGGTTCCGGCCTCCTCGCCGACAGCGGTCGCTACGGTGTTCAGTCCGACCGGCCCACCCTTGAACTTCTCGATGATGGTCGTCAGAATCTTGTTGTCCATGCTGTCCAGTCCGCGCGAATCGATGTTGAGGGCTTGCAGCGCGATGCGGGTAATCGAAAGATCGATATGGCCTTCGCCCTTGACCATGGCGAAATCGCGCACGCGGCGCAGCAGCGCATTCGCAATGCGCGGGGTACCGCGTGACCGGAGCGCCACTTCGTGGGCTGCGTCATCGTCGATTGATACATCGAGAATACGGGCTGAGCGCTTGACGATGCCGGCTAGCACCGAAGCATCGTAGTATTCCAAGTGGCATTGGATGCCGAATCGAGCTCGCAGCGGCGAGGTCAGCAGGCCGCTGCGTGTCGTGGCACCCACGAGCGTGAACGGGGCCAGTTCGATCTGAATCGAGCGGGCCGAGGGGCCTTTGTCCAGTACGATATCGATTTTGTAGTCTTCCATCGCCGAATAGAGATATTCCTCGACGATAGGGCTCAGACGATGGATTTCGTCGATGAAAAGCACATCGCCCGGATTCAGCCCCGTGAGCAGGCCCGCCAAGTCTCCCGGTTTGTCGAGCACCGGTCCCGATGTAATGCGCAGCTGAGCGCCCACTTCGTTGGCGATGATGTTCGCGAGTGTGGTTTTGCCCAGTCCCGGGGGGCCGTGGAGCAGTACATGGTCGAGCGAATCGCCGCGCATTAGGGCCGCTTTGATGAAGATGCGGAGATTTTCGACGATTTTGTCCTGCCCTGCGAAATTGCCGAGTTCCTGCGGGCGGATTTTATTTTCGAATTCGAGATCGCTCTCGGTGTTGCGCACGATTGACATGATGCAAAGATACGAAAAGTCGAGCGCAGAAACAAGCGTTTGCTTGATTATGCCGAAATGAAGTATCTTCGGTTAAACCCCAAAGGTCCGGAAAAATTGTATACGCGCGCTGTCGCTCCTTGCGCCGTAAACGGGCCGAATTTGCAGGATCGAGGATTTTTTTCTATATTTCTGCTGTTTTTCAAATCGAAACTGATGAAAGAGACTTTCGATATTTTTCTGTTGGTGATGGCCGTTGCGGCGCTCGGGGTTTTCGTCGCGTTGCATTTTTTCGAGGCTGGTTACGGCTTTCTTTTCGACCGGCGATATGGGCCGCCCGTTCCTAACAAGGTGGGTTGGGTGTTGATGGAAGCACCCGTCTTCGTCTTCATGTGCATCCTGTGGGCTTGCTCCGAGCGGATGTGGGATGCGGGGCCGTTGGTTTTGTTCCTCCTCTTTCAGACCCATTACTTCCAGCGGGCGTTCATCTTCCCGCTGTTGATGCGCGGCAGTTCGAAAATGCCGTTGGGTATCGTCGTCATGGGTATGGTATTCAATACGTTGAACGCCTTGATGCAGGGCGGGTGGATTTTTTTCGTCTCGCCCGACGGCTTCTACGATGACTGGTTCGCGAAACCTTATATCTATGTCGGCGGGGCGATTTTCTTTGCCGGCATGGCCATCAACCTGCATGCCGACTATATTATCCGCCATTTGCGCAAGCCCGGCGACACGCGTCATTACATTCCGCGCGGGGGTATGTTCCGTTACGTTTCGTCGGCCAATTATTTCGGTGAGTTCGTCGAGTGGACGGGGTTCGCCATCGCTTCGTGGTCGTGGGCCGGTGCCGTCTTCGCTTGGTGGACGTTCGCCAACCTTGCGCCCCGTGCCGCATCGCTCTACCGTCGCTATGAAAAGGAGTTCGGCACGGAGTTCACTGCTCTGAAACGCAAGAAAATCATTCCATTCATCTATTGATATGTCCGAACTTTTCACGCCTTATCAGTTGGGCCCCGTGATGTTGCGCAACCGCGTCGTCCGGTCGGCCGCTTTCGAGTCGATGGGGGAGAACTTCGGCCCTTCGAAGCAGCTCAAGGACTACCACGTCGCGGTCGCCCGCGGGGGCGTCGGCATGACGACCGTCGCCTATGCCGCCGTGTGCCGGAGCGGCCTTTCGTTCCGCAAACAGCTGTGGCTGCGGCCCGAAATCGTCCCCGCCTTGCGCGACTTGACCGATGCCGTCCACCGCGAGGGGGCCGCTGTCGGGCTCCAGATCGGGCATTGCGGCAACATGACTCATTTTACCACCGCCGGACAGATTCCCATTGGTGCGTCGACCGGATTCAACCTCTACGCCTATACGCCCGTGCGCGGGATGCGTAAGAGCGAAATCGTGCAGGTCGCCAAGGATTTCGGCCGCGCTGTGCATACGGCTGCCGATGCCGGATTCGATTCTATCGAGATGCACGCCGGTCACGGCTATCTGATTTCGCAGTTTCTGTCGCCCTATACCAACCACCGCCGCGACGAGTACGGCGGTTCGCTCGAAAATCGGATGCGGTTCATGCGGATGTGCCTCGAAGAGGTGATGGAGGCCGCCGCGCAGCGCAATCGGGCCGTGCTGGTCAAGCACAACATGTACGACGGTTTTTCGAGCGGCATCCAGATTCCCGAGAGCCTCGAAATCGCCAAAGTCATCGAATCCTACGGCGTCAACGGCATCGTCCTGTCGGCCGGTTTCGTGTCGAAAGCGCCGATGGCTGTCATGCGCGGTCTGATACCGCTCTATACGATGAGTCACTACTCGCCTTTGTGGTTGCGGTACTTCATTCGGTGGTGTGGTCCCTACATGATTAAGCAGTTCCCGTTCGAGGAGTGCTATTTCTTGGAGGACGCCAAGAAATTCCGCGCCGCGTTGAAGGGACCGCTTGTCTACGTGGGCGGTTTGGTAAGTCGCGAGGGCATCGACCGTGCGTTGGATGCCGGTTTCGACCTCGTGCAGATGGCTCGCGCGTTGGTCAACGACCCCGCGTTCGTCAATAAGCTCCGCGAGGGCGACGCTTCGACCCGCAGCGAGTGCGACCACCGCAACTATTGCATTGCGCGGATGTATTCCGTCGACATGAAATGTTGCAAACATTGCCCTGACCTGCCGCGCAAGATACGCGAGGAATTAGCGAAACTTCCGTGATATGAAATGCGGTGAAATCGTTCGCGGAGCCGCTTGGGCTTTGGTTTCCGGCGCCGGTTCCGGAATCGGACGCTGTTATGCCCTGCAATTGGCGGCTTTGGGTTACCGCGTCGTCTTGATAGGCGAGCGGGCCGAGCGGCTCGACGTCGTGAAAACGGAAATTGAGGCGGCCGGCGGCATCGAGGTGCGTACGTGTTCCCTTGACCTCGCCCGTACGACCGCAGCGCAGGAGTTGTTCGATTGGACACGGGCACAAGGCATCGCTGTCGACGTGCTGGTCAATAACGCTGGCATCTTCTCGTTCTGCGATGTCTTGGCCACGCCGCCCGAGCGCATCGAGCGCATCATCTTGTTGCATGACCTGACCGCGACGCAGCTTTGCCGGCTTTTCGCGGCGGACATGATTCGGCGCGGGGTGCGGGGGCATATACTCAATATGTCTTCCTATTCGTTGTGGATGCCGTTCCCCGGATTGTCCATATACAGTGCTTCGAAAGCCTATCTGAAAAGTTTTTCTGTCGCTTTCGCCCGCGAGGTCGCCGACCGCGGCATTCGCGTCACGGCAGTGTGTACTGCCGGTGTTGCGACAGACCTCTATGGATTGACACCCCGTTGGCAGCGCATCGGATTGCGTCTGGGGGCGCTCATTTCGGCTGACAGTTGCGCACGTCGCGGGCTGCGGGCTTTGTGGCGCGGGCGGCGGTGCATCGTGCCCGATTGGTGGAACCGCTTGTTCATCCCTGTCTGCAAGATGCTGCCCATGTGGATGTTGCGTCCGTTGAGGAATTATACGATTAAATTTCAGAAATAGCTGTGGGAGTTGTGATTCGCAACGTCGTGTTCGACCTCGGCGGGGTGCTCGTCGGGCTCGACCTCGAAGGGTGTAGGGCCGCTTTTGCCGCTATCGGATTGGGGTGTATCGGACAGTTGATTGACGCATATCATCCCGTGGAGATGATGGGCCGGATGGAGCAGGGCGACCTTTCGTTCCATGAAACCTGCGACGAGATGCGGCGGATGACCGACAACCGTACGGTTACGGACAAGCAGATCGCCGGTGCCATCGCTGCCATTCTGACCGATATTCCTGTTGTGAAATTGCGGGCTGTCGAGCGATTGCGGCGACGGGGCGTGCGCACCTATGTCCTGTCGAACAACAATCCCGTAGCGATGGAGGCGATCCGGCGGATGTGTACGGTCGACGGCCGTACGATAGAAGATTATTTCGACGGGATCTACGTCTCTTATCGGATGCACGAGTTGAAGCCGTCGCCCGCGATTTTCCGGCAGATGATGGACGACAGCGGCATTCGCCCCGAGGAAACTCTTTTCATCGACGATTCCGAACGGAACATTGCTACTGCGCGCGAGTTGGGCTTCGGAGTCTATTGTCCTGCTCCCGACGAGGATTTCACGCCGTTGCTCGACAGCATCGGTCAGTCTGCGGGATGCGAATGGCCGACTGGTTTCTGAAAATGTTTGTCGGAATGAAAAAAGGGTTTATCTTTGCACTTCGGAACGGGGTGTAGCGCAGTCCGGTTAGCGCACCTGCTTTGGGAGCAGGGGGTCGCAGGTTCGAATCCTGTCTCCCCGACGCTGAAAATCAGCGAACTACATCGAATCGATGCGGTTCGCTGACTTCGTTTTTGCATACAAATTGCTGCAAACTTTTTCATTGCCGAATTTGGCGTTTCCGAAAAACTGCTTATCTTTGTTACTTATTCGGGCCTTTCGGAGGCTGCGACGAGCGAAAGCAGATGTACAAATTCGTACCTATATTGAAGTCGGTTTTGTGGGGCGGTGAGAAACTCATCGCCTACAAGGAGATCGTTTCCGACCGTACGCAAATCGGCGAAAGCTGGGAATTGTCCGGCGTCGCCGGAAGCGAATCGGTCGTCGCCGAGGGCCCCGATGCCGGCCTGTCGCTCTCCGGTTTGCTTGCACGGGACGGTGCCGATCTGCTCGGAAAGTCCAATTACGCTCGTTTCGGTAACGAATTTCCTCTGTTGGTCAAATTCATCGATGCCAAGCAGGATCTTTCGATTCAGGTGCATCCCAACGACGCATTGGCTTGGCAGCGCCACCGTGCGAAGGGGAAAAACGAGATGTGGTATGTTATCGGGGCTGATCCGAGTGCGCATTTGCGTTGCGGTTTCTCCGAACGGATGACACCGGAAACCTACGAGGATTGCGTAGCCCGACATGCGTTGATCGATCGGTTGTCCGATTATGCCATCCGTCCGGGCGATGTCTTCTTTTTGCCGGCAGGGTGCGTTCATACGATTTGCGCCGGTTCGTTCATTGCCGAGATTCAGCAGACCTCCGACATCACTTACCGCATCTATGATTACGACCGGCGCGACGCTCGGGGCGACCTGCGCGAATTGCACACGGACTTGGCGAAAGATGCTATCGATTATACATCGCGGTCCGATCACCGCATCTCTTACGAACGTCGGACGGATGCGTCGGTCGAGTTGGTTCGCGGCCCTTATTTCACCACCGCGTTTGCCGAAATTACGCAATCTTACCGCTTTGATTTGGTGGCGCTCGATTCGTTTCTTATCGTAGTTTGTACGGCCGGTCGTGGCGAGTTGATCGATGATGCCGGCAACAGATGCCCGTTGCATCAGGGCGAAACCGTACTCGTGCCGGCCAAAATCCGCTCGTTGCGAGTGGAGCCGGTGGAGCCGATGACGCTGCTGACGAGTTGCATCGACGGTTGATTTTCCGGTTCGGGCATCGTATTTGCATACGCATGGGTGTTAAAACCTATGTGTCATGAAAAGATCAGTCATCTTTATTACGTGTCTTCTGTTGTGTGCAGCAGCCGTAACGGTCATCGGCCAAAAAAAAGCGTTGTCTCCCAAAGAGGAGCGTCGCGAAGTGCGTGAAAAGCGCCGTGCCGAACGGATCGCCAATTTCGAAAAGACGATGGATTCCATCGTTCTGTCGCGCAATTTCCAGTTCAATCCGCAGACCATGCAGCGGCAGCCCGCCGGCCCGATGCGTCAGATCATGAATCCCGAGTTCAACGTCGGCGTGTGGGACGGTACCGTCGACATCTGTCTGCCTTATGTCAAGGGGTATGTTCCGCCTTATTATGTTACCGTACTGAACTATACGGTCAATAGCCTGCAAGGCTACACCACCGAACAGACCCACGAAGGGTGGATGGTGACCTTCACCACGCCGTTGTTCTCCGCTTCGGAGTACACGTTCACGTTCGAGATTTTCTCGCGGACGGGCGGTGCGACGTTGACGATTACCAATCCGTGGTACAATCCCGTGCAGTACTCGGGTAGTATCTCGCAGTTGTATTGATACTTTGAAATAATATGAAAAGACTTTTTCCGGTTCTTTCCGGCGCGGCCGCATTGTGCGGTTGCGCCGTTTTCGCCCTTTCCGCTCGGGCTTATCCGGCACCTTCGTCGGACAGTCGTTTCGCCGAACCGTCGCCTCAGGTGTCGGACATCCGTTCTTCGGTCGACAGCGTGCCGCAGACCGCTATCGTGCCGGTGCAGCAGGCGCCTGTCCGGCTCGTGGAACATACGAATGTCTACGAAGTTTCCGGCGAGGGGTTGAATCGGGTCGAACGGCGGGCTCTGCGTGCCAAGAATTATGCAGCTTGCATCGACTCGTTGGTGCAGTCGCACAATTACATGTTCTATCCTGCCACGATGCAGGAGATGCCCGACGGCCGCGTGCGGTCGATTTATGCCGATTATTTCTTTTTTGCGCTTTTCGTCGATCATGTCGAGGTGCATTTGCCCGTCGACCGTGCTGCATCGCAGTATTTCGAGCGGCTCAACTTCGATTCGATGTCCATCAGCAATTATCAGGTTTCGCGCGTGCAGTGCGGTTGGATGATTTCGTTCAACATCGCCGATGGCGACACGCTCTACCATGCCTGCTTTACCGTCTCGACCGCTACCGGTGAAACGATTCTCACCTTGATTACGCCCTCCGTCACGATGCGTTATGCCGGTCGGCTCGACAGTTGCTTCCGCGGACATCATGCGCCGCGTCCGTAAGCGTTCGGCCGAAAGAATGTTGCGTTCGTGTAATCAGAACGGGCGAATCGGCATAATCGTGTCGACGTTTGTTTGTGCGCTCGACTTTTCTTATCTTTGCCGCGAAAGCTCATTTTAACGGAGATCATTATGGAAAAGAAGAAAGTCTTGGCGCTGGTTGCGCATGATAACATGAAGCGCGACTTGGCCGAATGGGTGGATTGGAACTCGGACAAATTGTATTGCCACCATCTGATTTGTACCGGTACGACCGGTAAGATGGTCGAGAAAACCCTGCGCAACCATCGCGAACAGATGGAAGAGGGCGACTTGGCACCCGAGTTGGAGATTACGCTGTTGAAATCGGGTCCGTTGGGCGGAGATCAGCAGTTGGGGGCGAAAATCGTCGACGGTGAAATCGATGCACTGATTTTTTTCTGCGATCCGATGTCCGCACAGCCGCACGACGTCGACGTCAAGGCTTTGTTGCGTTTGGCTTCGCTCTGCAACGTGCCGACGGCTGTCAACCGCGCTACAGCTGACTTCATCATCTCGTCGCCGTTGTTCGAGGACGATGAGTACAAGCCGGTCGTGAAAGATTACCGCGATTATGTCGAGCGGGTACTGAATTAGGCGGTTCCGACCGTTAAAAAGTTATAATTCGTGTGAGAGCGGGGCTGGAATGGCTCCGCTCAAATCATATCCGGCCCAGCGGTCGCCGATATAGTCCAGCGTCGCGAATAGTTCGTCGATGTCGAGCGTCGTGACGAGTTTCAGCCGTGTCGCCTTGAAGTCGGGCAGCCCCTTGAAATAGTTCGTCAGGTGGCGGCGCATTTCCAGTATGCCGACATATTCGCCTTTGATTTCCAGCGACTTTTGCAGATGTTCCCGCGCTATCGCCACCCGTTCTGCGACTGTGGGCTGCAGCAGCACTTCGCCTGTTGTCAAGAAGTGCTTCACTTCGCGGAATATCCACGGTCGCCCGTAGGTCGCACGGCCTATCATCACTCCGTCCACGCCGTAGCGGTCGAACATCTCGGTTGCTTTCGGGCCGCTGTCCACATCACCGTTGCCGATGATGGGGATCCGGATTTGCGGATTGTTCTTCACTCGGCCGATCAGCGTCCAGTCTGCTTCGCCGCGGTACATCTGCGCGCGCGTGCGGCCATGAATGGTCAGCGCCGCAATACCGACATCTTGCAGCCGGAGGGCGATTTCTTCGATGTTTTTCGATGTGTCGTCCCAGCCGAGTCGTGTTTTCACCGTTACGGGTTTGTGTACCGCCTCGACGATGCGGCGGGTCATTTCGACCATCAGCGGTACGTCGCGCATCATGCCCGAACCCGCGCCGCGTCCTGCGATTTTCTTCACCGGACACCCGAAATTGATGTCGATGATGTCCGGCCCCGCCGCTTCCGCCATGCGGGCCGCTTCGACCATCGGGTCGATGAGGTGGCCGTAGATCTGGATGCCTACGGGACGTTCGCTTTCGGCGATTTCGAGTTTTTTGAGCGCTTTCGCCGCATCGCGTATCAGTCCGTCGGCCGGTATGAACTCCGTGTAGACCACATCGGCCCCGAACCGCTTGCACATGTAGCGGAACGAAGGGTCGGTGACATCCTCCATCGGAGCCAGAAAAAGCGGGTGCGTGCCCAGATCCAAATCTGCGATTTTCATGCGTTGAACGGGATTAGTTGCGCAAAGGTAGTTGTTATTCCGCAATAAAGCGTTAAATTTGTGGCTCAAAAATATTTTTCGGACATGAAGCAGATCGAGACTTATATTTCAGGAGCCGTCCGCAGTGCCGTCGAATCGTTGTTCGGTCCGTGCGGCGACAAACAGTTGCAGATTCAGAAAACCCGTCGGGAGTTCGAGGG